>CALCDT010000153.1 GCA_937900425.1 uncultured Alphaproteobacteria bacterium | reverse complement strand
GGGCTGAACGCGGCGATCCTGGCGGGCGCGACCACGGCGGCGCGGCGGGCCGGGTGGTATGCGCGGAACAACCCGTGGGTCGCGGCGGCGGTGGACAGCCTGGTCGGCAATGTCGTCGGCGCCGGGATCAAGCCGCAGTCCACCCATCCCGACCGGGCGGTGCGCGAGCGGCTGCAGGCGCTCTGGTTGCGCTGGACCGATCACGCCGCCCCGGACGGGCTGGCCGACTTCTACGGGCTGCAAGCCATGGCCGTCCGCGCGATGGTCGAGAGCGGCGAGAGCTTCGCCCGGCTGCGCGTTGCCAGCGACGCCGCTGCACTTCCCCTCCAAATCGAGCTTCTGGATCGCGAGCAGGTTCCCATGGACCTGCACCGCGAGATCGGCGGCGGGGCGCGGATCCGCGCGGGCATCGAGTTCGATGCAGCCGGTCGCCGGGTCGCCTATCGGGTCCTGTCCTCCCGCCCGGGCGATCCGCTGGGGTCTCTCCGCATGGACCCGCTCCGCGTCCCCGCTGCCGATTGCCTGCACCTGTTCAAGCCGCTCGCCGCGGGCCAGCTGCGCGGGATCACCTGGCTCGCGCCGGTGCTGCTGCGGCTCCACGAGCTTGACCAGTTCGAGGATGCCGCGCTGGTGAAGGCCAAGGTCGCGGCGCTGTTCACCGGCTTCATCACCGATCCCGATGGCACGGCGGGCGGCCTCTCGGGCACGAACACCGGAGGCGCGCTGACCGTGGGCATGGAGCCCGGAAGCCTGATCCCGCTCCCGCCCGGCACCGACATCCGGTTTTCGAACCCGACCGAGCACGACGCCTACGCGCCCTTCGTGAAGAACCACCTGCGCGCCGTCGCGGCCGGGCTCGGCCTGCCCTACGAACTGGTGTCGGGCGATCTGGAAGGCGTCACCTATTCCTCGATCCGCGCCGGGCTCATCGAGTTCCGCCGCAGGGTCGAGCAGTTGCAGCACAACGTGGTGGTGCACCTGTTCTGCCGCCCGGTGTGGGAGCGGTTCGTGCAACTGGCGGTGCTGACCGGCGATTTGCCTGCACGGGACTTCGACCGCAACCCGAACGCCTACCTGGGGTGCGAATGGCTGCCGCCGAAGTTCGACTACGTCGATCCGATGAAGGACGTGCAGGCCGAGATCCTTGCGATCGGCGCGGGGCTCAAGAGCCGGTCCCAGGCGATCTCCGAGCGCGGCTACGACGCCGAACAGGTGGATGCCGAGATCGCCGCCGACCGCGAACGTGCGGAGGGGCTGGGGCTGACCTTCGGTCAGACGGCGGTGCCGCAGCAGAAGGAGGCGGCCGATGGCTGACACCGAGACAACCCCGACACCGAGCCGCTCAACCGTCGGGAACGACAACGTTTGCCTTCACACCCGCCACGCGACGCTTGCGCCCGCGACGGCCGATCCGGACGCGCGCACCGTCGAGGTGATCTGGTCCACCGGCGCGCCGGTGCGCCGCCGCGACATTGCGGGGCAATACATCGAGCGGCTGAGCCTCGCGCCCGAGGCGGTTGACCTGTCGCGCCTGGAGGGTGCCAGCGTCCTCGATGCACACCGCCAGACAGCCGTCCGAGACGTTCTGGGCTCCGTGCGCAGCGCGGCCGTGGACGGCAAGCGTGGCACGGCGCTGATCCAGTTCTCGGCCCGGCCCGAGGTGGAGCCAGTCTGGCAGGACGTCCTGGCGGGCATCCTGCGCCATGTCTCGGTCGGCTACTCGGTCGAGGACTGGGCCGAGTCCGCCGAAAAAGGCGCGCGCGTGCTGACCGCCGTGCGCTGGACCCCTCACGAGATTTCCCTGGTGCCGACGCCCGCCGACCCCGGCGCCCACATTCGCATGGAGACAGAGATGACCGATACGACCACCACCCCGGCCCCGCCAGAGGCACCGAAGACCGAGACCCGCGCCGAGGCCAATGCAGAGATCCGCTCCATCGCCCGCATCGCCGGGCTCGATCAGTCCTGGATCGACGGCCAGATCGACGGAGGCGCCGATCCCGACACCGCCCGCCGCGCGGCATTCGAGGCGCTGGCCAAGCGCAGCGCACTGGCCATCCGCACCGAGCAGGTCCGCGTCGAGATGGGCGAGAGCCAGGACGACCCCGCTCTGCGCGCCCGGCAGATGGGCGAGGCGCTCTACGCCCGGATCAACCCGCGCCACGAACTGAGCGAGCCCGCCCGGCGCTACGCCTACTCGACTCCCGTCGACATGGCGAAGGAACTGCTGACCTTGCGTGGCGAGTCCACCATGGCGCTGTCGCCCGCGAGCCTCGTCACCCGCGCGCTGCACACCACCTCCGACTTCCCGATCATCCTCGGGGACACGGTGGGCCGGGTGCTGCGTGACGCCTACCAGGCCGCGCCCTCGGGCATCCGCCGGCTCGGCCGCCAGACCACGGCGCGTGACTTCCGCGCGGTGAACAAGATCATGCTGGGCGAGGCGCCGCTGCTGGAGAAGCTGAACGAGCACGGCGAGATCAAGGCCGGGACCATGGCCGAGGCGCGGGAGGCCTACAAGGTCGAGACCTGGGCGCGGAAGATCGGCATCACCCGGCAGGTGCTGGTCAACGACGACCTCGGCGCCTTCGCGGACCTCGCGCGCCGGATGGGTCAGGCTGCCGCCGAGACCGAGGCGCGGATCCTCGTCACCCTCCTCGAGGCGGGCAGCGGCAACGGCCCCACCCTGTCGGACGGCAAGACGCTGTTCCACGCCGACCACGGCAACAAGGCAGGCACTGGTGCTGCTATCTCGGACGCGACGCTGTCGGCCGCCCGCCTGGCGCTCAGGACGCAGAAGGGCATCGAGGATCGCACCATCCGCGTGACGCCGCGCAACCTGCTGGTCCCGCCCGCGCTTGAGACCACGGCCGAGAAGTGGCTGGCCTCCATCGCGCCCGCCACGGCGGCAGACGTGAACCCCTTCTCCGGGGCGCTCTCGCTGGTGGTCGAGCCACGGCTCAGCTCGGCAACCCGCTGGTACGTCACCGCCGAACCCGGCGAGATCGATGGGCTGGAGTTCGCTTATCTCTCGGGCGCCGAAGGCCCGCAGGTCGAGAGCCGCTCGGGCTGGGATGTGGACGGCGTGGAGATTCGGGTGATCCTGGACTTCGGGGCCGGGTTCATCGACCACCGCGGCTGGTTCATGAACGCCGGGGCGTGAGCATGGCCGACCTCGCCCAGCTCAGCGCCTGGCGGGACGCCCTGATGGCCGCGCGCTATCAGGGCATCCGCACCGTCGAATACGACGGCAAGCGGGTGACCTATGCCAGCGACGCGGAAATGGCCGCCGCGCTCGCGGACCTCAACCGCCAGATCGCGGGCACAACGGGGCGGATCTCCGTAGTCCGCATATCGTCGTCCAAAGCGCTGTGAACCTGAACGCCTGCGGAACATTGGCGCTGTCCCGTGTCGCATCCGTGTTGCACGGAGGAATCGGGGATGGTCGTAAGCCTTTGGAATCTTTGGGGAGTGCTCGGGAGGGCCTTGCAACACGATGCGACACGCAAAAGCCGCCCGAAGGGCGGCCCAAGCGTTTGATATCTTGTTGGAAAGTCTGGTTGCGGGGGTAGGATTTGAACCTACGACCTTCAGGTTATGAGCCTGACGAGCTACCGGGCTGCTCCACCCCGCGTCAAAGTCGGGCGCTGCCGACGGCGCTGATGTAGCAACTCCGCGCTCCGTTGCAAACCCCTCGGGTGACATTTTTTTGACGCTTGGTCGAAAAACAAGAGAAGGAAAACGAAATCAGGGGTTTGCCGGAATCGTTCGTCGCGGCGGGCGTCCGGGCGGCCGCCGGGCGTGCGCTCCGGGCAGCCGTGGCGATCTCGTGCCGGGGCGGGCCGGAGCAAAGGTGCCCGGCGGCGATCCGCTCCGCCGCCACCGACTGGCGCCGGGCGGCGCGCTCTCGTCAATTTGTCAATCCGAAGGTCGGGCAGGCTTCGGGGGCGCAAGGGTCATGATTCTGATTTGACGGCTCAATCATGCGCGCGGGCCGCCGGTGCCGCCTCGGTCCCGGCCCTCCCGTCCGACCCCGTTCCGGCAGCGCGGCGCGGCAGGCGGCGCGGCGCCGGAGCGGAGCGGAGACCGGATGCCCCAACGATCTTCAATCAAGATAACCAACTGAAAAGGCAGCAATTCCCCGACGAGGAAGGCGCGGGACCGGTGTGTGCGGGTGCGAAGCCTCCGCGGGTCGCCGCGGCAGGTCGCGCGGACCGCCTGCCCGGAGCGCCGATGGCGGACGCATTGTTGTAAAGAGAATTGACATATCCGGCCCGAAGCCTATCAATGCCCGAGGGACGACCGCCGCCCGTTCGGTGGCGGCGACAGCAGGGGCCTCCTTCATGTCGGACTATGCGACGCCGATCGATCTGCTGCGGCCGGGCCTCGTCCGCTTCGGCGCCGGCCAGATCCGCCATCTCGCCGCCGATCTCGCCGAGCGCGGCGCCCGCCGCGTCCTCGTCGTCGCCGACGCCTTCAACGCCGCCCGGGTCGACGTCCTCGGCATCAAGCCGGCGGAGGTGTTCGGAGCGGTCGAGCCCGAGCCGGGGCTCGCCACGCTGGAGGCGCTGCTCGCGGCTGCCCGCCGGCTCGCGCCCGACGCCGTCGTCGGCTTCGGCGGCGGCAGCGCCATGGACTGCGCCAAGCTCGCCGCCGTGCTCGCCGGCGACGACCGGCCGCTCGCCGCCATCGCCGGCAAGGACCGGGCGCCGCCGCGCGCCTGCCTGCTCGTCCAGGTGCCGACCACCGCCGGCACCGGCAGCGAGGCCGGCACCCGCGCCCTCGTCACCGACCCCGCGACCCTCGCCAAGATCGCGGTCGAGAGCCGCCACATGCTGGCCGACGTCGCCGTGATCGACCCGGCGATGACCGCGAGCCTGCCGCCGGCGGTGACGGCGGCGACCGGCGTCGACGCGCTCGCCCACTGCACCGAGGCCTTCACCAGCCGCCGGGCCCATCCGCTGATCGACGCCTACGCGCTGGAGGGGATCCGCCTCGTCGGCCGCTTCCTGCCGCGCGCGGTGGCGAACGGCGCCGACGCCGAGGCCCGCGCGGCGATGGCGCTCGCGTCGTTCTACGGCGGCGTCTGCCTCGGCCCGGTCAACACAACGGCCGGCCACGCCCTCGCCTATCCGCTCGGCACGCGCCACGACCTGCCCCACGGCCTCGCCAACGCGCTGATCTTTCCCCACGTGCTCGCCGCCAACGCCGCGGCCGTGCCGGAGAAGACCGCGCTCGTCGCCGAGGCGCTCGGCTTCGGCCGGTCGGGCCGGCCCCTCGAAGCCGCAGCCGTGCTCGACGGCGCCGCCGCCTTCTGCCGCGGCCTCGGCCTCGCCATGCGCCTCTCCGACCACGGCGTGCCGGAAACCGACCTGCCGGCAATGGCGGCCGACGCCCACGCCATCCGCCGCCTTCTCGACAACAATCCGCGCGATCTCTCGGTCGGCGAGATCGAAGCGATCTACCGCGACGCCTACTGACCACCGCCCCGGGCGGTGCCGAAGGGAGGTTGGGAGCAGCCGGCGACGTATACGCGCGTGCTCCGCGGCCCGGCTCCGAAACCGACTGCGCAAGGACGACCATGACGACGACCGCCCCCACCGCCGGCGCCCCGACCGATTTCTCCCCGGCCGCCGACATTGCGACTGCCGTCTCCCCGGCCGGTGTTCTCCCGATCGCCATCTCCATGGGCGACCCGAGCGGCGTCGGCGCCGAGGTGATCGTCAAGGCGCTCGCCGCCCTCGATCCTTTGGCGCGCCGGCGCATCGTCGTCGTCGGCGACGGCGCGGTGCTCGCCCGGGCGGCGAGCGCCTGCGGCATCGCCCTCGACCTCCACCCCTACGGCGAGCCGGGCGAGGGCGCCGCGCTGCGGCAGGTCGACGTCGACGGCCTGCCCGGCGCCTTCGGCGTCCTCGACGCGCGCTGCGGCGAGGCGAGCTTCCGCTACATCCGCACGGCCACGCAGATGGCGCTCGCCGGCGAGGTCGCCGGCCTCGTCACCGCGCCGATCAACAAGGAGGCGCTCAACGCCGCCGGCCATCACTACGACGGCCACACCGGCATGCTGGCGGCGCTGACCGGCGCGAAGTCCTCCTTCATGCTGCTCGCCTCCGAGCGGCTCAAGGTGATCCACGTCTCGACCCACGTCTCCCTGCGCGACGCGATCGGCCGGGCGACGCCGGAGCGGGTGCTGGCGACGATCCGCGCCGGCGACGCCCACCTGAAGCGCATGGGTTTCGCGGCGCCGCGGATAGCCGTCGCCGGGCTCAACCCGCACTGCGGCGAGAACGGCCTGTTCGGCGACGAGGACGAGCGTGCCATCCGTCCGGGGGTGGAGGCGGCGCGGGCCGAAGGCATCGACGCCGCCGGGCCGATCTCGGCCGACACCGTCTTCCACAAGGCCTATCGGGGGGCTTTCGACCTCGTCGTCGCCCAGTATCACGACCAGGGCCACATTCCGATCAAGCTCGTCGCCTTCGACACCGCGGTCAACGTTTCGCTCGGCCTGCCGATCGACCGCACCTCGGTGGATCACGGCACCGCCTTCGACATCGCCGGAACCGGCACCGCCAACCACGAGAACATGCTGTTCGCCCTCGACTACGCGCTGAGGCTGGCGCGATCGCGCGCCGCGGCGTGAAGGCGTCGGCCCGTCCGAGGCATCGGCGCCGAAAAGCGCCATGCATCCGCCGCCCGGCCGTGCTAGGCGAGGGTTCGACGGATGGCGAGACGGGAGTGCGGCGTGGCGGACGAGGGCGAACGGGCGAAGGCGGGAAAGACGGCGGGCGCGGCGCACCCGGCCCCGGGCGGGGCCGGAGGTTTCGCGGCGCAGCTGCTGGTGCTGGTCGCCGTCGTCACGGTCCTGCGCGTTCTCGCCCTCGTCTTCGCCAGGACCGACCTGTTCTTCGACGAGGCCCAGTACTGGGCCTGGGCCAAGGCCCCCGATTTCGGCTACTACTCGAAACCCCCGCTGGTCGCCTGGATCATCGCCCTCACCACCGGCCTCTTCGGTGACGGCGAATGGGCGGTGCGCCTCGCCGCCCCACTGCTGCACGGAGCGAGCGCCCTCGTGCTCGGCCTGCTCGGGCGCCGGCTCTACGGGGGGAGGGTCGGCCTCCTCGCCGCGGCGCTCTTCCTGCTGCTGCCGGCGGTGAGCCTCTCCTCGCTGCTGATCACCACCGACGTGCCGCTGCTGCTCGCCTGGTCGGCGGGCCTGCTGTGCCTGCACCGCTGGATCGAAGGCGACCGGCTCGCCGACGCCGTCCTCCTCGGCCTCGCCATCGGTGCCGGTCTCAACGCCAAATACGCCATGGCCTTCTTCCCGGTCCTCGTGCTGCTCCATCTCGCGATGACGCCGGGTCTGCGCGGGCGGCTCGCCCGGCCCGGGCTCTGGCTCGCCCTCGGCCTCGGCGTCGCGGCGATCGTGCCGAACCTCCTGTGGAACGCCGCCAATGCCTTCGTCACCTTCTCGCACACCCGCGACAACGCCGCCTGGGCCGGGGTGACGCTGCATCCGGGGCGGATGGCGGAATTCGTCGGTGCGCAGTTCGGCGTCTTCGGCCCGATCCTGTTCGCGATGCTGCTCGCCGCCGCCTTCGGGCGCCTCGCCAGCGGCCGGCCCGCCGCCGACCGCTTCCTGCTCGTCTTCTCGGTGCCGGTGCTGCTGGCCTTCACACTGCAGGGGCTTCTCTCCAAGGCCAACGCCAACTGGGGCGCCACCGCCTATCCGGCCGCCACGGTCCTCGTCGCGGCCCTGCTCGCCGGTGGCGGCCTGCTGCGCCGGCGCCTGCTGCAGGCCACCTTCGGCCTCCACGGCGTCGTCGCCGCCGCGTTGCTGGTCGCCCCGGCCTTCGCGCCGACACTGTCGCTGCCCGGCATCGGCAATCCCTTCGCCCGCGTCCTCGGCTGGCGCGAGGCGATGGCCGCTGTCGGCGAGGAGGCCCGGGAGCGCGGCGTGCGCACCCTCGTCTTCACCCGCCGGGCCGACATCGCCGCCGCCCTCTACTACCTGCGCGGCGAGGCTTTCGAGATCGCCGCCGTTCCGCCGCCGCCCGGGCGTCCGCCGAGCGACCATTTCCAATTGTCGCGACCGTTTTCAATCGACCTTCCTGCGCCGGGCCTGCTCGTCGTGCCGGGCAATGACCGGTTGCCCGGGACCCTCGCCACGGTCACTCTCGGCGATCCGGTCACCGTGGCGGTCGGCCGCGGCGTCGACCGGACCTCGACGCTCGATCTGCTGCCCGCCACGTGGTGACCGGCCGCGGCGCCCGGCGCCGAAAGCAGCGGGCTCCGCGCTTCGGCCGTCGTGATTTCTCCCGAATTGTGGCGGAAGCTGTCGATCTCGGCCGCCGGGTCGGAACGGCCCGGGGCGAGCAGGCTTGCGCAGGGGCCTGTGCATGGACCGGCGGTGGCCTCGGCACGGCGGCGACCGGAGCTGCCGCCGGATGCCTCGAAAGGGAGCGGCGTTGGCGATCGACGGCATCTACCTCATCATCCTGATCGGCTCCGGCCTGATCGTCGCCGCCGCCGTCTCGAGCGTCATCGCCTTCCGCTTCGGCGCCCCCCTGCTGCTGCTGTTCCTGTCGATCGGCCTCATCGCCGGCGAGGACGGCATCGGCCTTCATTTCGACAACGGCCCGGTCGCCTATTTCATCGGCTCGCTGTCGCTCGCCGTCATCCTGTTCGACAGCGGCTTCGCGACGCCGCTGCAGAGCTTCCGGCAGGCGGCGGCGCCGGCGCTCACCCTCGCCACCCTCGGCGTCGTCGTCACCACCGGCCTCGTCGGCCTCGCCGCCCACGCGCTGTTCGGCCTCGGGGCGGTGGAATCGCTGCTGCTCGGCGCGATCGTCAGTTCCACCGACGCCGCCGCCGTGTTCTTCCTGCTGCGCGTCGGCGGCATCACCTTGCGCGACCGGGTCCGCTCGACCCTCGAGGTCGAATCGGGTTCCAACGATCCGATCGCCATCTTCCTCACCCTGACGCTGACGAGCTTCGCCGCCGCCGGCGGCACCGAGACCCTCGGCTTCGCCCTCCTCGCCGGCTTCGCCCAGCAGATCGGCCTCGGTCTGCTGATGGGCCTCGCCGGCGGCGTGCTGATCGTCGCCCTCGTCGACCGGATCGACCTGGAGCGCGGCCTCTATCCGATCGTGGTGCTGGCGTCGGCGCTGTTCCTGTTCGCGGCCACGGGAGCCGTCGGCGGCAGCGGCTTCCTCGCGGTCTACGTCGCCGGCCTCTACGCCGGCAACCGCCGCATCCGCGCCCGGGCCAGCCTCAAGACCTTCCAGGACGGCGCCACCTGGCTCGCCCAGATGGTGATGTTCCTGGTGCTCGGCCTGCTGGCGACGCCGTCGCAGTTCCCCTCGATCGCCCTGCCGGCGATCGGTCTCGCGCTGTTCCTCGTCGTCCTCGCCCGGCCGCTCGCGGTCTGGCTCTGCCTGGCACCCTTCGGTTTCTCCCGCAACGAGACCGCCTTCATCTCCTGGGTCGGCCTGCGCGGCGCCGTTTCGATCCTGCTCGCCATCCTGCCGGTGATCGCCGGGGTCGAGGGCGGCATGGTGTTCTTCAACGCCGCCTTCATCATCGTGCTGACCTCGCTGCTGGTGCAGGGCTGGACCGTGAAGGGGGCGGCCACCCGGCTCGGCCTGATCGTGCCGCCGCAGATCGGCCCGGTCGAGAAGGTCGAACTGGAGCTGCCCGGCACCGCCAACCACGAACTGCTGGTCTACAAGGTCGTCGCCGACAGCCCGGTGGTGCGCGGATCGCGCATTCCGCGCTGGGCCCGGCCCTCGCTGGTGATCCGCGACGGCAAGTCGATGCGGTTCCAGTATGCCGGCCGGCTGCAGCCGGGCGACTACGTCTATCTCTTCATCTCGCCGCGCTTTCCCCACCTGCTCGACCGGCTGTTCGCCAGCAGCGCCGGGCTCTCGGCGGACGATGCGGAGTTTTTCGGGGAATTCGCGATCGAACCGGAGAAGACGGTCGCCGATCTCGACGCCGCCTATGGGCTCGGCCTCACAGGCGTCAGGCCGGAGACGACCCTCGCCGACCTGCTGATCGAGCGCCTCGGCGGGCGCGCCGAGATCGGCGACCGCCTGCCGATCGGGACGGTCGAACTGATCGTCCGCGAGGTCGACGACGGCGGCGAGATCACTGCGATCGGCCTTTCCTGCGAGCCGGAGCGCCCGCCGCAGCTGCCTCTGTTCCAAAGTCTTTCGGAGATCCGCGCCGCCATCGCCAGCCGCCGCCGTGCCCGCCGGGACCGGCGGCGGCCGGTCGATGCCGCGCCGCCCCCGGCCGCGGCGTCGAGGACTGCGGAGGGTGATCCGGATGCCGGTCGGGCGGCCGTCACTCGTTCGACGGTCGGGTCCTCGCCGGTCGCCCCCTCACGGGGCGGGCTGTCACGGGGCGG
>CALCDT010000152.1 GCA_937900425.1 uncultured Alphaproteobacteria bacterium | reverse complement strand
CTCGTCGAAGAAGGCGCGGGCGTCGGCCTCGGTGTCGAAATAGCCGCCCTTCCAGCCCCAGTAGGTCCAGGCGCCGGCGAGCCGGTCGAAGACCTGGCGGGCGTCGGTCTCGCCGACGAAGCGCTCCTCGGGGGCGAGCTCGGCGAGGGCCACCTCGTCGGCGGTGGAGCGCCACAGCCACGACGGGACCGTCTCCTCCTCGACCCGCTTCAGGCGGGCCGGCACGCCGGCCTTGCGGAAGTACTTCTGGGCGAGGACGTCGGAGGCGACCTGGCTCCAGGTCGCCGGCACCATGATGCCCTCGAGGCGGAAGACCACCGAGCCGTCGGGATTGCGGATCTCGCTCGTCGCCGTCCGGAACTCGATCCCGGCGTAGGCGGACTGGCCTTCGGTGGTGTAGCGCCGCTCGATCCGCATCGTCTTCGCCCTCGTTCGCCGCCGCGCGGCGTCTGCCCGATCCGCCGGCGACGGTCGCCGGCCCCGATGCCCTGCCCGACGGGCCGGCATCTTGTGTGAGTTTCGATCGATGCCACTAAATATAGTGTTACCGACCGCGCTTGTCGCCCCTCCCGAGGGGCCTTCGCGCAACAAAAAACGCCCCTGCGCCCGGACGGATCGCGAGCGGTACGCAGAGGTGCACGAAGGCTTTGAGGGACACTTCGGAGCCGCCGCGGCGGCCCCGTCTGATGTGGGTCGAGACTAGGGCGACTCGTGCCGGAGCGTCAAGCAATGGTGGGAGCCATCGCGACGCCGGCTAGATATTGTGGTGGGTGATCCCTGGGGAAAACGGGGACAGCCGAAAAAGCGACGCCCTGCCCCTTGCAATCGGCGAAGCCAGAGTCGGCGCCGCTTCCCCTGCCCGACGGTCGCCGACGGCCCCGTCCGGATGGACGGGCGCCGGGCGGCGCGGCGCCCGGCGCGACACTCGGAGCCGAACGCCGCGCGTCAAAGCTCCGTCGACGACGACGTCGGTGCCGGAGACGACGCCCGCCACCGGGCCGACGAGGAACACCGCGGCGTTCTCCCTCTCCTTCTGCCGTCTCCCGCGGCGTGCCCGTCCGACCGTCTCCGGTCCTCCCGGAGGGGGTGTCCTCGGGCGCGGCCGTCCCGGCCGTGGAAAGTCGGCCGGCGGACGCCGCCCGGCGTGTCGGGGCGGGTTGGAATCGGCCCGCACCGCCGCGTAACATGCGCCTCCACACACGAAGACGTTGCAAGGGAGCGCCGGTGCCGCACGAAGCCAGTCTCATCGCCACCGTCGCCGTCGGCTTCGTGCTCGCCTTCGTCTTCGGATACGCCGCCGACCGCCTGCGGCTGCCGCCGCTCGTCGGCTATCTCGTCGCCGGTGTCTTCGCGGGACCGTTCTCGCCCGGCTTCGTCGCCGACATGGAGCTCGCCGGCCAGCTCGCCGAGATGGGCGTCATTCTGCTGATGTTCGGCGTCGGCCTGCACTTCTCCACCGACGCCCTCCTCGCCGTCCGCAAGCTGGCGATACCCGGCGCCATCGGCCAGATCGTCCTCGCCACCCTCGTCGGCGCCGGCATCACCCACTTCTGGGGCTGGAGCCTCGGCGCCGGCATCGTCTTCGGCCTCAGCCTGTCGGTGGCGAGCACGGTCGTGCTCCTCAAGGCGCTCGAGGAGCGCAACCTCGTCTCGACCCCGAACGGCCGCATCGCCGTCGGTTGGCTGATCGTCGAGGACCTCGCCATGGTCCTGGCGCTCGTCCTGCTGCCGGCCTTCGCCGAGACGCTGGGCGGCCACGCGCCCGCCGACGGGCCGGTGCTGCTGACGCTCGCGATCACCCTCGGCAAGGTCGCCGCCTTCGCCGCCCTCGCCGTCCTCGTCGGGCCCAAGGTGGTGCCCTGGATCCTGACCCAGGTCGCCCGCACCGGCTCGCGCGAGCTGTTCACGCTGTCGGTGCTCGCCCTCGCGCTCGGCATCGCCTACGGCTCGGCCGAGGTGTTCGGCGTCTCCTTCGCGCTCGGCGCCTTCTTCGCCGGCGTCGTCCTCTCCGAATCGAGCTTCAGCCACAAGGCGGCCGAGGAATCGCTGCCGCTGCAGGACGCCTTCTCGGTGCTGTTCTTCGTCTCGGTCGGCATGCTGTTCGACCCGACGGTGCTGATCCGCGAGCCCCTCGCCGTGCTCGCCGTGCTCGCCCTCATCATCGTCGGCAAGGGCCTCATCGCCTTCGCCATCGTGCTGGCGCTGCGCTACCCGGTCTCGACCGCCCTGATGGTCTCGGCAAGCCTCGCCCAGATCGGCGAGTTCTCGTTCATCCTCGTCGGCCTCGGCGCCACCCTCGGGCTCGCCGAGCCGGAGGCGCGGGACCTCGTGCTGGCCGGCGCCATCCTGTCGATCACGCTGAACCCGCTCGCCTTCATGGCCGCCGACGCGATCCGCCGCCACTGGAAGAAGGCGCATCCGGGCGTCGTCCACTACGGCCGGCCGCACTACGAGGCGCTCGAGCACGAGCTCGAGGTGATCCGTGAGCGCGGCGAGCAGCGCGAGAAGGCGCGCGAGCTGAAGATCCAGGCGCTGCTCGAAACCTTCCCGGTGCTCGCCCTCGTCGACCAGCACGACCAGGAGGAGCTGCTGCTGCTGTTCCGGCCGAAGACGGCGCAGCCGGGCGAGCGGGTGATCCGCCGCGGCGACCGCGCCGACGGCATGTACTTCATCGCCTCGGGGGCGGTCGAAGTGCTCGTCGGCGACCGCACCATCAAGCTCGGCGCCGGCTCGTTCTTCGGCGAGATGGCGCTGCTGACCGGCGCGCGCCGCATCGCCGACGTGACCGCGGTGGACTACTGCCAGTTCCTCGTGCTGGCGCGGCGCGACTTCGGCCAGTTCATGGCCCGCCATCCGGGCCTGCGCGCCGCCGTCGCGGCGATGGCCGAGGAGCGGCGCGAGATGAACCGGCAGAGCCTCGGCGTCGAGGACGAACCGGACGAGGAGACCCCGGCCGACGCCTGACGGCGCGGGCATCGGGGGGCCGCCCGCGGCACCCGAGAAAAAGCCGAGCGCGGGTCGGAATAAGGCGGCGCCGCCCCACGTATACGGGACATGACGCTGCAAACGCCCCGCTTCGACGTCGTCGGCCAGCTCGCCGCGCTCCGGCGCTATGCGCGCTCGCTGACGCGCGACGCCGCCGACGCCGAGGACCTCGTCCACGACGCGCTGGTGCGCGCCTACGAGGGGCGCGGCGGCTTCCGCGCCGGAGGCGACCTGCGCCGCTGGCTGATGTCGATCGTCCACAACACCTTCGTCGACCGGCTACGTCGCCGGCGGGTCGAGCGCGACCGCCTCGCCGACGCCGCCGAGGCGACGGTCGGCCACGCCGGGCCCGAGCAGGACCACGCCGTCCGCCTCGCCCAGATCAGGGCCGCCTTCATGACGCTGCCGGAGGAGCAGCGGGCGGCGCTGCACCTCGTCGCGATCGAGGGGTTCTCGTACACCGACGCCGCCGCGGCGCTTGGCGTGCCGGTCGGCACGCTGATGTCGCGGCTCGCCCGCGCCCGGGCGGCGCTGCGCGCGGTGGAGGACGGCGACGCCAGCGGCGGCCG
>CALCDT010000151.1 GCA_937900425.1 uncultured Alphaproteobacteria bacterium | reverse complement strand
CGGGGCGCCCCGGGCGAGGCGGCGCGCGGCGTCGCCCGGGTGAGGGAGAGGGGCGCTCGCCGGCGCCGGGGCGGTCCGTGAAGGGTCGCCCGCGCGGCCTGCCGTCGCCGTGCCGAGGAACCTCTTCTTCCTTCCGGCGTTGGCATCCCACGGGTGGGACCGTGAAGGAGGTTGGGACGATGAACCGACTGGCCGCACTCGACGGCATGCGAGGCTATTTTCTGGTCTTCATGGTGCTCAACCACCTGTCGTTCCAGGGCGGCTACCTCCTCGTCAAGATCAACCACGGCGAACTCGGCTACGTCCAGGACGCGCAGGGCTTCGTCTTCCTGTCCGGCCTGCTGGTCGGCCTCGTCTACGCGCGGCAGATGGTGAAGAAGGGCTACGACGTCGCCGCCGGCAAGATGCGGCGGCGGGCCGGCGAGCTCTATCTCTGGTCGCTGTTCTGCCTCGCGGCGGTGTTCCTGCTCGGCATCGTGCTGCCGGCTTCGGAGGAATACTGGCGGCCGTGGCTGTGGCAGCTCGCCGAGCGCCAGCCGGCCTTCGCGGCGGCCTCGGCCGCGCTGCTGTTCCAGCCGACCTACATGGACATCCTGCCGCAATACATGGTCTACCTGCTGGCGGCGCCGCCGCTGGTCTGGCTCTGCGTCACCGGCCGGTGGATGGCGGTGGCGGCCGGCTCGGCGCTCATGTGGCTCGCGGTGCAGTTCGGCCTGCACCTGCCGCTCGCCGCCCTCGTCGACGGGGCGCTGCGCTCGCTCCATCCCGACCTGCCGCTGCGCGCCCATTTCAACATCTTCGCCTGGCAGGCGGTGTTCGTCTCCGGCCTCGTCCTCGGCAGCCTGACGGCGGCGAGGCGCATCGACTGGGAGGCGGTGATGAGCCCGCGCACCGCGCCCTTCGCCGGCCTCGCCCTCGCCACCCTGCTGTTTTTCATGGCGATCCGCCTCGCCATCACCTTCGGCGTCATGCCCGAGGTGGTGATGGAGCGCTTCACGGCGCAGGACCTTCGCGGCGAATTCTCGCTGCAGTATCTCGCCAACTTCACCGCCGTCGCCTTCCTCGTCGCCTGGGTGATGATCGCAGGTCCCCGCACCGACAGTTCGGCGGTGCGCGGGGCGGCGCGGCTGCTGCACCGGGTGTTCACCCTGCCGATCCTGCAGCTGATCGGCCGCCATTCGCTGCACGTCTACGTGTTCCACGTCATCGTCATCTACCTGCTCAAGGGCGTCGACCATCACTACGGCCCGCTCGGCGAGGGCACCAAGACGATGATCGCGCTTCTCGCCGTCGCCTCGCTGGTGATCCCGGCCCTCTGGCGCGAATACGCCCGCCCGGTGCTCGCCAACCTGCGCATCCCCGGCTTCGCCGCAAGTTGACGGGCGCGGGGAGGTGCGGCCCGCGCAGGCGATGCTTCGCCGCGAAAGGCTACGGGCGCGGCGGCGGCGCTGGATTTTGCGCGCCGCCGCGCCTATAAGAAGGCCGATTTTCCCGGAAGAAGCGCCGGGCGGGATCGGCGGCGGGGAAGGCCGCCCGGGTCCCTCGCCGGCGCCAGAGGCAGGACGATGGCAGGTCACAGTCAGTTCAAGAACATCATGCACCGCAAGGGTGCCCAGGACGCCAAGCGCGCCAAGGTCTTCGCCAAGCTCGCCCGCGAGATCACGGTGGCGGCCAAGGAGGGCGGCCAGGATCCGGCGATGAACGCGCGCCTGCGCCTCGCCATCCAGAACGCCCGCGCCGAGAACCTGCCCAAGGACAACATCGAGCGCGCCATCAAGAAGTCGGCCGGCGGCGAGGGCGACAACTACGCCGAGGTCCGCTACGAGGGCCGCGGCCCCGGCGGCGTCTCGGTCATCGTCGAGGCGCTGACCGACAACCGCAACCGCACCGCCTCGGCCGTGCGTTCCTATTTCACCAAGTCCGGCGGCTCGCTCGGCGAGACCGGCTCGGTCTCCTTCATGTTCGACCGGCTCGGCGAGATCACCTACAAGCCCGGGGTCGGCTCGGCCGACGCGGTGCTCGAGGCGGCGATCGAGGCCGGGGCCGAGGACGTTCAGTCGGGCGAGGAAGCCCACGTCGTCACCTGCGCCTTCGAGGATCTCGGCGAAGTGTCGAAGGCGCTGGAAGCGGCGCTCGGCGAGGCGGACTCGGTCAAGGTGGTCTGGCGGCCGCAGACCATGACCGCGCTCGACGAGGACAAGGCCCAGAGCATGATGAAGCTGCTCGACACCCTCGACGACGACGACGACGTCCAGAACGTCTTCTCCAACTTCGAGGTGTCGGACGAGGTGCTGGCGAAGCTGACGGCGGCCTGAGCCCCCCGCTTCGCGCTTACGGCGTGCCGCGTTCCAACGCCGCCCGCGTGCCTTCTCGATGAGGCGCGCGGGCGGCGTCGTTTTTCAAGCCTTGCGATGCGGCCCCGCCGCGACGGTTCAAGATGCCGGCCCTGCCAGAACTTCTCGCCGACCCCGCCATGATCGTCACCCTTGCCGTCGCCGTGGTTGCGGGGATGGTGCGCGGCTTCGCCGGCTTCGGGGCGGCGCTCGTGTTCATGCCGGTGGCGGCGGCGAGCCTCGGGCCCGCGGTGGCCTCACCGAGCCTCCTGCTGTTCGACGCGGTGCTGGCCTTGCCGCTGACGCTCGGGGCGCTGAGAAGTGCCCGGCTCGCCACCGTGCTGCCGATGGCGGCGGGCGCGGTGGCCTTCGTGCCGCTCGGCGCTTACGCGCTGGTCCACGCCGACGCGGCGGCGCTGCGCTGGGGCGTCTGCGCCATCGTCTTCGTCGCGCTCGCCCTTCTCGCCTCGGGCCTGCGCTGGCCGGGGCCGCCGCGGCCCGGCCCCTCGCTCGGCGTCGGCGCGGCGGCCGGCTTCATGGGCGGCCTCGCCCAGATCTCCGGGCCGCCGGTGGTGGTCTACCTGCTCGGCGGATCGCGTCCGGCGGCGGAAACCCGCGCCAATCTCTTCGTCTTCTTCGGCTGCAACACGGTGGTCACGCTGGTCGCCTATGCCGTCGCCGGCCTGTTCACGGCCAGGGTGGTGGCGACGGCGCTGGTGGTCGGCCCGGCCTACGCCCTCGGCCTCTTCACCGGCAGCCGCCTGTTCGCCCGCGCGTCGGAGGCCTTCTACCGCCGCCTCGCCTTCGCGCTGATCCTCGCCGCCGGCGTCGCGGGCCTGCCGGTCTGGGGCTGGTGACGGCTGGACGCGATCACTTGTTCGCGTTGTGTTCCGAAAAGCATGGGAGGACGCGACGATGAAACTCTACTGGGCCCCGCAGACCCGCTCGGCCACCAGCCTCTGGCTGATGGAGGAATCCGGCCTGCCCTACGAGCGCGAACTGATCGACATCCGTTCCGGCGCCCAGAGCACGGACGCCTACCGGGCGATCAATCCGATGATGAAGGTGCCGGCGCTGACGGACGGCGCGGCGACGGTGGCGGAGACGCCGGCGATCGCGCTCTACGTCGCCGACAAGGCCGGCGCGGCGCTGGCGCCCGCGATCGACGATCCGGCGCGCGGGCGCTATCTGCAGTATGTCGTCTTCGGCGCCTCCGGCATCGAAGCCGCGATCACGCAGATCTTCACCAGGCTGGAGATCCCATCGAGTTCGGCCGGCTGGGGCAGCGCCGAGCGGGTGTTCGACGTGCTCGACGCGGAGCTGCGAGAGGGGCCGTGGATCCTCGGGAACCGCTTCTCCGCCGCCGACGTCGTCATCGGCTCCGGGCTGCATTTCGCCATCTCCTTCGGCATGGTGCCGGCCCGGCCGTCCTTCGACGCCTATCTCGCCCGCTGCGCGGCGCGCGAGGCGTGGAAGCGGGCGCGGGCGATCGAGGCGGCGGGCTGAGCGGCGCGGCGACGCCGGGCTCATACCGGCAGCGCCCCCTGGTCCTTGATGGTGCGGATCGCGAAGTTGGAGCGGATGTCCTCGACCATGTCGAGGGTGATCAGCCGCTCGGTGATCCAGTTCTCGTAGCTCTCGAGATCCGCGACCACGACCTCGAGCAGAAAATCCGACTGGCCGGAGACCATGTGGCAGGCGACCACCTCCGGCATCGCGGCGAGCGCCGCCGAGACGGCCAGCATCTCCTCGCGGTTCTGGTGGGTGGCGCGCAGGCTGACGAAGACGGTCAGCCCGAGCCCGGCCTTCTTGCGGTCGACCACGGCGCGGTAGCCGCGGATGACCTGATCCTCCTCCAGTTTCTTGACGCGGCGCAGGCAGGGCGACGGTGAGAGGTTGATCCGCTCGGCGAGCTCCACATTGGTGAGGCGCCCCTCTTCCTGCAGATGACGCAGAATCTTGCGGTCGGTGGCGTCGATGCGGTCGGCGGGCATGGTTGCGTGGCTTCCGGCTCGGAGTTGGCAGATCATGCCAATTCCTAGCTCAAACGGAGCATAACTCGCAAGGACATGCCCCGTCCTCGGCAGCTATCGTCGAAGGGTAAGTATCGCTGCCGGATCTTTTCCGCGACGCCCCTCGATCCGGAGCCGCCGGAGCCCGCCATGACCGCCGCCGACTTCGCCCCGAAACACCTCGCCGCCCGGTTCCTCGCCTCGCCCTCCGCCGGCCTGATCGCGGCATTCGCGACCGTCGCCGGCTGGACGACCTGGGTGGTCGGCACCCGGCACGCCATGGCGTCTGGCGCGCTCGATATCGACCCGGCCGGCCTCGCGGTGATCCGCTTCGGCGTCGCCGCCCTGTTGCTGGCACCGGTCTGGCTGCGCACCGGTCTCGTGCCCCGGGGCGTCGACATCCGCACCTTCCTCGGCCTGCTGCTCGCCGGCGCGCCCTTCGTCGCCTTCGTTTCCGCCGGCCTCGCCCATGCGCCGGCCGCCGAATCGGCGCCGCTCGTCACCGGTCTGATGCCGGTCATCACCGCCGTCCTCGCGGCGATCTTCCTCGGCGAGCGGATCGGCCGGCTGCGGCTCGCCGGCCTCGCCGTCGTCCTCGCCGGCGTCGGCGTCGTGGTCGCCGGCGGGGCGATGCGCGATCCCGCCGCGCTCGCCGGCTACGGCCTGTTCCTCGCCGCCGCGCTGGCCTGGGGCGTCTATTCGGTGTCGTTCCGCCGCTCAGGGCTCTCGGCGATCGAGGCGGCGGCGCTGATCGCGGTGTGGTCGCTGATCGCGATCCTGCCCTGGGGTGCGGCCTCGCTACTCCATGCGGTGGACACCGCCCCGGCCGGCGCCCTCGCCGGGCAGGTGGTGATCCAGGGCCTCGTCGCCGGCGTGTTCTCGATCGTCGCCTTCAGCTTCGCCGCCGGCAGGCTCGGCCCGGCCAGGGCGAGCGCGCTGACCGGCCTCACCCCGCTCGCGGTGCTCCTCGCCGCCTCGCTGCTGCTCGGCGAGCGGCTCGACCCGGTGCTGGTCGCCGGCGCTGTGATCGTCGCCGCGGGCGTCGCCGCCGCCAGCGGCTCGCTGCCGGCCGCATTCCT
>CALCDT010000150.1 GCA_937900425.1 uncultured Alphaproteobacteria bacterium | reverse complement strand
TCAGTGGTAGAGCACTCCCTTGGTAAGGGAGAGGTCGAGAGTTCAATCCTCTCTCACAGCACCATCCTTTCAAAGACACATGCGAATTCGAGTTTCCGAAGTGGCCGGAAATCCGGCCGGAAACGGCGGATCGGGACATCATGCGCGGCCGGCCCTGCGCGCGCCGACGATGCCCGACACCGACAGTGCCGACGGGGCGGCGGTCGTCGAGGCCGGGGGCTCGGCGGCAGCCGTCGATGGGGCGCGTCTGCGCACGGAAGGCTGCGGCGTGCCGAAGCTTTCCGCAGCCGGCCCGCCATCGGGCCGCGCGCCTTGCCCGGCCCTTCCTAGAGATTGTCCTTGAGAAGAACCTCCACCCGCAGCCGGTCACGGGACAGGACGGGCTCGAGGTTGTCCGAGCGGGCTTTCAGCAGTCGCACGGCGCTGCGGACGGCGTGGCCGGGGTTCTGGGCGATGACCGCATCGATCGAGCCGTCCTGCAACCCGGCGACGGTGAACGGCGTCCTCTCGTGGGCGACGACCACCAGCCGGGTGAGCGCGGTGAAGCCCGCCAGGCAGGTCAACGGCACCCGTGCTTCCGAACTCATGACGTAGACGCCGACGATGTCGCCGTTGTGCTTCAGCTGGCGCGATATGATGCTTCGCGTGCGATCGGGATCGGAGTGGGTTTCGAGCGACGGCAGGACGCGCAGGTTCGGAAAATCGAGGTTCATGACGCGATCGAAACCGAGACGGCGTTCGATGCTGTCCTGGGCGCGCATCGTGTCGGCGATCACCATGACCGTTCCGGCGCGCGGCTCGGCGAAGCGACCGAGGAGCCGCGCAGCCGTCGCTCCGGCGGCATGATTGTCGATGCCGACCACGTCGACGCGGCCGTCGTCCTTGCCGGACAGGAAGCGGACGATGTGAATGCCGCGCTCTTCCAGGCGGCGCAGCGCGTCGCGGACCTGCGGCGATTCCGGCGCCATGATCGCCAGTCCGTCGACCTTGGCGGCGATCGACGCCAGATAGTTCGCGACGAGGTGCGGATCCTCGATCTCGACCTCGGCGATGTCGACGCTGACCATGTCGGCCCGGAACGTCAGGTCGGTCGCGCGGATCTCGCGCATGATCTCGCCGAGATACTGATCTCCCTTCCCGGGAAGGACGAAGCGGAAGCGGCGGACGGTGTTGCGGGCGAGGGTGACGGCCGCCTGATTCGGCACGAAGCCGATCCGCTCGATGGCCTCGTTGACGCGCGTCACCGCCTTGGCGCTGACATTGGGCCGATGGTTCAGAACCCTGTCGACCGTCGCGAGACTCACCCCTGCCGCCTTTGCCAGATCTCTCGCTGTCGGACGCATGGAATCTCCTGATCGACGGCGGGACATTACCCCCGCGCCAAGTCCCGGCGCAACCGTTTTGGGGTGCGCACCTCAGAATCGACTTGCATTGAGGTCCGCACCTCAGTTATAGCAGCCATGACGCTGGAGATTGAGTCCGGACCGAAGAAATCGGCCGATCCCGTCGTCCGTCATGGGGAGGAAGGTGATGAATTGAGGTTCGAACCTCAATGTGCCCTTCCGCGCGCAATTTTCGCCTCGCCGCGAGGCCAATGGGAGGACACGCTTTGAAGCTCCAGATTCTCGGGTCCGCAGCCGCCCTGGCCGCTGCGGCCTTTTCCCCGGTCGGCGTCACGTCCGCCCGTGCCGACGACCTCACGCTGTGCTGGGCCGCCTGGGACCCGGCCAATGCGCTGGTCGAACTCTCCAAGGATTTCGAGGCCGAGTCCGGCCACCGCATGCAGTTCGAATTCGTGCCGTGGACCAATTTCGCCGACCGCATGCTCAACGAGCTCAACTCGGGTGGCCGGCTGTGCGACCTGCTGATCGGCGACAGCCAGTGGATCGGGGGCGCCGCCGAGAACGGCCAGTATCTGAAGCTGAACGAGTTCTTCGACGCCAACGGCATCAGCATGGACGATTTCATTCCGGCCACCGTGACCGGCTATTCGGAATGGCCCAAGAACACGCCGAACTACTGGGCCCTGCCGGCCTTCGGCGACGTGGTCGGCTGGACCTATCGCAAGGACTGGTTCGACCGCCCCGAGCTCCAGGCCGAATTCAAGACGACCTACGGCCGTGAGCTCGCCGTTCCGCAGACCCTCGACGAGCTCAAGGACATCGGCACTTTCTTCCAGGGTCGCCAGATCGACGGCAAGACGGTCTATGGCGCCTCGATCTACACCGAACGCGGTTCGGAAGGGATCACCATGGGCGTGACCAACGTCCTCTACAACTTCGGCTTCGAATACCAGGACCCGGACAAGCCCTACGAGCTCGAGGGATTCGTGAATTCCGACAGCGCCGTCGCGGGACTGGAGTTCTACCGGGAGCTCTACGAGTGCTGCACCCCGCCCGGGGCCTCCAACTGGTACATGACCGAGAACATCGACGCCTACAAATCCGGCCAGGTCGCCCTGCAGATGAACTTCTCGTTCATCTGGCCCGGCGTCGAGGCCGATCCCAACGTCGGCGGCGGCAAATCGGGCTACTTCCCCAACCCGGCCGGCCCGGGCGGTCACTTCGCCCAGCTCGGCGGGCAGGGCATCTCGGTCGTCTCCAACACCGACCAGAAGGACGCCGCGCTGGCCTACATCAAGTGGTTCGCCCAGCCGGACGTCCAGAAGAAGTGGTGGTCGATGGGCGGCTATTCCGCCATGCGCTCGGTGGTGGAAAACCCCTCCTTCGTCACCAGCCAGCCCTATGCGAAGGCCTTCCTCGACTCCATGGCCATCGTGAAGGACTTCTGGGCGGAGCCGTCCTACGCGTCGCTGCTGCACGCCATGCAGAGCCGGGTCCACAACTACGTCGTGGCCGGCCAGGGCACGGCCCGCGAGGCCCTCGACGGTCTGGTCACCGACTGGAACGAGGTCTTCGAGGACGAAGGCCTGAAGTGACCGCTCCCTCCCGGCGGTGAGTGCGGGGCGCGCGCGCCCCCGCTCGAGCGGTTCCGACCTGGAGATCGATCATGTCCAATACAGCTTTCGAGGGTCTCGCCCGGGCGACGCCGACCCGGGTGCGCAGGAGGCTGCGCAGCCTGTCGGACCGGGCGATCGCGTGGATCTTCGTGACGCCCACGATCATCCTGCTGCTCGCCATCAACATCTTTCCGTTGATCTGGACGATCCGGCTGAGCTTCACGAACTACCGCGTCAACCGGCCGAACAACGACGTCGACTGGGTCGGCCTCGACAACTACCGGCGCATCCTGGGCGACGCGAACATCTGGAACACGATGCAGGCGACGGCGCATTTCCTGATCTGGACCATCGTCCTGCAGGTGCTGATCGGCTTCGCCCTCGCCTACCTGATCAACAAGAAGTTCCGCGGCAACGACCTCTGGACGACGCTGATCGTCCTGCCGATGATGCTGTCGCCGGCCGTGGTCGGCAATTTCTGGACCTTTCTCTACGAGCCGCAGATCGGCCTCTTCAACTATGCGATCGGCTTCCTGACCGGCGCCGACCCGGCGAGCTTCTCGATGATCGCCGAGGTACCGCTCGCCCCCTGGGCCATCGTCATCGTCGACACCTGGATGTGGACGCCCTTCGTCATGCTGATCTGCCTGGCGGGTCTGCGGTCAATTCCGCCGAGCATCTACGAGGCGGCGGAATGCGACCGGGCCGGAAAGTGGCGGCAGTTCTGGACCATCACCATTCCCATGGTGCTGCCCTTCCTGATGCTGGCGGTGCTGTTCCGCGGCATCGAGAACTTCAAGATGTTCGACCTCGTGGTGCAGTTGACCGGCGGCGGGCCCGGCTCGACCACCGAACTGACCTCCATCAACCTCAAGCGCGAAGCGTTCGAGAAGTGGCGGACCGGCTACGCCTCGGCCTATGCCGTCATGCTGTTCGTCACCGTCTTCGGTCTGGCCTCGATCTACGTCAAGGCCCTGAACAAGGTCAAAGAGCGATGAACTATTCGATCACCGAACCCTCGAACCGCCAGAAATGGCTGGCGGGTATCCTGGTGGTCGGCTACGCGATCATCACCCTCCTGCCGCTGGTCTGGATCGTCGCCACCGGCTTCAAGTCGCCGGCAGACGCCATCGCCTATCCGCCCAAGGTGGTGTTCCAGCCTTCGCTCGAAGGCTACGTGAACCTCTTCACCACCCAGACGCGGGCGAGTGCGAGCGCGCCCGAGCCGACGACATGGTACGAGGAGGTCGCCCGCGGCAACGGCATGGTCGTCCTCGGCCCTTCCCGCTACGGCGAGCGCTTCCTCAATTCGGTGATCATCGGCTTCGGCTCGACGCTGCTGTGCATGGTGCTCGGCACCGCCGCCGCCTATGCCTTCTCCCGCTTCAAGGTGCCTCTCAAGGACGACCTGCTGTTCTTCATCCTGTCGACCCGGATGATGCCGCCGATCGCCGTGGCGATCCCGATCTTCCTGATGTACCGCCAGCTCGGGCTCAGCGACACCCATCTCGGCATGATCCTGCTCTACACCGCGGTCAACCTCTCGCTCTCGGTCTGGCTGCTCAAGGGCTTCATCGACGAGATCCCGGTCGAATACGAGGAAGCGGCGCTGATCGACGGCTACACGCGGTTCCAGGCCTTCTACAAGGTCGTGCTGCCCCAGGCCGCCACCGGCATCGCCTCGACCGCGATCTTCTGCCTGATCTTCGCCTGGAACGAGTATGCCTTCGCCGTGCTGCTGACGTCCGGCACCGCCCAGACGGCGCCGCCCTTCATTCCCACCATCATCGGCGTCGGCGGGCAGGACTGGCCGGCGATCGCCGCCGGCGCCACCATCTTCCTGCTGCCGGTCATGATCTTCACCATCCTCCTGCGCAAGCACCTGCTTCGCGGCATCACCTTCGGCGCGGTGCGCAAATGACGAACTTCCTCAACGGCATCATCCGCTTCCGGCGCGGCCCCTGGGAGTTGCTGGCGTCCTGCCTGATCGCCGTCGGCGTGGTGATGCTCATGCAACCGCTCTTTCTGTGGCTGTTCACCTACTCCTTCATCGTCACGCTGATCGGAACGGTCATGTTCATCGTCACCAGCCACTTTCCGGAATAGACCATGGCTCAGATCCGCATCGACAATCTGCGCAAGGACTTCGGCAGCTTCACCGCCGTCCGCTCGTCGAGCTTCACCATCGAGGACGGCGAATTCTTCATGCTGCTCGGCCCCTCCGGCTGCGGCAAGACCACGACCCTGCGCATGATGGCCGGCCTCGAACTGCCGACCAGCGGCCAGATCTATCTCGACGGCGAGGAAGTCGGGATGAAGCCGGCCTCCCAGCGCGACATCGCCTTCGTGTTCCAGATGTTCGCGCTCTATCCCCACATGAACGTGCGCAAGAACATATCCTACCCGCTGGTCAGCCAGGGCATGGCGCGCGCCGAGGTCCGCCGCCGCGTCGACGAAGTGGCGGCCATCCTCGGCATCGGCGACATGCTCGACCGGCCGGTCGGCGGCCTGTCCGGCGGCGACCGGCAGCGGGTGGCGCTCGGGCGCGCCATCGTGCGCCGGCCGAAGGCCTTCTTCATGGACGAGCCGCTCGGCGCGCTCGACGCCGAGTTCCGCGAGCACATGGCCGAGGAACTGCGCGCCCTGCACGACCGCATGGGCGCCACCACGGTCTATGTGACGCACGATCAGCTCGAGGCCATGCAGATGGGCGACAAGATCGTCGTGATGAACCACGGCGTGGTCGAGCAGTTCGGCGTGCCGCAGGACATCTACGACTGGCCCGCGACCAAGTTCGTCGCCAAATTCATCGGCTCCCCGGCGATGAACTTCCTCGATTTCGACGGCGTGATCGAAAGCGGCAGCAGCCATGTCGACCTCGGCGGGCACCGGATCGCCGTTCCCCGCAGCCGGCAGGGCGCCCGCGGCCGGCTCACCCTCGGCGTGCGGCCCGAACACGTGCGGTTTTCCGACACGTCGCGTTTCCGCGCCAGGGTGCTCGCCGCGGAGTATCTCGGGACGACGCAGATCGTCACGCTCGAGACCGCCCATGGCCTCCTCAAGGTGCGGGCGGCCTCCGACCTGCCGATCAGGGCCGGAGACACGCCCGGGCTCGACTTCGACGCCCGCACCCTGACCGTCTTCGACGGCGCGACGGGCCTCGCCCTCGTCTCCGAGGCCAACAGCAAGGTGCTTTCCCATGGCTGAAGTCGTCCTCGAGGGGATCAGCAAGTCCTTCGGCGCGGTCACGGCCCTGCAGGACGTGTCGATGACCGTTCCGCATGGCTCCTTCGTCGTGCTGCTCGGACCGACCGGCGCCGGCAAGACCACCGTCCTGCGGATGGTGTCGGGTCTCGACCGCCCCGATCGCGGCGACGTCTCGATCGGCGGGCGATCGGTCCGCAGCCTCACCCCGGCCGAGCGGGACGTGGCCATGGTCTTCCAGCAATATTCGCTCTACCCGCATCTGACGGTGCGGCAGAACCTCGAATTTCCGCTGAAGTCGCCGCGGCTGCGGACGCCGAGGGCCGAGATCGGCCGGATCGTCGGCTCCGTCGCCGAGGTGCTGCAGATCTCGCACAAGCTCGACAACAAGGCGACGGCGCTGTCGGGCGGCGAGATGCAGCGGGTCTCGATCGGCCGCGCCCTCGTGCGCAACCCGTCGATCTACCTGATGGACGAGCCGCTCAGTTCGCTCGACGCGAAGTTGCGCTCGGACCTGCGCATCGAGCTCAAGAGCATCCAGGCGCGGTCGGGCGCCACCCTGCTCTACGTGACGCACGACCAGATCGAGGCCATGACCATGGCGACCCATGTCGGCGTGCTCGATCACGGACGCCTCGTCCAGTTCGGATCGCCGCGCGAGATCTACGAGAACCCCGTCAGCATCTACGCCGCCGGACGGCTGGGGCAGCCCAAGATCAACATCCTCCCCGCCGATCTTTTCGGCCCCGCCCCGCCCGGCGCCGAGAAGATCGGCCTGCGGCCCGAGCAGATCCGGCAGGGATCGGGCGAGGACAGCCGGGTGGTGCGGGTCGAGCGGCTGGGCGACCAGACGCGCCTGCATCTGGTTTTCCGCGACCACCCGCTGGTCACCGTGACCGAGCCGCACACGCCTCTGCAGGAAGGCGACACCCTGAAGATCGAAGCCCACAGGCCGTTCTATTTCGATATCGACGGCAAAAGGATCGCTTGAAATGCAAGTCATGGCGCAATTCGTCAACGCGAAGGACAGCATCGTCACCGACGCGGTCGATGCGGTCGTCGCCGCCTCGGGCGGCAAGCTCGCCCGGCTCGACGGCTATCCGCACATCCGCGTGGTGGTCCGCAACGACTGGGACAAGTCCAAGGTCGCGCTGCTGTCCGGAGGCGGCTCCGGCCACGAGCCGGCCCATGCCGGCTTCGTCGGCGAGGGCATGCTGACCGCCGCGGTCTGCGGCGACGTCTTCGCCTCACCGAGCGTCGACGCGGTGCTCGCCGGCATCCTCGCCGTCACCGGCCCGCGGGGCTGCCTGCTGATCGTCAAGAACTACACCGGCGACCGGCTCAACTTCGGCCTCGCCGCCGAGCGGGCGCGGGAGTTCGGTCTCAAGGTGGACATGGTCGTCGTCGACGACGACGTCGCCCTGCCGGACCTGCCCCAGGCCCGAGGCCTGGCCGGTACGCTGCTCGTGCACAAGATCGCCGGCGCGCTGGCCGATAACGGTGCCGATCTCGGCATCGTGGCGGCGGCGGCGCGCAAGGTCGTGGCCGGGACGCGCAGCTTCGGCATGTCGCTCAGCACCTGCACGGTGCCCGGCTCGCCCCGCGAGGACCGCATTCCCGCGGGAATGGCCGAACTCGGCCTCGGCATCCATGGCGAGCCCGGCGTCGAGCAGGTGGCCTTCGAGGGGGCACGCAGCGCGGTCGCCGCCATGGTCTCCCGCCTCGCCGCCGGCATGGAAGAGCGGCCCCATGTCGCTCTCGTCAACAATCTCGGCGGAACGTCGGCCCTCGAGATGTCCATCGTGCTGAACGAGATCCGCCGCTCGAGCATCGGCGAGCGGGTCAGCCGGGTGGTCGGGCCGGCGGCGATGATGACGTCGCTCGACATGCACGGCGTCTCGATCACGCTCTACCCGGCCGACGACGCCGAGATCGCCCTCTTGAAGCAGCCGACGCCGATCGCCGCCTGGCCCGGCCTGTCGCAGCTGGGCGCGATCACCGTCAAGGCGCTGCCCGACGGCCTGACACCCGTCGTGCCGATGCCGTCCCGCCACCGGCGGACCGAGGACTTCCTGACGAGGTGCTGCGAGATCCTGATCGCGGCGGAAGCCGACCTCAACGTGCTCGATGCCAAGGCGGGCGACGGCGACACCGGAAGCACGCTCGCCGGCGCCGCCCGGGCACTGATCGCCGCCATGGACCGGCTGCCGCTGGCCGACCACACCCAGCTCTACCGGGCGATCGGTCTCGAGCTGAGCCAGACCATGGGCGGATCGTCCGGCGTTCTGCTGGCCATCTTCTTCGCCGCGACCGGCGATGCCGCCTCCAGCGGCCTGCCGATGGGCGAAGCGCTGAAGGCGGGCCTGCGCCGCATGCAGGAAATCGGCGGCGCCCGCCTCGGCGACCGGACCATGGTCGACGCTCTCTCGCCCGCGCTCGACGAACTGGACAAAGGCCTCGACGCCGCCGCGGCCGCCGCCCGCGCCGGGGCGAACCTGACGGCGTCGATGACCAAGGCCAATGCGGGCCGGGCGTCCTACATCAACGCGAGGCAACTGGCCGGCCACGTCGACCCCGGCGCCGAAGCCGTGGCGCGGCTGTTCGAGCAGTTGCTCGGCTGGAGCGGGAAGTCCGGCTGATACGAGGCGTGGACGGTTTCGACCCGTCGTGGCCGTCCCTGCGAAGGCGAGGGCGCTGGCGAGGGGACCGCGGGCGAGCGGGCCCGTCGTCCCGGAGCCGGCGCGGGCGGGCTCGAAAACGAGCAAGGGCGCACCGTCTCGGCGCGCCCTTCGATGTCCGCCGGGTCCTGTGGCCCGCCGCCCCGGCTTCCCATACCGGGAGGGCCGGAGCGGACGGCGGGCGCAGCGGGGCGCCGCCGCCTCAGCCGCGCTTGGCCAGCGTGCGGAGCCGCAGCGCGTTGAGCTTGATGAAGCCCTGGGCGTCCTTCTGGTCGTAGGCGCCCTGGTCGTCCTCGAAGGTGACGAGCTGGTCGGAGTAGAGCGACTTCTTCGATTCGCGGCCGATCACCATGACGTTGCCCTTGTAGAGCTTGAGACGCACCGTGCCCTCGACGTTCTCCTGGCTCCTGTCGATCGCCGCCTGCAGCATCTCGCGCTCGGGCGAGAACCAGAAGCCGTTGTAGATCAGTTCGGCGTAGCGCGGCATCAGCTCGTCCTTGAGGTGGGACGCGCCGCGGTCGAGCGTGATGCTCTCGATCGCCCGGTGGGCGGCGAGCAGGATGGTGCCGCCGGGGGTCTCGTAGACGCCGCGGCTCTTCATGCCGACGAAGCGGTTCTCGACGAGGTCGATGCGGCCGATGCCGTTGTCGCGGCCGAGGTCGTTGAGGCGGGCGAGCAGGGTTGCCGGCGACAGCGCCTCGCCGTCGATCGAGACGGCGTCGCCACGCTCGAAGCCGATCTCGATCACGGTCGGCGTGTCGGGCGCCTCCTCCGGCGAGATCGTGCGCATGTAGACGTAGGGCGGCGCCTCGACCGACGGGTCCTCCAGCACCTTGCCCTCGGAGGACGAGTGCAGCAGGTTGGCGTCGACCGAGAAGGGCGCCTCGCCCTTCTTGTCCTTGGCGACCGGGATCTGGTGCTTCTCGGCGAAGTCGATCAGGTCGGTGCGGCTCTTGAAGGCCCACTGGCGCCAGGGGGCGACGATCTTGATGTCGGGGTTGAGGGCGTAGGCCGACAGCTCGAAGCGGACCTGGTCGTTGCCCTTGCCGGTGGCGCCGTGGGCGATGGCGTCGGCGCCGGTCTTCTTCGCGATCTCGACGAGATGCTTGGAGATCAGCGGCCGGGCGATCGAGGTGCCGAGCAGGTAGACGCCCTCGTAGAGCGCGTTGGCGCGGAACATCGGGAAGACGAAGTCGCGCACGAATTCCTCGCGCACGTCCTCGACGTAGATCTCCTTGACGCCCAGCATCTCGGCCTTGCGGCGCGCCGGCTCGAGCTCCTCGCCCTGGCCGAGGTCGGCGGTGAAGGTCACCACCTCGGCGCCGAGTTCGGTCTGCAGCCACTTGAGGATGATGGACGTGTCGAGGCCGCCCGAATAGGCGAGGACGACCTTCTTGATGTCGCTCTTGGCGGACATGGCAACTCCGGAGATCTTCGCACGCCTCCCCTCGGGGCGCGCCGCTGTCTTGGTGCCATCGCCCTACGCAATTGCGGGAGAGAACGCAAGCCGGCGGCCCGGCAAACCGGGCGCGGACGGGCGCCATGCGAACGAAAACGGCCGGGCACGAGGCCCGGCCGCATCGATCCCGCAAAGGCCGTCGCCGTCAGACCAGCGCGCCGTGGCAGTGCTTGAACTTCTTGCCCGAGCCGCAGGGGCAGGGGTCGTTGCGGCCGACCTTGCCCCAGGTGGTGGGGTCGTTCGGATTGCGATCGGCGGCGGCGCCGCCCGCAGGCAGCGCCTGGAACGAG
>CALCDT010000149.1 GCA_937900425.1 uncultured Alphaproteobacteria bacterium | reverse complement strand
GATCGTGATGTCGACGATCCTGTCGATACCCGAGGCCGAGCGGCCGCCGCTCACGACCCGCGCCACCTTCCTCACCGCCGCCGCGCCGCCGCCCGAGGCGGTGCTGGCGGCGATGAGCGACGCCGGCTTCGACGTCGTCCACGTCTACGGCCTCACCGAGGTCTACGGCCCGGCGGTGGTCAACGAGTGGGACACGACCTGGGACGCGCTGCCGGGGCCGGAGCGGGCGGCGATGAAGGCCCGCCAGGGGGTGCGCTATCTAGCCCTCGACGACCTCGCCGTGCTCGACCCGGAGACGCTCGCGCCCGTGCCCGCCGACGGCGAGACCCTCGGCGAGGTGATGTTCCGCGGCAACATCGTCATGAAGGGCTATCTCAAGAACCCCGCGGCGACGGAAAAAGCCCTCGCCGGCGGCTGGTTCCGCTCCGGCGACCTCGCGGTGATGCACCCGGACGGCTACCTGCAGCTCAAGGACCGCTCGAAGGACATCATCATCTCCGGCGGCGAGAACATCTCCTCGATCGAGGTCGAGGACGCGCTCTACAAGCACCCGGCGGTGGCCTCGGCCGCCGTCGTCGCGGCACCGCACGAGAAGTGGGGCGAGACGCCCTGCGCCTTCGTCGAGCTGAAGCCGGGCGCCACGGCGACGGCCGAGGAGCTGATCGCCCACTGCCGCCGGCTGATCGCCGCCTACAAGTGCCCGACCCGCATCGTCTTCGAGCCGATCGCCAAGACCTCGACCGGCAAGGTGCAGAAGTTCGCCCTGCGCGAACGCGCCCGCGCCCTCGCCGGCGGCTGAGCCGAAGGCTTTTCGGGACGAGCGTTCCCGCCCCGATCACGCGCCGCTCTGCGCCTCCGAACCCGTGCGTCGATCGACCTTTTCTGCTCCGCGCGGAGCGCGGCACCGAGGGAGCGCCGGCGGCAAAGAAGGGGATGCACGGAACCATCCCGCCATCCGCCCCGGCGGCGGCCGGGCCGTCCGCGTGGCCGGATGCCGCCACCCGGGCGGCAACCACCGCCGGACGGGATCAGCGCGGCAGCAGGAGCGTCCGCTCGGTCGCGGTCGGGACGTGCGCCGACGGCGCGGCGAGCGCGGCGATGGCTGCGGCGGTCGAGAGGCCGATGGCGACGACGAGAGCGGCCACGACCGCGAAGGGGGGCGGCATGACGGAGGTCCTCACGCGCCGGGCGCCGGCACGCGCGCCCGGGGTTGCGAATCACAACCGGGCCGAGTGTAGGGGCGGGATTACGGCGGCGATGCGGGGCGGAGGTGGAGAAGTTGCGGCGACTGCCGACACCCGCGGAGGCCTGGGCGCACTCCGGTGACGGTCCGTCCGCACGGGTCCGGCATCGTTGCGGACCGGCGCCGACCCGGTCGCCGCGCGACCTTCCGGGCTGCCGTGTCCGATGCACGTCCGAGGGGAACGGGGTCGGCCCCGTCGGCGGGACGCCGGCGTCACCGACCCCGCGGGAGCGCTCGCGCGGCCCTCAGTGCAGCACGGCCGGCTGCCTGAGGCGTTCGATCTCTTCCTTGAGCTGCAGCTTCTTGCGCTTCATCTCCGAGAGTTCGAGGCTGTCCACGCCGGGATGACTCTGCGCGGTTTCGATCTCGCGCTCGAGCGCGGCGTGCCGACGAACCAGCTCGGCAATGTGCGACTGCATCGACATTCAGCGACCTCCCTTGGGGTTTGGAGTTCGACGGCAAAAGAATGCCACAGAAGTCGAAGGGTGTCGAAGCGACTTTTGCCCGGACGCAAGTTCGACGCAAGATTTGAACGGCGGCGACCATCGATGCGACATCAAGCGTTGGACGCCGATCCGGTGGTCCGGACGGCGAAAACGACTCGCAACTTGATGGGAATATTTTCGCCCGGCCGCCGGAAACGATCCGATTCATCGAGCGGAAAGGACGCCTTCGGAACGGTCGCCCGCCGCCCGGACCTCGACGATCCGGGCGGGTCGTCCCGCGGTCCGCATCAGTGCAGCGCCACCGTCAGCAGGTCGTTCTGCAGCGCGCCCGCCACCGCCGCCTCGCGGCTGTCGGTGAGCATGATCGGGGTGCCGTCGGCGCCGAGCAGCGCCCACAGCTTCAGGCCGGGGGTCAGCGGCGGAGCCTGCGGGAACAGGCTCGACACCTCGTCGGACGACATCGGCTTCACGTAGGTCAGCCGGCCGGCGCCGATGCCGGCCAGCACCTCGGGCGAAATGGTCTTGGTTCCGTTGACGTTCATCACACACCTCCTTCGCGGAGATCGATCGCCGCGAAACGCGTCGCGGGGCGCCGTCTGCGGCCTTCCCCGCTGGAACGGCCGGCTCTCAGTCCCGCGCGGTAATCTCGATCTTGCGCACCACGCGCTCCGGCTCTGGCCGGGCCAGATCGATGGCGAGGAGCCCGTGCTGGAGCTCCGCGCCCAGGATCTCGATCCCTTCGGCGAGCACGAACGTCCGTTGGAACTGACGAGCGGCGATGCCGCGATGGAGGAAGTGACGCTCGCGGCCGTCGTCGTTCTGCCGGCCACGGATCACCAGCTGGCTCTCCTCGAGCACCACCTCGAGGTCGTCCCGGGTGAAGCCGGCCACCGCCAGCGTGATCCTCAGGACGTCGCCGTGCTGGGGCTGCCGCGGCAGCCGCTCGATGTTGTAGGGAGGGTAGCCATCGCTCGTCGTCTTCGACGCCCGGTCGAGCACCCGCTCGATCTCGTCGAAGCCGAGCAGCAACGGACTCGAGAACGCCGTCACGCGCGACATGTCAGCCCTCGTTCACCAAGCGGCCTCTGCGGCGACCCGCTGGTGCGGCGTCGCCTCGTCCATCCCCGCCCCGGCGGTGCTTCCGCCCCGTCGGCGCGGCATCTCCGGACCCTCGCCAGAGGCATCCGGACGGCCATGTTCCGACCGTCCCCGATGATATGGGGACGGTGGTCCGGCGTTCAAGCGTGAGGAGGCGGGCGGGGCCAGGCCCCGCCCGGGAGTCTTGCCGGGCGTCTCGGCGGACGCGCCCTCAGCGGACGAAGGTCAGCGTCAGCTCGGCGATGCCGGCGGAGATGTCGGCGCCGGTCTCGGCCTGGACGCTCACCGGCTGCAGCGCGAACGACTTCTCGAAGCCGCCGACGAGGACGTTGGCGCCGAGGCCCACGCCGACCGTCGCCCCGGCGGTGACGCCGCCGTAGTTGCCGGCGAGCGCGCCGTGGCTGTAGCCCGACTTCGCCGCGAACACCGCCCAGACCGCCTTGGTCTTCTTGGTGACGCCGATGTCGATGCCGAACTTCGAGATGGTGCCGGAATAGACCTCGTTCGGCGCCGTGTCGCCGGCCGGATCGAAGACGCATTCGAGGGTCTTCGACGAGCCGAACACCCAGCCCATGCCGCCGGCGATGGTGCACTCGAGCACGCCGATCTGGACGTTGTTCTGCGCGGCGGCGGGGGTGGCCAACGGGGCGGCGAGCAGCGCGGCGGCGACGCCGGCGACGGCGAGACGGGACGACATGGGACCATTCCTCCGAATCGGATGGGAATTCAGGATAGCCGCAGAACGCGGCCCCGCACGAGGCTTGCGGCGACGCATCGGCGCACTGAAACGTGGCGGATCGGTGCCCCGTTCCGGCGCCGCCGGGCGAAAAGAAAACGGCCCGCCGGCAGGTGCGGCGGGCCGTCGATCGGGTCCGGTCGGCGGGTCGGGCGAGCCTCGTTCGGGCGGGTCCGTCGTATATCCCGCGGACGGCACCTCAGCGCAGGTTGCCGCAGAACCGCTGGATGCGCCGGCAGGCCTCCTCCAGCGCCTCGGTCGAGGTGGCGTAGGAGATGCGGAAGGCCGGGCCGAGGCCGAAGGCAGAGCCCTGCACCACGGCGACGCCCTCGCTCTCGAGGAGCTCGCTGACGAACTCCTCGTCGCTGGTGATGGTCTTGCCCGACGGCGCCGTCTTGCCGATCGTCCCGGCGCACGACGGGAACACGTAGAAGGCGCCCTCCGGCGTCGGGCACTGGATGCCCTTCGCCTGGTTCAGCATCGACACCACGAGGTCGCGGCGGGCCTTGAACAGCTCGGCGTTCCTCGGGATGAAGTCCTGCGGGCCGGTCAGCGCCTCGACCGCCGCCCACTGCGAGATCGACGACGGGTTCGTCGTCGACTGGCCCTGCACCTTGGCGATCGCCTTGATCAGCACCTCGGGGCCGCCGGCGTAGCCGATCCGCCAGCCGGTCATCGCGTAGGCCTTGGAGACGCCGTTGACGGTCAGCGTCCGCTCCTTCAGCGCCGGCTCGACCTGCGCCGGCGTGGTGAACTCGAAGCCGTCGTAGACGAGGTGTTCGTACATGTCGTCGGTCATCACCCAGACGTGCGGGTGACGCAGCATGACGTCGCAGAAGGCGCGCACCTCGGCGCGGGTATAGGCGGCGCCGGTCGGGTTCGACGGCGAGTTGAACACCACCCACTTGGTCTTCGGGGTGATCGCCGCCTCGAGCGCCGCCGGGTCGACCTTGAAGCCGGTCGCCGCGGTCGCCGTGACGATGACGGGCGTGCCGCCGCACAGCAGCACCATCTCCGGATAGCTGACCCAGTAGGGGGCGACGATGACGACCTCGTCGCCGGGATTGATCGTCGCCAGGAAGGCGTTGAACAGCACGTGCTTGCCGCCGACGCCGACAGTGATCTCGCTCGGCTTGTAGGTGAGACCGTTCTCGCGCCGGAACTTCTCGACGATCGCCGCCTTCAGCTCCGGGATGCCGTCGACGGCGGTATACTTGGTCTTGCCGTCGCGGATGGCGCGGATCGCCGCTTCCTTGATGTTCTCCGGCGTGTCGAAGTCCGGCTCGCCGGCCCCGAGGCCGATGACGTCGCGCCCCGCCCGCTTCAGCTCCAGCGCCTTGTTGCTCACGACGAGCGTCGCGGACGGCTTAACCCGCGCCAGTGCGTCGGCGATGAAGCCCATGGTCGGTCCCCTGCGTGCTGTTTGCGATCGGCGCAGGCCGCTAGACGGGCCGGCGCGCCGCGCCGCCGTGCGATCGAGCCCGGCGCCGGGCGGGCCGGACCCTAGGCGCGGCGCTCCGACGATGCAAGCGCCGGTGGGCCTTCGCGGGTACCGACCCGTCACGCGATCAGCGCACGGATCTCCGCCGCGAGTTGCGCCTCGTCGTCGTGGAAGCTCGAGATCATCGCGGCCACCGCCGAGTCCCGTCGAAGGCCCGTCGAACGAAAAAGGCCGCCGCCTCGCCGGCGGCGGCCTTCGGAAAATCGTGGACTGCCGTCTCAGGGGATCGGGATGCCCGGACCGACATTGCCGTGCCAGCCGTCGACCCAGCCGACCGGGCTCGCCTGGTAGAGCAGCTCCGGCATCGGGTCGACCCAGCGGTAGGCGGGGTTCGGCGAACCCGGCTCCGGCGTCGGGGCGACGCCCGAGGTCTGCGCCAGATAGACGCCCGGCAGGTTCGGCCCGTAGGCGCCGTAGCCGCCCGGCGCCTTGTTGATGGTGATCTCGACGGCGTCGCGCGCCTGGGCGTGGGCGACGTCGGCCGGCAGCGTCGCGAGGCCACCCGCGGCGATGACGGCGAGGGCGATCAGCCGCGCCGACTTGGAACTCTGAACAAGGCCCTCGCGCATCGGTCGGTCTCCGTGCCGCTCCACTCGTCTCTCGGTGCCGTGGCCGGCCGTGTGCCGCCGCGACGCTCTCACGCCGCCGCGAAAGGACGCGCCAGCCCCGTGTGATGATAGCGGATTTGACGCTCCGCTCCATCGCTCATTCGACGAAGCCGTGCGGTTGGCTTCGGTTCGGTTAAGGGCGCGGCAGCGCTGCAACAGCGGCGGCCGCCGCGCGCTCCGCTCAGGGCCGCGTCCGCAGCAGCCCGATGATCGCCTTCGTCTCCTCGAGGATCGGCTCGGCGATCG
>CALCDT010000148.1 GCA_937900425.1 uncultured Alphaproteobacteria bacterium | reverse complement strand
CCGCCCGCCGCGCGGAGCGCCGCGCCGAAGTCGGATGCGAGGTCGGATCGCTGCGGCTTGAGCTCCGCTGCCCGGCCGAGGGGACCCACGGCCTCGACCTCGCGCTGCTGCCCGGCGAGGCAGAGGCCGAGCAGGTGCAGCGCATCGACGTGGTCGGGAACGACGGCGAGGACGCGGCGATAGGCCGTTTCCGCCTCGGCGAGCCGGCCGGCCTTGTGAGCCGCCAGTCCCGTCCCGAGCAGACGCTCGGTGACGCCGCCTCTCGCCCCGCGGACTGAGGAAACGGCGCGCTTCAGTTGCTGCTTCGCCAAGCTCGGATCCCCGCACGGGCCGGCGCCGGGCCGGGGGCCACGGCTGGCCGGCCGATCCCATCAGACACGATCTGCCGGCGGCCACTGTGGCCGGGAATACTTGTGCGAGGCTGTGGCGGCGGCGGAGGGTTGCAACCGCCTTTCGAGAAAAGAGGGTTCTCTACTCCGCCGGCGCGTGTCCCGCGGGGCCGGGCTTCGGCGGCGCGTGCCCCACGGCGGAGTGGACGTCGGCGTGCACCTTGTGGGCGCGTCCGACGAACGAGAGCACGGCGGGGACGACGAACAGGGTCAGCAGGGTGCCGAAGGTCATGCCGCCGACGATGACCCAGCCGATCTGCTGGCGGCTCTCCGCGCCGGCTCCGTGGGCGAGCGCCAGCGGGATGGCGCCGAGCACCATCGCGCCGGTGGTCATCAGGATCGGCCGCAGCCGCAGCGTCGCCGCCTCGATGATCGCCTCCCTCAGCGGCTTTCCCTCGGCACGGACGTGGTTGGTGAACTCGACGATGAGGATGCCGTGCTTGGTGATCAGCCCGACGAGCGTCACGAGGCCGATCTGCGAGTAGACGTTCAGCGTTCCTCCCGACCAGGAGAGCGCGGCGAGCGCCCCGGTCATCGACAGCGGCACCGTCATGAGGATCACGAACGGATCGACGAAGCTCTCGAACTGCGCCGCCAGCACCAGATAGATGAAGATCAGCGCCAGCACGAAGACGAAGGCGAGGCTCTGGCTCGACGAGACGAACTCGCGGCTCTGGCCGGAATAGTCGAGCTGGACGTCGGCAGGCAGTTCCTCGCGGGCCACCTGGGCGAGGTAGTCGAGCGCCTCGCCCATCGTGTAGTTCGGCGCGATGTTGGCCTGGATCTCGGCGGAGCGGAGCTGGTTGAAGCGCTTCAGCTCGCGCGGCGCCACCGTCTCCTCGATGCGGACGATGTTGGAGAGCGCGACCATCTGGCCGCCGGTGCCGGCGGCATTGTCCGGCGTGCGGACATAGATCGTCTCCAGCGTCTCGGGGCTCGCCCGGTCGGCGGCGGAGAGCTGTACCATGACGTCGTACTGCTCGCCGTCGCGCTCGAAGCGGGTCACCTGGCGGCCGCCGAGGAAGGTCTCCAGCGTCCGGCCGATCACCGCCACGTCGAGACCGAGATCGGCGACCTTGGAGCGGTCGATCGAGACGGTGATCTCCGGGGTGTTGAGCTTGAGGTCGGTGTCGACGTTGATCAACCCCGGATTCTCGGCGACGCGGGCGAGCATCCGGTTGACGTAGTCGTTGAGCTCCTCGTAGGTGCCGGACGTCTGGATGACCATCTGCACCGGCTTGCCGAAGCCGCGCTGGCCGAGCGAGGCCGGGTTCGAGACGAAGATCTGCGTGCCGGGAATGCGGCTCACCTTCGGGAACAGATCGGCGACGATCTCCTGCTGGCTGCGGGTGCGGTCCTCCCAGTCGACGAGGTTGGCGTAGCCGATCATGTTGGTCGACTGCGGGAAGCCGATGACGGTGAGGAAGCCGCGCACCTCCGGCACCTCGGAGAAGATCTTCTCGAGTTCGGCCGCGTAGCGGCCGGTGTAGGCGACCGTGGCGCCTTCCGGCGAGGTGCCGAAGGCCGACAGCGTGCCGCGGTCCTCGGTGGGCGACAGCTCCGACTTGAGCGACAGAAAGTAGTGGCCGGCGAGGCCGGCGATGGCGACGGCGAGGACGACGACGAGGACGCGCAGCCTCAGCGCCACACCGAGCAGCCGGCGATAACCGTTCTCGATCGCCTGGAAGCCCGTCTCCAGCACGCGGAAGAACAGGCCGGGATTGGCGTTGTGCCGGAGCAGCCGCGAGCACATCATCGGCGTCAGCGTCAGCGCGACGAAGCCCGACACGATCACCGCCCCGGCGAGGGTGAGCGCGAACTCCAGGAACAGCCGGCCGGTGCGGCCCGGCGCGAATGCCACCGGCGCATAGACCGCCGCGAGCGTCAGCGTCATCGCCACCACGGCGAAGCCGATCTCCGCCGAGCCCTTGATCGCCGCCGCACGGGGACTAAGGCCCTCCTCGACGTGGCGGAAGATGTTCTCGAGCACGACGATGGCGTCGTCGACGACGAGGCCGATGGCGAGCACCATCGACAGCAGCGTCAGCGTGTTGATGCTGAAGCCGAGCGCGTACATCAGCGTGAAGGTGGCGATCAGCGACACGGGGATGGTGACGATCGGAATGATCGAGGCGCGCACCGTCCGCAGGAAGAAGAAGATCACCAGGACGACGAGAACCGTCGCCTCGACGATGGTGGAGAAGACCGCCGAGATCGACCGGTCGATGAACACCGCCTGATCGTTGCCGATGACGACGGTGGCGCCGTCGGGCAGCAGCTGCTCGATCGCCGGCAGCTCGGCGCGCACCGCGTTGGAGACGTCGAGTGGGTTCGCCGTCGCCTGCTTGATGATGCCGACGGCGACGGCGGGCTTGCCCGTATAGCGGCTGGCGCGGCGTTCGTCGTAGGCGCCGAGGGCCACGTTCGCGACGTCGCCGAGGCGGACGAGGTGGTCGGAGGTGCGCTTGACGACGATGTCGCTGAACTGCTCGGGCGTCGTCAGGCCGGTCCGCGACAGCACGCTGAACTCGCGGTCGACGCTCTCGATGCGGCCGGAGGGCAGCTCGACGTTCTGGGCCGAGATGGCGTCCTCGACGTCCTGAACCGTCAGGTTGTAGGCGGCGAGCCTCTCCCGGTCGATCCAGATGCGCATGGCGTACTTGCGTTCGCCGAAGATCTGCACGTCGGCGACGCCCATCAGCGTCTTCAGCCGGTCGACCACCGAGCGGTTGACGACGTCGGTCAGCTCCAGCGCGTCCATGTTCTCGGACGAGAAGGCGAGGAACATCACCGGCTGGGCGTCGGCCTCCACCTTGGAGATGACCGGCTCGGTGATCTCGTCCGGCAGGCGGCCGCGCACCCGGGCGACGCGGTCGCGCACGTCCGATGCGGCGACGTCGGGGTCGATGCCGAGCTTGAAGCGCACCGTGATCCGGCTCTGCTCCGACCGGCTCGACGACTCGAGCACGTCGATGCCCTCGATGCCGGCGATCGAGCCCTCCAGAACCTGGGTGACCTGACTCTCCATGATCCGGGCCGAGGCGCCGGGATAGGTGGTGACGACGGAGACCTGCGGCTCGTCGATCTGGGGATATTCGCGCACCGTCAGCCGGTCGTAGGAGACGATGCCGACCAGGACCAGGACGAGGCTCATCACCGTCGCGAAGACGGGACGCTGGATGCAGATCTCGGAGAGGCGCACGTCGGCTCCTTGAGACGATATTTCTAGCTCGCCGCCGGGTCGGGCCCGGTGGTGACGATCTCGACGGTGGCACCGTCGCGCAGCCGGGCGTGGCCGGCGACGACGACGACGTCGCCGGGCGCCACGCCGGAGGCGATTTCGACGAGGCCGTCGGCCCGTCGGCCGAGCGTCACCTGGGTCTCGACCGCCTTGCCGTCGACGACCTTGAAGACGAAGGTGTCGCCGCGCTTCGGCACGACGGCGCTCTCGGGAACCTCGACGACCTCGCCGCGGCTCGCACCCTCGACGACGACGCGGGCGAACAGGCCCGGCCGCAGTTGCAGATCCGGATTGGGCATGCGAGCCCGCACCTTGAGCGCGCGGCCGTTGACGTCGACCTGCGGGGCGATGGCGTAGATCCGCCCGCCGAAGCTCTGGCCGGGATAGGCGTCGACCGTCACCACCACCGGGAAGCCCTCGCGCACCAGCGCGAGATTCCGCTCGGGCACGGTGAACTCCACCTTCACGTCGTCGATCTTGTCGAGGCTGGTCAGCGGATCGCCGGCCTCGACATAGGCCCCGACCGACACCGAGCGCAAGCCGACGATGCCCTCGAACGGCGCCTTGATCGAGGTCTTGTCGAGACGCGAGCGCAGGAGGTGGAGGAGCGCCTCGGCGGTGAGGCGCTCGGCCAGCGCCTCGTCGAGGGCGCGCTGGGTGCCGGCGCCCGACTTCGACAGCGCGTTGGCGCGCTCGTAGTTGGCGTTGGCGAGCGTCGCGCGGGCCTCGGCCTCGCCGAGCTCGGCGACGAGCAGCGTGTCGTCGAGCTTGACGAGTTCGTCGCCCGCCTTGACCGGCTCGCCCTCGACGAACCGGATGGCTGCGACGCGGCCGGCCTGCTCGGGCGCGATGACGACCGACTCGTCGGCGAGGATGGAGCCGATGGAGGAGATCCGCTCGATCGCCTCGCGGCTGGTGGCGACCGCCACCTCGACGGCGACGCCGGGCGATCGCCCGGCGGCCTGTGCGGCCGGTGCGACCTGGGGCGCACCGCCCTCGCCGACGGCACCGACGAGGGTCAGGACGCGGTCGATGGCGGTCGTCGCGGGCGCGGGCAGGAGGTCGTTGACGTAGGCGTAGCCCGCCGCCCCGCACGCGACGAGGCCGACGACCGCGATGACCGATGTCCGCATCCACTCTCTCCACACGGTCGCCGGAACCCGGGCCGGCACGACCTCCACCGTGGCTGGTCGGGCCCGCCGTTCGGCCGGCGGCACAGAAACGCGCGCCGACGCCTGATCCTACGCGGCGCAATGGTCGATGAGGCGGTCGACGAAGGCACCGCAACGGACCAGCTCCGAAACCGCGATGAACTCGTCCGGCTTGTGCGCCTGTTCGATCGAGCCGGGGCCGACGACGACGGTCGGTACCGCCGCCTCAGCGAACAGACCCGCCTCCGTACCATAGGCCACCTTGCCATGGTCGTTGCGGCCGGCAAGGCGCTTGGCGAGCAACGTGACCTCGGCGTCGGGCGACGTGTCGAGACCGGGAAAGGCCGAGGTGGTCTCGAAGACGATGCCGGCGTCGGGATGGCGGGCGCGCATCTGCGGCTCCAGCACCGTACGCGCGAAGGTCTCGACCTCGGCGACGAGAGCGTCGGCGTCGACGCCCGGCAGTGTGCGGAACTCGTAGGTCAGCTCGCAGTGCTCCGGCACGATGTTGAGGACGGTACCGCCGTGGATGGTGCCGGTGTGGGCGGTCGAGAACGGCACGTCGAACGCCGGATCGACCGGTCCGGCGGCGAGACGCTCGCCGAGCTCGCGGATGAACACCACCAGCCGCGCGGCGTAGTCGACGGCGTTGACGCCCTCCGGCGCCAGCGACGAGTGCACCGCCTTGCCGGTGAAGCGGACCTTCAGGCTGCGCTTCGTCTTGTGGGCGACGACGACCATCATCTCCGTCGGCTCGCCGACGAAGCAGGCGGCCGGCCGCAGCCCCTGCCGCGTCATGTCGTCGATCAGCCGCCGCACGCCGAGGCAGCCGACCTCCTCGTCGTAGGAGAAGGCGAGATGGATCGGGCGCGCCAGAGTGGCCGCCGTCATCGTCGGCAGTCGCGACAGGCAGACGGCGAGAAAGCCCTTCATGTCGCAGGCACCGCGGCCGTAGAGCCGGCCGTCGCGCAGGGTCAGCCGGAAGGGATCGGTCGACCATGCCTGGCCGTCGACGGGAACGACGTCGGTGTGGCCGGAGAGGATGTAGCCGCCGGCGGCGTGGTCCGGCCCGATGGTGGCGAAGAGGTTGGCCTTGCCGCCGGTCGAGTCGTAGGTCCGCCGGGCGACGACGCCGTGCCGTGCCAGTTCGGACTCGACCCAGTCGATCAGCGCGAGGTTGGAGTTGCGGCTCGTCGTGTCGAAGGCGACCAGGCGCTCGAGAATCGCGATCGCCGGCTCGATCATCGGGGCACGGGCTCCAGGGAGAGGGTGACGGGCGACAATCCTCCACCGGCGCGGCCGACGCAAGGCGGCCGCTCGTCCTGTGCCCCGCGGCCGCGCGGGTGTAAGGAAGCGCGGCGTGCAGGAAAGCCCCCCTCGACCGGAGAGAACGTGACCGTGCGGCAGACCGCGGCCAGCGATGCCGACATCGCCGAAGACGCCTCCGCGCTGTGCACGACGTGCGGGGCGTGTTGCGCCTACTCGGCCGAGTGGCCGCGCTTCTCGCTCGAGGACGACGCGGCGCTGGCGCTGATCCCGTCCGAGTTCGTCGACGACGCCAACGGCCGGATGCGCTGCGACGGCGACCGCTGCTCGGCGCTCCTCGGCGTCGTCGGCGTCGGCACATCCTGCGGCGTCTACGCGGTGCGTCCCGACGTCTGCCGCGACTGCATGCCGGGCGACGAGGCCTGCGAGAGCGCC
>CALCDT010000147.1 GCA_937900425.1 uncultured Alphaproteobacteria bacterium | reverse complement strand
GCGATGTAGAGATCGGGCGCCACCACCTTGCCGGTCTGGCCGACCTGCCAGTCGTTCGGCGCATAGCCGGCGTCGACCGCGGCCCGGCTGGCGCCGACGGCGGCGCCGAGCTTGTCGGCGAGCGGCAGCACGACCTCGCGGAACTTCTCCTCCGAGCCGAGGGCGCGCCCGCCGGAGACGATGATCTTGGCCGAGGTCAGCTCCGGCCGGTCGGAGACCGAGAGATCCTCGCCGACGAAGGCGGAGATCGCCGGATCGGCCGCGGCGCCGACCGCCTCGATCGGGGCGGAGCCGCCCTCCCCGGCCGCCTGGAAGGTCGAGGTGCGCACCGTCACCACCTTCTTCGCGTCGGAGGAGCGCACGGTCTGGATGGCGTTGCCGGCGTAGATCGGCCGCTCGAAGGTGTCGGGGCCGTGGACGGCGACGACGTCGGAGACCTGCATGACGTCGAGCAGCGCGGCGACGCGGGGCAGCGTGTTCTTGGCGGCGGACGTCGCCGGCGCGACGATGGCGTCGTAGCCGCCGGCGAGCGAGACGATCAGCGCCGCCACCGGCTCGGCGAGCTGGTGGGCCAGGCTGGCGTCGTCGGCGACCAGCACCTTCGCGACGCCGGAGAGCCTGGCCGCGGCCTCGGCGGCCGGGCCGCAGTCCTTGCCGGCGACGAGGACGTGGACGTCGCCGCCCATACCCAGCGCGGCGGTCAGCGCCTTGGCGGTGGCGTCCTTCAGGGAAGCGTTGTCGTGTTCGGCGAGAAGAAGCGTGGTCATCGCGATGTCTTTCTTCTTGTCTAGCGTCTTGTCTGGCTTCTTGTCGGGCGCTCAGAGCACGCCGGCTTCCTGCTTCAGCTTGGCGACGAGTTCGGCCGGCGAGCCGACCTTGACGCCGGCCTTGCGGCCGGCCGGCTCGGCGGTCTTCAGCACCTCGAGCCGCGGGGCGACGTCGACGCCGTAGTCGGCCGCCGACTTGGTCTCGAGCGGCTTCTTCTTCGCCTTCATGATGTTGGGCAGCGAGGCGTAGCGCGGCTCGTTGAGTCTGAGGTCCGTCGTCACCACCGCCGGCAGGGCGAGGTCGACGGTCTGCAGGCCGCCGTCGATCTCGCGCGTCACCTTCACCCGCCCGCCCTCGACGACCACCTTCGAGGCGAAGGTGCCCTGCGGCCAGCCGGTCAGCGCCGCCAGCATCTGGCCGGTCTGGTTGCAGTCGTCGTCGATCGCCTGCTTGCCGAGGATGACGAGGCCGGGCTGTTCGTCGCCGGCGACCGCCTTCAGGATCTTGGCGACGGCGAGCGGCTCGACCGTGCCATCGACGGTGACGAGGATGCCGCGATCGGCGCCCATGGCGAGTGCGGTGCGGATCGTCTCCTGCGCCTGGGCCGGGCCGATCGAGACGATCACCACCTCGGTGGCGACGCCGGCCTCCTTGAGCCGCAGCGCCTCCTCGACGGCGATCTCGTCGAACGGGTTCATCGACATCTTGACGTTGGCGAGTTCGACGCCCGAGCCGTCCGCCTTGACGCGGATCTTGACGTTGTAGTCCACCACTCGCTTCACGGGGACCAGGATCTTCATGCTTTTCATCCCTTCCGGCGCTGCGGCCCTCGCGCCCGAAAAGGCCGTCTCTCGCCGCATGCCTCATGCCGCACTGCGGCAAAATTCCAGATCGGTGGGCGACCGTAATGGCGATTTCGCGCGGCTGTCAACGCCGCCCGGCCCGCAACGATGCCGCACGTGCGAAAGGACGAGAGACCGCGGAGCGCCCTCGCCCGGCTCTCGCCCTCAGCGATTCTTGCCCGGCACCCAGAGCACGTCGGCGGCGCCGCGGTCGTTGACCCAGCGCGAGGCGACGAAGAAATAGTCCGAAAGGCGGTTGAGATACTTCACCGCCTGCGGGTTGACCCGCTCGCCCTCGGTCCGCGCCAGGGTGACGCAAAGCCGCTCCGCCCGCCGGCAGACGGTCCGGCAGAGATGGAGGTGGGCTGCCGCCGCCGATCCGCCGGGCAGCACGAAGGAGCGCAGCGGCGAAAGATCCTTGTTGAGGATGTCGATCGCCGCCTCCAGCGCGTCGACCTGGGCGCCGGTCACCCGCAGCGGCTCGTAGGGCGGCGGCTCGTCGGTCTCCGGCGTCGCGAGGTCGGCGCCGAGATCGAACAGGTCGTTCTGGACCCGCGCCAGCACCACGTCGACCTCGGGGAGCGCCGCGGTGTGGAGCCGGGCGAGGCCGACGGCGGCGTTGACCTCGTCGACGGTGCCGTAGCTCTCGACGCGAACGTCGTCCTTGCGCCGCCGCTCGCCGGAGCCGAGCGCCGTGGTGCCGTCGTCGCCGCCGCGGGTGTAGATCCTGTTGAGTACGACCATGATGCCCCGTTCCCTCCTGTCGCCGGCGTCGCGGCCACGCGATCCCGCGCCTTCGCCGGCCTCCCGTCACCGCGCCCGGCCGGCGTCCCCGCTCAGCCGGTCTGGCCCTTCAGCCAGACCGCCACCAGCACGACGACCACCGCGACGAACTGCAGCCCGACGCGCCAGCGCATCAGCACCTGCGACAGGTTGGCGTTGCCGCCACGCAGCAGGTTGAACAGCCCCATCAGCAGCACGATCAGCACCGCGCCGAGCGCGACGGGAATGAGAACATTGAAGACGGCGGCCATGGCGGGCCCTTTCGGTCAGGCTTCGATCGCCCCGATATAGACCCGCACGCACGATCTCAACAGCCCCCGGGACGCGGCCGACCGAGGGCGGCCGATCGATCGCGATCGGGCGGGGAGCCCTCACCCCGAAAAGCCGCCGCTTTCCAGGTAGGCCGCCTCCGCCGGTGTCGTCTCGCGTCCGAGCACAGCGTTGCGGTGGGGGAAGCGGCCGAAGCGGCGGATGATGTCGAGGTGTTCGAGGGCGTAGGCGTAAGTGTCGCGCGGGCTGTTGAGGCGGCAGAGGTCGACGCAGCGCTCCTGGTCGGCGATGTCCTCCGAGTGCATGAAGGGCAGGTAGAAGAACGAGCGCACCTCGGTCGGATAGGCGCGGTCGTCGCCGGATTCGAGCGTGATCGCCGCAAGGGCGCGGGCGGCGGCGTCGTTGGCGAAGGCCGCCGGCGAGCCACGGTTGAGATTTCGCGAGAGCTGGTCCAGCAGCAGGATCAGGGCGAGCCGGCCGGCGGCGGTCTCGCGCCAGGACTCGCAGCCGCCGGCGGACGCCTGCGCGTGCAGGTCGCCGAAGCGCCGCTTCAGTTCGGCGTCGAAGGCCTCGTCCTTGGCGAACCAGCGGGCCGGGCCCGCCCGCCACCAGAAATCGAGCAGGTCGAGGGCTTCGAGCGGCGTGCGGGTCATGGCGGCGGTCTCCTCAGCCGATGGCGTTGCGGATCGCGGCGAGGCCGAGGGCGAGGCCGCGCTGGTCGATGCCGTGGGCGAGGCCCGGGCAGACGTGGAACTGGGTGGCGACGCCGGCGGCGGCGAGCGCTGCGGTGGCCTCGTGGAGATGGTCGATCGGCAGCACCTCGTCCCGGTCGCCGTGGATCAGGGTGATCGGCGGCCTGGAGCGCACCTCCGACAGGAACTCCGGCCCGGGCAGCGCCCCGGAATAGCCGACGATGGCCCCGAGCGGGCGCGGCCGCCTGAGACCGACATGGAGCGCCATCATCGTGCCCTGGCTGAAGCCGACGAGAACGATGCGCTCGTCGGCGATGCCCAGCCGGTCGCGCTCGGCGTCGAGGAAGGCGTCGAGCGCCGGGGTCGCCGCCACGGCGCCCTCGCGGAATTCGTCCGGATCGCGCAGCGTCAGCGGGAACCACTGCCGCCCCATCGGCGCCATGCCGCAGGGCTGCGGCGCGTGGGGCGAGACGAAGGCGGCGCCCGGCAGGTGCGGCTGGAAGGCGCGGCCGAGGTCGATCAGGTCGTTGCCGTCGGCGCCGTAGCCGTGGAGGAAGACGACGAGGGCGTCGGCCGGCTGGCCGGAGGCGGGGGGAAGGCGCGGCCCGTCGATGCGGATCATGGAGGTCGAGGTCCCGTGGCGAAGTGAAGGGTCGGCCGCACCCTAGTGCATGGACGGAGCCGGGGGAAACCGGTTTCGCCACCGCGCCCGCCGAACCGCCCGATCACCGGCACGGTCGCCGGCAGGGGCCGGCCGGCTGCGGATGCGGGTTCTCCCCCTCCCGCCGATCGACGGCGGGCGACGAACCCGGACCGGACGGAAAGGATGGGCCGGCGGCGTTCAGACCGGCAGCGCCGCCCGCCCCTCGCGGCAGACCTTGTGATAGGCCCAGAACATCTTGGCGGCGACGCCGCGCCACGGCGCCCAGGTTTCGGCCATCTGCCGCATCGCCTTCTCCTTCGGCCGCTCGGCGAGGGCGAAGGCGTCGCGCACCGCGACCTGCAGGGCGAGGTCGCCGGCCGGGAAGACGTCGGCGTGGCGGGCGCAGAACAGCAGGAAGATCTCCGCGGTCCACACCCCGATGCCGTGGATCGCGACCAGCCGCTCGACCGCCTCCTCGGGCGGGGCCTCGGCGAGCAGCGCGAGGTCGAGCCCCTCCTCCACCGCCCGCGACACCGCCGTCAGCGTCCGCAGCTTGCCGGCGGAGAGGCCGCAGCCGCGCAAGTCCTCGCCAGGCGCCGCGGCGAAGCTCTCCGCCGTCACCTCGCCGAGCCGGGCTTCCAGCTTGCGCCAGATCGCGTCGGCACTGGCGACGGAGAGCTGCTGGGCGACGACGATCCGCGCCATGCCCTCGAAGCCGGGCGGGCGGTGGCGCAGCGCCACCGGCCCGGTCGCCGCGATCACCGGAACGAGCCGCGGATCGGCGAGCGCGAGGGCCGCGAGCCCCTCCGCCATGTCGTCATCGCTGTGAAGTCGCCGCATGCCCGCTCCTCCCGATGAATGGCGCTCGCCGGGGCGCTCCGACTCGCCCTGCCATGCCGAGACTGGTATGAACGGCGCCCCGGCGCAAACCCGAAACCCTTCGCGCCGCCGGAGCCGCCCGATCGTCGATGTCCTGCCCGGTCTTCCGCTTCGCGCCCTCCCCGAACGGCGATCTCCACCTCGGCCACGCGCTCTCGGCGATTCTCAACCACGACCTCGCCGTCGCCCTCGGCGGCCGCTTCCTCGTCCGCATCGAGGACATCGACGCGACGCGGGCGCGCGAGGCCTTCCTCGCCCGCATCCTCGACGATCTCGACTGGCTCGGCCTCGCCTTCGAGCGGCCCGTCCGGCGGCAGAGCGAGCATGTCGCCGACTATCGCGCGGCCCTCGCCCGGCTCCGCGATCGCGGCCTCGTCTATCCGAGCTTTCTGACCCGCGCCGACCTCAAGGCCCTCGCCGCCGGCGCCGAGGCGGCGGGCCGCCCGTTCGCCCGCGACCCCGACGGCGCCCCGATCCCGCCGCGTGAGGATCTCGATCCGGCCGACGTCGCCCGCAGGATCGCGGCCGGCGAGCCGCACGCCCTGCGCCTCGACATGGCGCGGGCGCTCGCCGAAGCGGCAGCCGGGATCGG
>CALCDT010000146.1 GCA_937900425.1 uncultured Alphaproteobacteria bacterium | reverse complement strand
ATCATACCAATCAGAGGGGACACAACACGAAAGCGGGGATCCAGCCATCCGCGGGGGCGGCGTCTCGATCGGCACCCTGGTTCCGCGGCCATCCCGACGAAATCGCCGGCCGTTCCCCTGCCGCCCGCTGGATTCCCGCTTTCGCGGGAATGACGGGCGGAGAGGTCCGGGAGAACGGCTTCGGAAAGCACGGAAGAGGTCGGTTCGAACGCACGCGGTGCGAAGTCGCACGGTGGCGAAGGCGAGGGTGGCGCGAGGAACGAACTCCTGCCGCCGTTACGGCCGGGCATGCCCGGCCGTTTTCGATTCCAGAACAATGCGGCTGCCGGAAACACACGGCGGACATGGGAGGAGAGGACGAGCGATGAAAAAGGGCTACAAGGATCTGCTCGACGAGGCGAACGCCATGATCGAGACGCTGCCGGCCACCGAGGCCCTCGGCCTCCACGGCGACGGCGACGTCGTCTTCGTCGACCTGCGCGACCGCCGCGAACTGGAACGCGAGGGCCGCATCCCCGGCGCGTTCCACTGTCCGCGCGGCATGCTGGAATTCTGGATCGATCCCGAAAGCCCGTATCACAAGGCGATCTTCGCCGGGGACAGCCGCTTCGTCTTCTATTGCGCCAGCGGCTGGCGCTCCGCGCTCGCCACCCGGACGGCGAAGGAGATGGGGCTCGAACGGGTCGCCCACGTCGGCGGCGGCTTCACGGCCTGGCGCGAGGCCGGCGGCGACGTCGAGACGGTCGAGCGCAAGGGCTGATCGGGCCCGCACCGGCGAGGAAGGGCAGACCCATGCGACGAAGGATCCAGCCCGCGCGCGGGCCGTTCCACGGCGGGGCACCCTTCCACCCCGGCGACGATCAGGTCAGCGCAGGTCCAGCGGCTGGCCGAGGAAGAACGCCGGCGTGCAGCCGATGCCTTCGCTCTCGACGTCGCGGCACGCCTGCGCGGCCGTCGCGGCGTTGCCATAGGGCCCGGCGACGAGCAGCAGCTCGGTGCGCCCGCCGCGATCGCGCACCGAGGCGACGGCGTCGAGAGCGCCGAAAAGGTCCGGATGCACCTGCTGGAGGTCGCGCCAGCGCGCCCGGAGGCTCGTCATGTCGGCGAAGGTGCCGATCTCGAGGCCGAATCCGGTCTCACCGGCCTGCCGTGTCGCAGCCTGCGACGCCGCCGTTCGCGGCGTGCTGCCGGTGACCTCGCCGGTTTTCGCCCCGGTCGGCTTCGCGGCCGGCGGCGGGACGGCGCGGGCCGGCAGCGGCCCGAAATCCGAGCGGTCGATGCTGCCGGTGAACTCGTCGAAGCGGCGCTTTTCGAGCGCGTCGATGCGCAGCACCAGCGCGTCGTTCTGCTGGCGCAGGCCGTCGACGGTCTTGCGCAGGGCGGTGAGTTCCTCGCGCAGCGCGAAGAGGTCGCCGCGCAGCGAGGAGGCTTCCGGATCGGCCTTCATCTGCGTCGACATCGTCTCGACGGTCGTGCGCGGCTCGTCGAGGGTGGGGCGCGGCAACAGGCCGGTGTCGGCGCCGAGGGCGGGACGCTCGGCGTTGCGCTCGGGACTGCCGTATTGCAGGGCGACGAGCATGACGAGCATCATTACCGCCGCGACGGCGCCCCACACCAGCACGACGAAACCGCTCGGCTCCGAAGACGGGTCTTCGCCGAAAAGATCGTCGAACTGATGATCGCTCGTCTTCACAAACCCCCGCGTCCCGCCGAATCCTTTTGATTGCCTGACGTCAAGCAAAAGCCGGTTGTCCGGCGCCGGGCAAGAGAATTCAGATGATGAAGTGCGCGCGAGGACTGTGTTCCCCCGCGAAATCGGCGCCGCCGGCGAACAGCCGGGCAACGCGGGTCCGGCGACCGGCCGGAGAGCCTCAGGCCGAGGGGCGGCTCAGCACGTAGCCGGCGCAGGCGAGGAAGAAGGCGGCGACGAGCGCGGTGAGGACGGGGCCGGGGTGGGCACCCCAGAGGAACAGCACGAAGCCGGCCACCATGCCGGCGCTCGCCATCGCTTTCGCCGCAGGGGCGATCGCGCCGTTGGCCCGCCAGCGCCGCAGCGACGGTCCGAACACCGGATGGGCGAGCAGCCATGCTTCCAGGCGTGGCGACGAGCGTGCGAAGCAGCCGGCCGCTAGGATGACGAAGATCGTCGTCGGCATCACCGGCAGCAGGGCGCCGATCACCGCGAGGCCGAGGCAGACGAAGCCGGCGAGGAGATAGAGCGTTCTGCGCAAGGCGGCGCGTTCCCGGTGGCGTGTTGCGGCTCGCGGACCGGCCGGAGGGCGTCGGGACACCCGGCCGGACGGGGCCGGCGAACCTGAATGCCGGCCGCAAGATTGTCCGCGACCGCGGCCGATGTCTACCCTATGATCGGCGCGTCGCGCGGACCTCTGCTCCCCGCCCTGCGCCGGGCCGTGGGCTCGCCCGGCGCGGACGGCATGGACCCGAGGCGGGCCGTGCGGCGTTCAGGGGGGCCGGTCGGTGCCGGATCGGGAGGGACCCGGTCGTGCAGCGCCCGCCGGGGACGCCCGGATCGGATCTTCGAAGGAGCCCGGAGCCATCGTGTCGAGACTGCGCACCTATTTCCTCACCGGTCTCATCGTCGCCGGCCCCGCCGGCATCACCCTTTACCTCTCCTGGTCGTTGATCAACTGGGTCGACGGCTGGGTGAAGCCCTACATCCCGCCGGTCTACAACCCCGACACCTACCTGCCGTTTCCCGTTCCCGGCTTCGGGCTCGTCGTCGCCTTCTTCCTGATCACCCTGATCGGCTTCCTCACCGCCAACATCGCCGGGCGCACCCTGCTCGGCTGGGGCGAGCACCTGCTCGACCGCATGCCGATCGTGCGCAACCTCTACCGCGGCCTCAAGCAGATCTTCGAGACCGTGCTGTCGCAGACCGGATCGTCCTTCAAGACCGCCGGCATCATCGAGTATCCGCGCAAGGGACTCTGGTCGATCGTCTTCCTGTCGGTCGACACCCGCGGCGAGATCGCCGAGCGGGTGCCGGAGGAGGAAATGGTCAGCGTCTTCCTGCCGACGACGCCGAACCCGACCTCCGGCTACCTGCTGTTCGTCCCGCGGCGCGACATCATCCTGCTCGAGATGAGCGTCGAGGACGCCGCCAAGCTGATCATCTCGGCCGGCCTCGTCACGCCGGACAGCGTGAAGACGAAGCCGGGCCGCGGCGCCGGGGGCCGCGGCGGCAGCGCCGAGCCGGCCTTGCCGACGCCGGTGCCGGCGGAGATGGTCTAAAGCGCACCTGCCGGGATTCGGGGCGTTTCCTTCCGTCCGTCAAGAATTCGTGGAGGTAGGGAAAGAAGGTCTGCCGCGAGAATAAAATTTGAAGAGTTGATTGGGAAGAAATTACGAAATTTCGTAGATTATTGGAAATTCCAATAGAGTAAAAGGGACCGATGGTATTCTGAGATCGAGCAGGTCGGCGTATGATCGAATTCGAGCACGCACCGGCGGTTCCGGTAGCCTATGAAAGATTGAAGGCTGCGTTTACGCCGAGTGAGCTGCAGGAAGCCGTTCGATCCGGATACGTTTCCCGAGAGCCAGATCCTGACTTCGGGCCGGCCGGAGGCGCCTCATTCGGTAGAGATTTCGTCGTTTCGTCGCACCTCGACGACTGGCGGAACAGAATGTTGCTGGTGTGGCTCTGTTTCATTTTCGAGAACATGCAAAATGTTCAAAGACCGAAGGCGGCTTTGGAGGAGATTTTCTCCGAGTTGCAAGGCGGCCCCAACGATCTTGATGGCGATCTCTTCCCACTTTGCGTCATGTATGCTGGCGCAGCCGCGAGAGAAGTGCGGAGCGTGGCTGAACTGGATGACGAGCGGTGCGTGCTCCGGCCCTACTATGAAAACGCGGTGCGTCTTCTGGCCGACTACTCGGGCTTGGCTCAATCATGAAGCGCGGACGCGTTCGAGCATCTTGAGCGATAAGGACTGACCGCCCGAAGTTCGTTCAGGACGCTGCTGTCTGGTTCGGTCGCCCCCTCATCCGCCCTTCGGGCACCTTCTCCCGCTAGGGGAGAAGGGGGGGGTGGGGAGGTGAGGTTGGGTTCTATTCGCTCAGGCTGTGTTCGCGGCCCGCTATCTGGCTGGTTTTGCGGACCGGTATATTGAGCGCCCGCCCCGTCCTGATCACTCTCGTCGCGAAAGCCGCCTCTCCCCGCCCACCCCCTTCTCCCCTCGCGGGAGAAGGTGCCCGCAGGGCGGATGAGGGGGCGAGGATCACCGAACGCTGCGCAAGCATGCTCCGAGTACCGCCTCGTTCGCCGACCCGCCGCGCTTCACCCCGCCCTGAGCAGCCGGATCGCCTCGTCCCGGCCGAACAGATAGAGCAGCACCCGCGCCGCCGCGCCGCGCGGGCCGGCGAGGTCGGGGTCGCGGGCGAGCAGCAGGGCGGCGTCGTCGCGGGCGAGTTCGATCAGCTCGCCGTGGACTTCCGGCCGCACCAGCCGATAGCCGGGCATGCCGCTCTGGCGGGTGCCGAGCAACTCGCCGCCGCCGCGCAGCTTCAGATCCTCCTCGGCGATGCGGAAGCCGTCCTCGCTCTCGCGCATCACCGCGAGCCGGGCCTTGGCGGTCTCGCCGAGCGGTCCCTTGAACAGCAGCAGGCAGGTGGAGGGCCTGTCGCCGCGCCCGACCCGGCCGCGCAGCTGGTGAAGCTGAGCGAGGCCGAAGCGTTCGGCGTGCTCGATCACCATGATCGTCGCATCCGGCACGTCGACGCCGACCTCGAT
>CALCDT010000145.1 GCA_937900425.1 uncultured Alphaproteobacteria bacterium | reverse complement strand
CCGTCGCCAGCCGGTAGGCGACGGGATAGGCGAGCACCATGCACAGCACGGTTGTCGCGGCGCTGGTCAGGAAGGTGCGCTGCAGCACCTGCAGGTAGACCGGCCGCTCGGTGATGCGCGCATAGTGGGTGAACACGCCGCCGTCGCCCTCGAACGACAGCCCGACGAGCCGCAGCGTCGGCACGACGAAGAAGGCGAGCAGCAGCAGCACGGCCGGCGCGAGCAGCAGCGTCGAGGCGTGGCGGCGGAGGGCGAGTGTCATGCGCGTCTCGTTCCGATCGTCGCCGGACGGCCGATCCCCGAACAATGGGGTACGCCGGCCGTCCGGCTGTTCCGCGTCCCGCCCCCGGGGGATTGGCGACGGGCCGCGGCGTCCCGGTGTCCCGGCGTCAGGCGAGGCGCCACTCCGTCAGCCGCTCGCTCACCTCGGCGAGGTTCTCGGACCACCACTTCTCGTTCGCCATGATGAACTTGCCCTGCTGCTCGGGGCCGCCGGAGAGGATCTTGGCGCGCTCGGGCGCGATGAGCTTGAACGCCGCCGGCACCACCGGGCCGTAGGTGTACTCGTTGGCGATCGCCGCCTGCGCCTCGGGCGTCATGGTGAAGGCGAGGAACTTCATGGCGTTGGCGACGTTCGGGGCGCCCTTCGGCACCACCATCGACGACCACGTCATGATCGACTGGTTGTACTGGATGCCGACCGGCGAGCCGTCCCGTACCGCCGCCTGGGCCCGGCCGTCCGGCATGATCGACAGCGAGGTCTGGCCGTCGGTGACGTACTGTTGCGCCTGGGCGTTGGTCTCGTAGAAGGTGATCTGATCGCGGATCTCGTCGAACTTCTTGAAGGCTAGGTCGAGATCGAGCGGGTAGAGCTTGTCGGGAGCGACACCCGCCGCGAGCAGTGCCGCCTCGAACGCGCCCGAGTTCGGGTTGGTGTAGATGCCGCGCTTGCCGGGGAAGCCCGCCAGGTCGTTGAAGAACGCCTCGTAGTTCTCCGGGACCTTGTCGAGCACCTTGGTGTTGTAGGCCATCAGGCGCGACCACAGCACCTGCGGCACGGAATATTCGGTCACCATGCCCTCGCCGGGCATGATCTGCGACTTGTCGATGACGTTGAAGTCGAGAGGCTCAAGGATGCCACGCTCGGCGCCGATATACTGGAAGTCGGGGTTGACCTCGACGACGTCCCATTCGACGTGGCCGCTCTCCACCATCGACTGGAACTTGCCGTAGGTGTTGTCCTGGGCGGCGATCACCTCGATGCCGGTCGCCTTGGTGAACGGCTCGAACCAGGCCTTCTTGATCGCCGCCTCCCAGGAGCCGCCCCAGGTCGCGTAGATCAGCTGGCCGCCCGACTGGGCATGGGCGCGCGAAACCCAGGGCATCGCCAGACCCAGGCCGAGGCCGGCACCGGCCATCGCCGTCGACTTGAGAAAGCTCCGGCGCGACGGGCCGGTGTTGCGCGTGTCGCTCATCCTCAGTTCCCCTCGTCTACACTCGCTCCGGTTCGGGACGCCGCCGACGCGACCTCCCGAACCGGCGTCCTTCCTCCGTCGTCCGCGCCCGCTCAGGCGGCGCGCGGGGTCGACGCCGCCAGATCGACGTCGTCGAAAACCTGCTTGTAGAGGCGCACCCAGTTGCCTCCCATCACGGCGGCGACCTCGGCGTCCGACATGCCGCGGCGGCCGAGCGCCTCGGCGATCTCCGAGAAGGTGCGCATGGTGCGGAGCCACGACGGCTCCTCCACCTTGCCCGGCCGCTGCGGGGTGCCGGCGCCGTAGTTGACGACCCGCGACCAGGTGCCCATGCGCATCCACTCGAGGTCGGCCATGGTGATGTTGCGGCCGTGGTCGGTGCCGATGGCGACGTGCTCGATGCCGACGAGATCGGCCGTGTATGCGACGATCTCCGACCAGCGGTCCGGCGTATCGGTATAGTCGACGCAGATGTTGGCGTAGGTGGCGAGGCCGATGACGCCGCCCTTCGCCGCAAGCGCCCTGATCAGTTCGTCCGACTTGTTGCGCAGGTGCGGGATCAGCGTGGTCGGATTGGCGTGGGTGACGGCGACCGGCTTCTCCGACGCCTCGATGACGTCGCGGCCGGTGCGGTCGCCGACGTGGGAGAGGTCGATCAGGATGCCGCAGCGGTTGAGCTCGCCGACCAGCTCCCGGCCGGCCCGGCTGATGCCGCTGTCGTTCGGTTCGTAGCAGCTGCCGCCGTACTCGTTCTGGTTGTTGTAGGTCAGCTGCATGACGCGGACGCCGAGCTCGGCGAACATCTCGACGAAGCGGATGCGGCCACCGAAGGCGTTGGTGTTCTGGTAGCCGATGAGCAGCGCGACGCGGCCGGAGGCGGCGATCTCCTCGACCTCGCGACCGGTGCGGGCGATGGCGACAAGGTCGGAATTGGCCCGGACGACGTCGCGGAAGCGACCGAGGGCGTCGAGGGATTCGAGCGGGCCTTCCCAGAAGCCGAGGCAGGTGGTGATGCAGCTCATGCCGCCGTCACGCAACTCCTCGAAGACCTCGCGGTCGAAACGGCTGCAGTTCAATCCATCGACAAAGAGCATCTCGGTCTCCCTGGAGCGCCGGGCCGGCGGACGGGGTCGTCCACGGCGGAAGGGGCGCTCCCAATCCATCAGCGCCGGCGCGTCACCGGTGGCCGTCGAGCCGCCGGCCCGGCGATGCGCGTCTCAGCTCCTGTCATCGTGTCGTCGTGTCCGATTAAATCAATTTCGTAGTTTTTAAATTCGTTTCAGTTGAATTGAAATCAACGCCCGAACAGGTCGAGCAGCCGGTTCCACTGCATCGCGGCGTCGAGCAGCGGCTCGCGGAAGCGGCGGAAGGGGATCGGCGTGATCGGAGCCGGTGGAATGGCGACGCTGTCCGGCCGGCCCGTCAGACTGCGGGCGAGCCAGGCGCCGACGCGGTGGGTGAGGGCGACGCCGCGGCCGTTGCAGCCGACGACGACGTGCAGGCCCTCGGCCGGACGGTGATAGTGGGGCAGGAAGTCGCGCGTGATGCCGACGAGCCCGGTCCAGCGGTGCTCGATCGGCGTGCCGGCGAGCTGCGGGAAGATGCCGGTCAGCACCCCCTCGAGCATCGAGTAGTCCTCGCGTCGTTTGTCGACCGCGGTCGCCGAGATGAACGAGGCGCGGCCGCCGAGGACGACGCGGTCGTCGTCGGTCTTGCGGAAGTAGAGGACGAGCCGGCGGCTGTCGTAGACCATCGGCCGGCCGGGCATGATCGTTGCCGCGAGGGCGGGCGGGAGCGGCGCCGTGGCGATCTGGAAGCTGTTCACCGGCATCAGCGAGGCGGCGAGGCCGGGAATGAGGCCGTCGCTGTAGGCGTTGGTGACGACCACCACCTGGCGCGCGGTGACGCTTCCTGACGGCGTCGCCACCCGCCAGCGGCCTCCCCCCTCGACGAGCCCCGTCGCCCGTGTGCCGGCGAAGATGCGGACGCCGGCGGCGGCGCGGGCGAGCGAGCGGACGAGATCGAGCGGGTGGACGCTGCCGCCGCGCGGGTCGACGAAGCCGCCCGGATAGCGGGGGGTGCCGACGCGGCGCTCCACGCCGGCGCCGTCGAGGCGCTCCACGGCGACGCCCTGGCGCTCGAGAGCGTCGGCGGCCGCGTGCATCGCCTTCAGCGCCGGGGCGTTGTGGGCGAGGCGGACGAGACCCGGCCGTTCGAAGCGCGCCTCGAGGCGGTGGCGGGCGACGAAGTCGGCGAGGAAGTCCGGCGCCTCCTGGCCGAGCCGGTAGAAGGCGGCGCCGGCCTCGCCGAAGCGCGCCTTCAGGGCGGTTTCGTCGAGCTTGAGGCCCGGATTGACCTGGCCGCCGTTGCGGCCCGAGGCGCCGTAGCCGATCGCCTGCGCCTCGACGACGACGACGTCACGGCCGAACTCGGCGAGGTTGAGCGCGGTCGACAGGCCGGCGAAGCCGCCGCCGATCACAGCGACGTCGGCGGTGACGTCGGTGTCGAGCCGTGGCGCCGGAAACGGCGCGACGCGCGCCGAGGCGGCCCAGAGGCTGCGGACGGTGCCGTCGGCGAGGACTGCGGCAGTCATCGGACGGTCTCGAAGTCGGGCACGAGGACGAGGCGTCCTGCGACCGCCCCCCGGCGCAGCCGGTCGAGGGCGGCGGCGACCTCGCGCATCGGCATCGTCTCGACGACGGCGGCGACGTCGCCGGCGAGGGCGTAGCCCACCGCCTCGCGCAGATCCTC
>CALCDT010000144.1 GCA_937900425.1 uncultured Alphaproteobacteria bacterium | reverse complement strand
ACGCCGAGGCCCGGGCGGTCCGCGCCATGGGCGGCGACCTCGTCGTGCTGCCCGGACGCGGCGCCCTGCTGCACCCGGACGCCCTCGCCTGGTTCGCGGCGGCGGCCGCCCTCGGGCCGGCACGGGCGCTGGTCTGCGACGCGGCGATCCGGACCGGCGACGACTGCCGGGCGCTGCTCGCCCACGCCGTCGACGTCGACACGCTCAGTGAGGCCAACCCGTGGGGCGACACCCTCGTCCTCGCCCGCGATCTCCACGAGGCGATCGGCCCGGCCACGGCGCCCGGCGACCTTCCGGCCCTGCGCAGCCGCCTGCTGCTCCACCTCGCCCGGCGCGGCGCGGTCGCCCATCTCGCGCTGCCGCTGGTGACCCACCCCGACGACGATCCGCGGCCGGACAGCCACGCCGCCGGGCTGCGGGCCTTCCTCGCCGAGACCGGAGCGAGCGTCGTCCCGGTGGCGCCGCCGCGGACCCGCATCACCGTCGCCATCGCGACCCGCGACAATCCCGGCGATCTCGCCGTCATGGTCGAGAGCCTGTTCGCCCGGGCGGCGCGGCCGCGGGACGTCGACGTCGTCGTCGTCGACAACGGCAGCGAGAGCGCGGAGGCCCGGGACCTGCTGGCCCGCCTCGCGCTGCGACCCGGCGTGCGGGTGCTGCCCTGTGCCGAGCCGTTCAACTGGTCGCGGCTCAACAACCTCGCCCTCGCCGAGGCGGCGGGCGACGTCGTCGTCTTCGCCAACGACGACATGGAGATGCGCACGCACGGCTGGGACGACCTCCTCGCCCGCGAACTGGCCCGGCCGGAGATCGGCGCGGTCGGGGCCAAGCTGCTCTATCCGGACGGAACCGTGCAGCACGCCGGCGTCCTGTTCGGCTGGAAGGGCAGCCTGATCCACGACGGCCTGCACGAGGGCGGCGGCGACCCCGGTCCGATGGGCCGCTGGACGACGCGCCGCCGGGTCGGGGCGGTCACCGGCGCCTTCCTCGCCGCGCGCCGGGCCGACGTCGTCGCCCTCGGCGGCTTCGACGACCGCCATCTGCCGATCGCCTACAGCGACATCGATTTGCAGCTGAAGCTGCGCGAGCGCGGCCTCGCCATCCTGTTCCTGCCGGATCTCGTGCTGACCCACCACGAATCGAAAAGTCGCGGCTCGGACGGCAGCGATCCGGCCCGCACCGCCCGCAACGCCGGCGAGCGGGCGGTGATGGAGGCGCGCTGGGGTGAGGCGCTGGTCACCGATCCGGGCGTCAATCCGGCCTACGTCATGGCCACCCTGCCCTTCCGCCTGATCGCCCCGCTGCCGGCGGAGCGCGTCCTCGCCCATCTGCGCCTCACCGCCTCCGGCGATCCCTGGCGGGTCCGGCGCGGCGGGGAGAGCGGGTGAGACGCGGACGAGGCGAAGCGGGTCACACTCGTTGGCCGGGCGGGGTGGCCGGACGGGATGGCTGGACAGGGACGGCGAAAGCGGAAAAGGTCGCGTGATGGACTTCATCAGAACCGAAATCCCCGACGTCGTCGTCGTCCGCCCGAAGCGCCACGGCGACAGCCGCGGCTACTTCGCCGAGACCTTCCGCCAGGATCTGTTCGACGCCGTCGCCGGGCCGACGCTCTTCGTCCAGGACAACCAGTCGCGCTCGGCGGCGACGGGCACGATCCGCGGCCTCCATTTCCAGCGCCCGCCCCGCGCCCAGGGCAAGCTGGTGCGCTGCGCCCGCGGCCGCATCCTCGACGTCGCCGTTGACATCCGCGCCGGCTCGCCGAGTTTCGGCCGCCACGTCGCCGTCGAACTTTCCGCCGACGACCTCGCCCAGCTCTGGGTTCCGGCCGGCTTCGCCCACGGCTTCGTGACGCTGGAACCCGATTGCGAGGTCGCCTACAAGGTCACCGACTACTACAGCGCCGCGGACGACGCCGGCCTCGCCTTCGACGATCCCGACCTCGCCATCGACTGGCGGGTCGACGTCGACGCGGCCGTGCTGTCCGACAAGGACCGCCGCCAGCCGCGGCTGCGCGACCTGCCGCCGCTGTTTGCGAAGGGCGGGCCGGGAAACGCCGGTGCGGATCGCGAGGGCTGAGGCATGCGGGTGCTGGTGACGGGCGGGGCGGGGTTCATCGGGTCGGAGCTGGTGCGCCAGCTGGTGACGCGGCACGGCGCCGAGGTGCTGACCGTCGACAAGCTGACCTACGCCGGCACGCTCGAATCGCTCAAGGCGGTCGACAACGCCCCCAACCACCGCTTCCTCAGGGCCGACGTCTGCGACCGGGTCGCGATGGAGCGGGCCTTCGACGAATTCCGGCCGACCCGGGTGATGCATCTGGCCGCCGAAAGCCACGTCGACCGCTCGCTCACCGGTTCGGCCGCCTTCGTCGAGACCAATCTCGTCGGCACCTACACGCTGCTCGAGGCGGCGCGCGGCCATTTCGAAAGGCTCGATGACGAGGCCCGTGTCGACTTCCGCTTCCTCCACGTCTCCACCGACGAGGTCTACGGCTCGCTCGGCGCCGACGGCCTCTTCACCGAGGAGACGCGCTACGACCCCTCCTCGCCCTATTCGGCCTCCAAGGCCGGCGCCGACCACCTCGCGACCGCCTGGCACCGCAGCTACGGCCTGCCGGTCGTGATCTCCAACTGCTCGAACAACTACGGGCCCTATCATTTTCCCGAGAAGCTGATCCCGCTGACGATCCTCAACGCGCTCGAGGGCAAGCCGCTGCCGGTCTACGGCGACGGTCGCCAGGTCCGCGACTGGCTCTACGTCGGCGACCACGCCCGCGCCCTCGTCGCCATCGCCGACCGTGGTCGGCCGGGCCAGAAATACAATGTCGGCGGCCGCAACGAGCGCAGCAATCTCGAGGTCGTCACCGCGATCTGCGAAATCCTCGACCGGCTGGTGCCGGCGGCGCGGCCGCGCGCAGACCTCATCACCCACGTCGCCGACCGGCCGGGCCACGACCGGCGCTACGCCATCGACGCCTCGAAGGTCGAGGCCGAGCTCGGTTGGCGGGCGGAGGAGACCTTCGACAGCGGCCTCGAGAAGACGGTGCGCTGGTATCTCGACAACGAATGGTGGTGGGGGCCGCTGCGCCGCTCCACCTACGCCGGCGAGCGCCTCGGCCTGCCGGCGGGCCTGAGGCGGACCTGAGCGATGCGCCTCGCCGTCACCGGGCGCAGCGGCCAGCTCGCCCTCGCCCTCGCCGAGGCGGCGCCGGCCGCCGGCGCCGACCTCGTCTTCCTCGCCCGGCCGGTCTTCGACCTCGCCGATCCGGCGACGATCGCCCCGGCGCTCGCCGCCGCGCGGGTCGACGCGGTGATCTCCGCAGCGGCCCACACCGCCGTAGACCGGGCCGAGAGCGAGGCCGATCTCGCCTTCGCGGTCAACGCCGAGGGACCCGGCCGCCTCGCCGCCGCCGCCGCGGCGCTCGGCCTGCCGATCGTCCACCTCTCGACCGACTACGTCTTCTCCGGCGACAAGACGGAGCCCTACGTCGAGGACGACGCCACCGGCCCGCTCAACGTCTACGGCGCCAGCAAGCTCGAGGGCGAGCGCCGCGTCGCGTCGGCGAACCCCGATCACGCCATCCTGCGCACCTCCTGGGTCCACGGCCCGCACGGCAGGAACTTCGTCGCGACGATGCTGTCGCTCGCCGCGAAAACCGACCGGGTCCGCGTCGTCGCCGACCAGGTCGGCCGGCCGACCGCGACGCCGCATCTCGCCGCCGCGGTGCTGGCCGTCGCCCGCAGCCTCGTCGAGCGGCCGGGCGAGGCGCAGCTCAGGGGCGTGTTCCACGCCAGCGGATCGGGCGAGACCAGCTGGGCCGGCTTCGCGGAGGCGATCTTCGCTGGCCTCGCCCGGCGCGGCGGCCCGCTCGTCGCCGCCGAGCCGATCGCGACCGCCGACTGGCCGACGCCGGCGCGGCGGCCGATGAATTCGCGGCTCGCGGGCGAGAGGCTCGCGAGGGTGCACGGCCTCGTCCTGCCCGACTGGCGGACCGGGCTCGACACGGTGCTCGACCGGCTGGTCGGGCCGGTGGCGGGGGAAACCGATCGGGAGGAGGGACGATGAAGGGGATCATTCTCGCCGGCGGCAGCGGCACGCGGCTGCATCCGATGACCCTCGTCACCTCCAAGCAGCTGATGCCGGTCTACGACAAGCCGATGATCTACTATCCGCTGTCGACGCTGATGCTCGCCGGCATCCGCGAGATCCTGATCATCTCGACCCCGCGCGACCTGCCCGACTTCCGCGCCCTGCTCGGCGACGGCTCGCAGCTCGGCATCGCGCTCTCCTACGCCGAGCAGGCCGAACCCAACGGCCTCGCCGAGGCCTACGTCATCGGCGCCGACTTCGTGGCGGGCGGGCCTTCCGCCCTGATCCTCGGCGACAACATCTTCTACGGCCACGGCATCAGCCACCTGTTCCGCCGGGCGGCGGAGCGGACGAGCGGGGCGAGCGTCTTCGCCTATCACGTCCTCGATCCGGAGCGTTACGGCGTCGTCAGCTTCGACGGCGAGCGGCGGGCGGTGTCGATCGAGGAGAAGCCGGTGCGGCCGGCCTCCAACTGGGCGGTGACCGGCCTCTATTTTTACGACTCCCGGGTCGTCGAGATCGCGGCCGGCCTGAAGCCTTCGCCCCGCGGCGAGCTCGAGATCACCGACGTCAACCGGGCCTATCTCGCGGCCGGCGAGCTCTCGGTCGAGATCATGGGCCGCGGCTTCGCCTGGCTCGACACCGGCACACCCGACAGCCTGATCGACGCCTGCGAATTCGTGCGCACCCTCGAGAAGCGCCAGGGCTTCAAGATCGCCTGCATCGAGGAGGTCGCCTTCGAGATGGGCTTCATCGGCGCGGCCGAGGTCGAGCGCCTCGCCGACGGGCTCGGCAAGAGCGCCTACGGCCGCTATCTGAAAGAGGTGGTGCTCGCCGGCGCCGGCATCCGCCCGCCGGCGTGACGGGGCCGGACGGGCGGCGACCGGGCGGCGGACACCGCCGGAAATGGCGCCGATTTGCCCGGGAGTGTCGCAAGAACGCACTGGTCAAGGCCGGGCCGATGGCTTAGGGGGGAACAAGTATCCGCCCGATCTCCGCCGTGGTCTCTTTTGCGTTCGCGGGATCGTGCCGACGCCGCTCCTCGCCGGGGCGGATCTTCGACGGACGGGAGCGGGAGATCGCTCTTCAGGGACGCGGCCGCGGCGAGGCGGCCGTTCGCAAAGGTCGCCGCTTCGATGCGCTATCTGATCACGGGCACCGCCGGCTTCGTCGGATTCCATCTGGCACGGCGGCTGCTCGGCGAGGGTCATCAGGTCGTCGGTTTCGACGGGCTGACGCCCTACTACAGCGTGGAACTCAAGGAGCGCCGGCACGCGATCCTGTCGCGGATGCCCGGCTTCACGCCGGTGGTCGGCCTGCTCGAGGACGCGCTGGCGGTGGAGCGGGCCGCCGACCTCGCCGAGCCGGACGCGGTGATCCACCTCGCCGCCCAGGCCGGCGTGCGCTACAGCCTCGACCATCCCGACACCTACGTGCAATCCAATCTCGTCGGCACCTTCAACGTGCTGGAGACGGTCAAGCGCCGCAACGTCGGCCACTTCCTGCTCGCCTCGACCAGCTCGATCTACGGCACCACCGACCGGATGCCCTTCGACGAGACCGACAAGGCCGACGAGCCGCTGTCCTTCTACGCCGCCACCAAGAAGGCGTCGGAGCTGATGGCCCATTCCTATTCGCACCTGTGGCGGATCCCGACCACGGCCTTCCGCTTCTTCACCGTCTACGGCCCGTGGGGCCGGCCGGACATGGCGCTGTTCAAGTTCGTCGACGCCATCCAGAACGGCCGGCCGATCGACGTCTACGGCCACGGCCGGATGCTGCGCGACTTCACCTTCGTCGACGATCTCGTCGAGGCGGTGGTCCGCCTGCTGCCGATCGTTCCGGGCGAGGACAACCGCGTCGACCCGGCGCGCGCCGCCGACACGCTGTCGCCCCATGCGCCGTTCCGCATCGTCAACATCGGCGCCGGTCGGCCGGTCGGCCTGATCGACTTCGTCGAAACGGTGGAGGCGGCGGTCGGCAAGAAGGCGATCCAGCGGCTCTTGCCGATGCAGAAGGGCGACGTCCGCGAGACCTACGCCTCCTCCGCCCTGCTCGAGGCGCTGACCGGCTACCGGCCGCACACCAGCATCGCCGAGGGCGTGCGCGCCTTCGTCGACTGGTATCTGGACTACGAGGCCGCGGTCCACGCGGCCTGATCCGCGGCACGATCGGGCGAGCGCGGCGCCGCGGCCGGCGACGTCGCGTCTCCGGCCGACGAGATCAGATGTCCGCGGGATCGAGTGTGATGCCACCGCGGCGGCGCAGGTGTTCCCAGACCCACTTTTCCCAATAGTCGAGGCGCAGCTTGGAAAAGCGGTGCTCGTCGAAGGCGCTGTCACCGCCCTGGGTCAGCGACTTCTCATGGTGGAGGCCGACGGCGAGCGGCAGGTCGAGGCGGGCCACCGCCCGGTCCCCGAAGGCGAGGCGCATGCGCGCGGCGAACTCCGTGTCGGCACCGGTGCGCACGCCGTCGAACAGGCCGATCTGGTCGAACACCGCCCGGCGGATGAAGGTCGCGGCCGGATTGTCGTGGCCGTAGGCGCCGCCGCGGCGGACCATGACGTTGCGCTGCACGTCCATCCGCACCCAGCGCGACTGGTTGGCGACGAGATCGGCACCGAAATGCTCGATGTGCATCTCGATGCGTTGGGGATGCATCCAGTCGTCGGAATCGTGGAAGGTGACGAAGTCGCAGCGCGAGGCGGCGATCGCCTTGTTCTTCGAGACGTAGGTGCCGCAGTTCTCGGTGTTGAAGATCAGCTTGACCCGGTTTTCCCGGGACGCGACGTCGGACAGGATATCGCGGGTGTCGTCGGTGCTGACGTCGTCGACGACGACGAGCTCGAGGTTCTCGTGGCTCTGGGCGAGCACGCTGGCGATCGCCCCGCGTACGGTCTCGGCGGAATTGAAGGTCGTCATGACGACGACGACGCGGTGATCGTGGGGCGAGGCCGGGACGGGAGCCGCGCTGAAGCCGAACAGCGCCTCCCCGGGTTGCTCGCCGATGTGGCGGGCCGAGACGCCGTAGGCGCGGAAATAGGCCCGGATCGCCTCGGAGCGCGCCGCCTCGTCGCCGCGCATGCCGGCGAGATTGGCGCGCAGCAGCCGGGCATCGGAAAAGTCGGGGTGAATCGCCTCGATCTGGTGGAGGATGCCCTCGGCGGCGGCGAGATCGCCCCAGGAGCCGAGCATGTGCGAGATGAACACCATCGGCGCCCGGCCGAGGCGGCCGGAGGCCAGCGCCTCGAGCAGCACGGGCCTCGCGGCGGCGGGATCGGTCGCCGACAGGATCAGGCCGAGGTTGAAGACGACGTCGTGCGAGGCCTCGCCCCGCTCGATCGCCTCGCGCAGGATCGAGACCGCCTGGTCGACCCGGCCGGAGCGCACGCAGGCCTGCGCCCAGACGCTGCGAAATCGCGGCACGTCGACGGCGGCGCCGGCGGCGAGCACACCGGCCTCGGCGGCGATCGCCGAACCCAGCCGCCAGGCGGTCTCGCCGGCGTTGAGGGCCAGGAAATGCCGCATCAGGTTGAAATAGAGATAGAAGCGGTATTCGACCGACGCCTCTTCGCCCTCGCGGATCTCCTGGAGATTGTAGACGAGCTTGTACCGCTCGCTGGAATTATAGACCGCGGACAGGGCCGCCTTGACGCGCTTGCGGTCGCGCGAGCGGTGCAGCGGTCCGTCCTCCTCGTCGCCCTCGCCGGGCCGTGAACTGCGGCCACGATCCTCGCCGAGACCGAAGGCCGCCCGGATCCGGCCGACCCGCTCGAGCAGGCGGCGGAGGTGCATCTCGTCCGCCGAGAAGCCGGCGAGGAAGGTCTCGATCGCGCGCGAGGCGAGCAGCCCGCGCAGGAAGCCTGCGTGGCGGCGCGCCTCGCCGAGCGCGTCGCGAGTGACGCGATCGACAGGCAGCGCGTCGACCAGATAGCGGACGTGGGCGGGCAGCGGGTCGTCGCCACGCCGGATCATCACGTCGATCCTCCGATCGACGTCGCGGTCGGTGAGCGCGCGGAACAGCAGCGCGTCGATCGACTCGTCCGGCCGTCCCCCGGTCGCTTCGCCGGCGGCGCCCTCGTAGCCGAAAACGTGGCGCAGGGTCGCCCGCGCCTCGCGCTTCAGATCGAACCGTTCGTCCATCGGCCCCTCGTTCCCTGGTCCGCACCCGTCGCCGGGGCATCGAAGATCCCGTCCGCACCCGTCCGGCGCCGGGCGCTCCCGGTGCCACCCGGGCCGCGTGTCTCAGCCTCTGGCGGCGTGGCGCGGGGCGTGGATGTCGCCGCGTACGGTCGCGAGGCCCATCTCGAAGCTGTCGGCGATCCGGCGGGCGCGGTCGACGAAGAGCGCCGCCGCCTCGGGCGGACAGACTTCGCGGGCGCTCTCCTCGAACAACGCCAACCAGCGGTCGAAATGGCGTCCCTCGATCGGCAGCGGCAGGTGGGCCGCCATCGGGCGGCCGTCGTAGCGGCGGGTGCGCAGCATCACCGACGACCAGAAGTCGGCGATCCTCGCCTCGTGGCGCGGCCAGTCCTCGATCCGCGCGGCGAAGACGGGGCCGAGAAGCGGGTCGGCCCGGACTTGCGCGTAGAACCGCGTCATCAGTCGGGCGATCAGGGCCTCGGTGATGCTCTCGTGCACCGCGAAGGGGCTCGGTGCCGTCTCGCTCGTCATGATCCCTCGTCTCCTCGCCCGCGGCGCGTTATAGCCCGCCGGCGTCGCCGACGGAACAGGCGGCGACCTGCGCAGTGACCCTGCCCGCTGTTCGATCCCCGGCGAGGGGCCAGGGTGAGGATTCGGGGCGAGGGTCCGGCCGCCCGGTGCCGTGCCGCAGCATCACAGCCGCGCCAGCGCCGCGCAGACGCCGTCGACGTGCTCGTCCCAGGTCGGCGGCCGGTAGCCGGCGATGGCATCCAGGCGGGCGCGGCGCGCGGCGGCGTCCTCGCCGGCGAGGCGATCGATCGCCGCGATCCAGCCCGGCCCGTCGAGCGGGTCGACGAAGTCGACGAGGCCGGCGCCGATCTCGCGGAAGGTCGGGATGTCGGATGCGACGACGGGAGTGCCGCAGGCCAGCGCTTCGACCAGCGGCATGCCATAGCCCTCGACGAAGGAGGGGAACAGCATCGCCCGGGCGCCGCGCACGAGGGCGACGGTCGCCGCATCCGTGAGCGAGCCCGCCTCGACGACGTGGCCGCGGATCGCGGCGCAGCGGTCGAGCATGTCGAAGACCGATTCCGCCTCCCAGCCGCGCTTGCCGACGATGACGAGCCGCGGCGTCGCCGCACCGCGCTCCTCGGCGAGCCGGCGCCAGACGTTGAGCAGCATCAGATGGTTCTTGCGGGCTTCGATGGTGCCGAGCACGACGAAGTAAGGGGGCTGCCCGCCGTCCGGCTCCGGGGGAGGCCCCGGCGGCGACGGACGCGTCCAGTCGGCGGCGATGCCGAGCGGCAGCACGGCGAGCGGCGGCAGCGGCCGACCCGTCTGCGCCGCGTGGGCGGCGAGGCCGTCGGCGGTGTGCCGGCTGTTGACGAGGATCAGCCGGCCGAGCCGCAGCATGGTGGCGAGCCGCTCGCGGTGCAGCCGGTCCTGCCCCGGCCGGGCGTATTCCGGGTGGGTCAGCGGAATGAGGTCGTGCAGGAAGAAGACGCCGGCAAGGCCGAGTTTTTCGACGAAGGCGATGTCCTCGCCGCCGCCGGTGAAACCGAGGTGGGAGACGTTGACGTAGGCGGAGCCCGGCGCGACCGGCTCCCTGGAGGCGGCGAGAACATCGCGCAGGCGGTGGCGCAGGATGCGAAGACCGGTCTCGGCCTTCGGCGACAGCCAGGCGCCGCGCCGCCGACCCGCGGGAGCGGCCGGCTCCGCCTGCGGAC
>CALCDT010000143.1 GCA_937900425.1 uncultured Alphaproteobacteria bacterium | reverse complement strand
GGCGTGCTGGAAGACGCGCTCGACTACATGCGGATGTTCGACGTCGCGATCATGCCGCACGTCGACAACGCCATCAGCCGGTCGATGAGCCCGCTGAAGCTCTACGTCTACCTGTCGATGGGCCTGCCGGTGGTGACCACCGCCGTCGCCAACATCGACGAGGTCGCCGCACGGGTGACCGTCGCCGAAGGGCCCGAGGCCTTCGCCGCCGCCGTCGAGTTCCACCTGACGGCGGGCCGGCCGCGCGCCGCCGAGCCGCTGCCGCCCGAACTCTGCTGGGAACACCGGGTCGAGACGATGCTCTCGACCATCGAGGCCTATCTGCGGGGCTAAGGCCGCCGCGGCGCGGACGTGAGATCCGCGCCGCCCGTCAGGCCAGCATCGCGCGGAACAGACGCAGCTCGCTGAGGGCGGCCTTCTCGACGGTGAAGTCGGCGGCGGTCGCGAGGGCGTTCAGCCGCATCTCGTCGCGGTCCTTCGCGTCCATCGCCATGAACGCGCCAATCGCCGCCTTCACTTCCGCGTCGCTGCGGGTGTCGACGACGAAGGCGTTCCAGCCGTGGCGCGCGAACTCGCCGGCGCCGCCCAGCACGGGCACGACCACGTTGCAGCCGCACGCCATCGCCTCGAGCGCGGTCCGGCCGAAGGCTTGGTAGTCGGAGAGATCGAGGAAGAGATCGGCGCGTCGCAGCACTTCCGGCACCTCGGTACGCCGGAGTGGTCCATGATTGATCGCCGTCGAGGGCAGTTCGATGCCGAAGGTGGCGAGCTCACGGTCCGACGTGCCGAACACCTCGATCGCGACGGCGTCGCCATAGGTTTTGGCGAGCCAGGCGAGGAGGCGCGCCGTCCGGTAGGGTCCGCGCCGCGAGGTGCGCGGCCGCAGCATCGCGACGACGGTCGTGGTGCCGCCGAGTGGCCGGGCGAGATCGGGAAAGAAGATCTCGTGGTCGATGCTCGGATCGACCTTGGCGACGGTGACCTGGTGGTTGGCCTCCACCATCGCCCGGATCCAGTCCGTCTTGGCGAACAACTGCGCCTGCGGCAGCCGCGTATAGGACGCGAACGCCTCTCGCCAGACGGGCGTGTCGATGTCGTGGAAGAGCGGTTCGTAATCCTGGACGTAGTAGGCGAGCTTCGGCCGGCGCGCTTCTTCGGGAATCGTCGACAGCGCCGCCTCGATCAGGGACACCGAGCCGCAGGTGGTCGCGCAGGCGATGTCGGCCGACGCCATCTCCTTGCCGAGTGACGCCGCGTCGTCGAACGCGGTCACCGCCACCGCCTTGTGGCGCAGCTCGGGATAGCTCGCCGAGAAGGCGGCCGCGTTGGCGGCGTTGACCGCCACCGTGGCCTGCACGCCCATGCGCGAGAGCCCCATCGCCTCCTGGGCGACCGAGTTGGCGCCGCCGCCGCCGCCACGAGTCGGCAGGACGAAGAGGACGTGGAAGCGGCTCATCGGGAGGCCTCAACTTCGATAGCGACGCCGGATGCGGCGGGCGCCGGAGCCGGTCGAAGCAGCTCCGGCTCCTCCCGCCAGGCCGCGAACCGGGCGCGCAGGGCTCCCCGGATGATCGCGAGGGAGGGCGCCTCGGCCAGCTCGCGCTGCCGCACGGCGAGGTCGACATCGGGATGCTTGCGTGCCAGCGCCCGGCTACCCTCCTTCGACAGCGCCCGTCGGCGCGCGTTGCCGAAGCTCGCCGACTTGGCGTGGTGGACGTAGACCTGATCGGCGATCGCCATCGCGTATCCGGCCGCCTCCGCCCGGATGCAGAGGTCCGTCTCCTCGCCGTAGCCGGCTGGGAACGCCACCTCGTCGAGGAAGCCGAGCTCCTCGAGCACGTCGCGGCGCATCATCATACAGAAGCCGTTGAGCAGCCGGACGCGCGGGAAGGCGCGCGGCGAGATCTCCCGGATCGTGGCGGCCACGTCGGCCGGGGTCATCGTCGGCGGCAGCACGTTCACCATCCAGTCGCCGTTCGGATCCCGGATGTCGGGCACCGACTGCCACGAGGCCGCGTTCGACAGCGGCCCGACGAAGGCGATCGCGGGATCGGACGCCGCGCACTCGACCATCCCGTCGAGCCACCCCGGCGTCACCACCGTGTCGCTGTTCAGCAGCACCACCCACTCGGCGGTCGCCTGCGACAGGCCGATGTTGGCGCTCCGCGTGTAGCCGAGATTCTCGCCGTTCGTGATGATCCGCACCCACGGCCGCCCGGCCGCGAAGGCGGCGAGCGCTGCCCGCGTCGCGGGTCCCGAGCCGTCGTCGACGACGATCAGCGTATAGGGCACCGTCGTCTCGCGCACGATCGACGCGAGGCAGGCGAGAACCTCGTCGAGCGCGTCGTGGACGCAGACGACGACATCGACCGAGGGATAGCCCGGCGGTCGCCGCCATTGCGGATCGGCGACGGGCAGCGCTGGCGACCGGCGCTCCGAAGCGCGGATGGGCGCGGGGTCGCGCCACCGGTCGATCATCTTCAGCCGGCCGATCTGGGCGACGATCCGGCCGTCCTCGAGCATGAACACGTCGGCGTCTTCCGACGTCGCCGTGCGGGGATTGTCCCCGAGCCACAGCCTCGCCAGCGTGCAATCCGCGACGCCCTCGAACTCGAACACCACCGCCAGCGTCCGCAGCGGATCCTGCAGAGAGGCGGCAGCGACGTCGGACAGACGCTCGGCGAGCGCCTCCGAAATCGGGTAGGCGTGCATGCGGCCGCCGGAGGAGATCGGAACCGCCCGGGCGACGGTGCCGATGGTGGCATCCGTCACCCCGTTCTCTGCATTCTCGTCCGTCCGCCGATCGAGCAGGAAGACCCGCGCGATCCGGGCGTCCCGTCTGGACGTCGTGGCGAAGAAGCGCAGCTCGCGCGCCCGGGCGATGCGTAGCTGCAGCGGATCGAGGCGAAACTCAAGCCGCACGTAGCCGCTCGAGATGGGACCGCGCAGGGCGATCCCGTAGGCCGCCACGGGCTCGATGCCGACGAGGGGATCGCGCACCGCGACACTCTCCAGACCGACCTCGAGATCG
>CALCDT010000142.1 GCA_937900425.1 uncultured Alphaproteobacteria bacterium | reverse complement strand
TGTAGACGGCCTGGAAGCTGCCGGGCATGAAGCCGGCGATCGAGCCGGTGAGGAGAATGCGCCCGCTGCCGGCCGCCCGCATCCGCCGCCCGACGGCGTGGACGAGAAGCAGGGTTCCGGTGACGTTGGTGTCGACGACGCGGCGGATGTCGTCGAGCGACTGGTCGAGAAAGCCGTGGCCGAGGCCGCGACCGGCGTTGGCGAGCAGAAGGTCGACCGGCCTATCGCCGATCGCGGCGAGAAGACGCTCGACGCCCTCGGCCGTGGCGAGATCGGCGACCACCGGCTCCGCCGGAACGCCCTCCTCGCGAAAGCGCACGGCGGCGCCCTCGATCGCGGCCTCGTCGGCGGCGACGACGAGATCGTAGCCGTCCCGGGCGCAACAGAGGGCGAGTTCGTAGCCGATGCCGGTGGAGGCGCCGGTGACGACGGCGAGACCTTTCGAGGGGCGGGTCATGACGGGCCTTCCTTGTGGCTGGATCGTGGTCGCTGGATCGGGTGGAAGCCCGGCGCAGCCACCACGGCGGCGCCGGGCCGACGAGATCAGGTCTTGAGCACGATCTTGGTCGCCTGGTCGGGCCGGTCGGAGAACAGCCGGTAGGCCTCCGGGGCCTCTTCCAGCCGCATGCGGTGGCTGATGAGGAAGGTCGTGTCGAGCTTCTTCTCCCGAATCATCCGCAACAGCGTGTCGATGTATTTCTGGACGTGGGTCTGGCCGGTGCGCACCGTGAGCCCCTTCTGCATCAGCGAGCCGATCGGGAACTTGTCGGTGAAGCCGCCGTAGACGCCGGGGATCGAAACCCGCCCGCCCTTGCGGCAGGCGACGATGGCTTGCCTGAGGGCCGACGGCCGCTCGGTCTCCAGCATCAGCGTCTGCTTGGCGTAGTCGTAGATGTTGTCCGGCGAGAAGCCGTGGCTCTCCATGCCGACCGCGTCGATCACGGCGTCGGGGCCGATGCCGCCGGTCATCTCCATCAGCGCCTCGTAGACGTGGGCCGAGCGGTAGTCGATCGTCTTCGCACCGAGCTTGCGGGCGAGGTCGAGGCGGCGCGGGATGTGGTCGATGGCGATCACCTGCCTCGCGCCCATGATCAGGGCGCTCTGGATCGCGAACAGCCCGACCGGGCCGCAGCCCCAGACCGCGACGGTGTCACCATCCTCGATCTCGCAGTTCTCCGCCGCCATCCAGCCGGTCGGCAGGATGTCGGAGAGGAACAGCACCTCGTCGTCCGAAAGACCCTCGGGGACCACGACAGGGCCGACGTCGGCGAAGGGGACGCGGACGTATTCGGCCTGGCCGCCGGCATAACCGCCGGTCAGGTGCGAATAGCCGAACAGGCCGGCCATGGCGTGACCGTAGAGCGTCTCCGACATGTCGGCCTTGTCGACCGGATTGGAATTGTCGCAGCCCGAATACTGCAGCTTCCGGCAGTGGAAACACTGGCCGCAGGCGATGACGAAGGGCACCACGACGCGGTCGCCCTTCTTCAGCCGCTTGTTGCCGCGGCCGACCTCCACCACCTCCCCCATGAACTCGTGGCCGAGGATGTCACCCGACCGCATCGTCGGGATGACGCCGTGGTAGAGGTGGAGGTCCGACCCGCAGATCGCCGTCGAGGTGACGCGGATGATGGCGTCACGCGGATTGACGATTTCGGGATCGGGATGGCTGTCGACGCGGACGTCGCGCTTGCCGTGCCAGGTGAGGGCGCGCATGGGCGGGGCTCCGTCGGGCTGGGATCAGGTCTCGGGGCGGGAGGCGGAGTTGGCGATCTCGCCGGTCTCCATCCACTGCTTGAAGCGCTTGAGGTCGCGCCGGGCCTGGATGCCCGGCTCGCGCTGGAACAGCTTGGCGACGGCGCGGCCGACGACGCCGCCGGGCGCATCGTAGGCGATGGTGGCGTCGACCTCGGTGCCGCGCCCGCCGGGGGCGTCGCGGAAGACGATGCGGCCGGAGTTGCGAACGGCCGCATCCTCCTCCGACTGCCAGGCGATGACCTCGCCGGGGCGGTCCTCGGTGATCGTCGTCAGGAATTCGACGTGGCTGCCGGCCGGGCCGGCGACGCGCCAGGCGGCGCGTCGCTCGTCGATGACCTCGACCGCGTCGATGTTCTCCAGGAACTCCGGGAAGCGCGAGAAATCCCGCCAGGCGGCGTAGACCTCTGCGCGCGATCGGTTGATCGTCACGGTGCGGCCGACGACGGTGTTCTCGCGCCAGTCACCGCCGGCGGCCTCCCGGCCCCTCAGGGCCTTCGACGGCGCGTCGCGGCCCGAGACCGCCCGCCGCTCCGCGACCAGCGAGGCGACCGCATAGAGCGCCGCGCCGCCGGCCGCGACCAGCAACAGGGTGCCGAGGGTGCCGCGGGAAGGGGCGTAGTCGGAGGCGTGACGGCGCAGATGGCGCGGCAGAAGCTGGATCTGGTGGAGGTCGGGAAGATAGTCGCGGGCGCTTCTGGATGAAGCGCCGAACGAGCCGAAGGGCAGTAGCGCGGCGAGGGCGCTCAGATCCGGCAGGCTCTGCCACTGGTCTCGGACCTGATGGCGAAGGCGACCCATGCTCGGAAGCTGGCTCCGGGCGCCCTCCTGCAGCGCGCGGGCCTGGTCCTGCAGGTCGTGGAGCTGGCGCTGAAGCTGGTCGAGGGTCTGACGATAGCGCTCGTCGTGATGCATGGTCGTCTCCGGACGTGAGAGATCTGATGACTTGGCCGCCGAACGGCGGCGGCCCTGGTTGGTTCCCGGCCTGCCGGTTCCCGGTGGGCGAGTCCCCGCTGGTTCGGCCGGGGCTGGGAGGGCCGGTGGGTCTGCGGCGGAACGGGGCCGCGGCGGGGAATGTTCCCCCACGTCGCTCCCGGCGGCGCCGGACGGCCTCGGGACGCAAGCGTTAACGACCGTCAACCGGCCCTGCGCCGCCGCCATGGCAGCCCTGCGCGGTATCGGCGCCGCCACAAATCAGGCATGATCGCTCGCGATAGAGAGCGCGTCGCGGCCGGGTCCGGCGGCGCAGATCGACCCGCCTCATGTTCGGATGTTTCGTCGTGGCCAAGACGCTGGCACCGATCGCCTCGCTGCTGATCGGCATTTCGTTCCTTCTCGCCGGCAACGGCCTCCAGAACACCCTCACCCCGCTGCGCGCCAGCTTCGAACAGTTCGGGCCGCTCGACATCGGCCTGATCGGGTCGGGCTACTACGCCGGCTTCGTCGCCGGCTGCCTCGCCGGGCCCTATCTGATCCTGCGCGCCGGCCACATCCGCTCCTTCGCGGCCCTGGTGTCGGCGGCCTCGGCGATCGCCCTCGTCCACCCGCTGGTGATCGACCCGATCGTCTGGATCTTCTGCCGCGCCGTCACCGGCTTCAGCCTCGCCGGGCTCTATCTCATCATCGAGAGCTGGCTCAACGACCGGGCGACCAACGACAACCGCGGTCTTCTGATGAGCAGCTACATCGTCACCAACTACGCGGCGATCACCGCCGGGCAGATGCTGGTGACGGTGGCGCCGATCGAGGGCTTCCAGCTCTTCGTCTTCGCCTCGATCTTCGTCTCGGTCGCCGCGATCCCGGTGCTGATGACCCGCTCGGCCCAGCCGGCGCCGATCACGCTGGTCCAGTTCAATCCGAGGAAGCTCTACCGGATGGCGCCGGTCGGCCTCGTCGGCAGCCTCGTCATCGGCATCGGCAACGGCTCGTTCTGGACGCTCGGCCCGATCTTCGGCGTCGAGCGCGGCCTCACCACCGAGGCGGTCGCCGTCTTCATGAGCGCGGCGGTGATCGGCGGGGCGCTGGCGCAATGGCCGGTCGGCCGGTTGTCCGACCGGATCGACCGCCGCGTCGTGCTGCTGGTGGTGCTGGCCCTGGCGGCGACGACGGCGCTGCTGATGGCGGTGCTGCCGGTCGCCGGCTCCGCCCTGATGGGCCTCGGCTTCGCCTTCGGCATCACCACCCTTCCGGCCTATTCGGTCGCCGCCGCCCACGCCTACGACCGGTCCGATTCGGGATCCTACGTCGAGACCGCGGCGGGCATCCTTCTCGCCAACGGCATCGGCTCGATCCTCGGCCCCTTCGTCGCCTCGGGCCTGATGAAGGCCTTCGGGCCGGAGGCGCTGTTCGTGTTCATCGCGGCGACCGAAGGGCTGCTGTTCCTCTTCGTCATCCTCAGGATCCGGACCCGGGCCCCCCAGGCCAGCGCGGAGAAGACCGGCTTCGACTTCTACTCGACCGCCTCGGTCGGCGGCGTGCTGACCCCCGATCCGCTGGAAGAAGCCGATCCGATGGTCCAGACGCCGCTCGACCCGGCCCTCGCCGTCGCCAACGACACCGACTCGCGGGACCGGGCGGCGTGAGCGGGCGGCAACGGCTCGACGAGGCGCTGGTTTCCCGCGGCCTGTTCGCCAGCCGGTCCCGCGCCCGCGACGCCGTGCTGCGCGGTACCGTCCGGGTCGACGGCGCGGCGGTGACGAAGCCGGGCGCCACAGTCGGCGCCGATGCCGAAATCGCCGTCGACGATCCGGCGCGGGGCTACGTGTCGCGGTCGGCGCTGAAGCTGGTCGCCGGGCTCGACGCCTTCGCCGTCGACGTCGCCGGCCGTGAATGCCTCGACGTCGGCGCCTCGACCGGCGGCTTCACCCAGGTGCTGCTGGAGCGCGGCGCCGCCCGGGTCGTCGCCCTCGACGTCGGTCACGGCCAGCTTCACCCGAGCCTCGCGGCGGATCCGCGCGTGGTCTCGCTCGAAGGCCTCAACGCCCGCGATCTCGCCGCCGCCGACCTGCCGGCTGCGCCGCAGGTCGTCGTCAGCGACGTCTCCTTCATTTCGCTCACCCTCGCCCTCGGCCCCGCACTCGACCTCGCGTCGCCGCAGGCGCGCCTCGTCGCGCTGATCAAGCCGCAGTTCGAGGTCGGTCGCGACCATCTCGGCAAGGGCGGCATCGTGCGCGACCGGGTGGTGGCCGAAGCCGCGGCGGACCGCGTCGCCGCCTGGATCTCGAGCCGGCCGGGCTGGCGTGCGGGCCCGAGAATTCCCTCGCCGATCTTTGGCAGCGACGGTAACGAGGAGTATCTGATCGAAGCGACCCGGAGCCCGGCTTGAGCGAGCGTCTTCTCACCATCGACCGCCTCGGCCACCAGGGCGACGGCGTTGCGACGGCGGACGGCGCCGAGGTCTTCGTGCCCTTCGCGCTCCCCGGCGAGAGGGTACGGGCGCGGATCGAGGGCGGCCGCGGCGAGGTCGTCGAAATCGTCGAGGCGTCGCCGGACCGGGTCGCCCCGCCCTGCCCGCATTACACCGACTGCGGCGGCTGCACGCTGCAGCATCTCGCCGCCGCCCCCTACGCCGCCTTCAAGCGGCGGCTGGTGGAGGACGCCTTCGCCGCCCGCGGCCTGGAGCCGGAGGTCGGCGAAGCGATCGTGGTGCCGCCGGGCAGCCGGCGCCGGGTGGTACTGGCGGCACGGCGGGCCGGCGGGCGGCTGCTGTTCGGCTTCCACGGCCGCAAGAGCCATCGCATCGTACCGATCACCGCCTGTCCGGTGGCCGAGCCGGCGATCGTCGCCGCCCTGCCGGCCCTCGCCCGGCTCGCCGGCATCGCCGCGCCGAAGAAGGGCGATCTCGCGGTGACGGTGGTCGCCACCGCCGCCGGCCTTGACGTCGCGCTCGGCGGTCTGTCGGCGAAGGACGTCGACCGCGACCGGCTCGCCCTCGTCGAGACGGCGATGGCCGCCGGTTTCGCCCGGTTGGCGGCGGCCGGGGAAGTCGTGGTCGAACGCACACCGCCGATGCTCGCCTTCGGCCGCGCCGCCGTGGTGCCGCCGCCGGGCGGCTTCCTGCAGGCGGCCGCCGCCGGCGAGGCGGCGCTGGCCGGCCTCGTCACGGCGGCGATCGGCGGCGCGGGAAGCGGGGATCCGGGGCATAAGGGGTCTGCATCGCGGACCGCGACCTCGGTCGCCGATCTCTTCGCCGGCGCCGGCACCTTCACCTTCCGTCTCGCGGAAACCGCCAGGGTCCACGCCGTGGAGGGGGAGCGGTCGGCCCTCGCCGCGCTCGACCGGGCGGCGCGCCATTCCGGCGGCCTCAAGACGTTAACCACCGAACGGCGCGACCTCTTCCGCGATCCGCTGAGCCCGGCGGAACTCGCCCGCTTCGACGCCGTGGTGTTCGACCCGCCGCGGGCCGGCGCCGCGGCCCAGGCCGGGGCGCTGGCGGCTTCGACGGTGCCGGTGGTCGTCGCCGTCTCCTGCAATCCGGCGACGCTCGCCCGCGACTGCCGCCTGCTGGTCGACGGCGGCTATCGCCTCGGCGCGGTCACGCCCGTCGACCAGTTCCTGTGGTCGGCCCACGTCGAGGCCGTTGCCGTGCTGCGGCGCTGATCGCAGGCTCCGGCCGAAGCCGGCGTGCGGACCGCGGCCGTGCAGCCTTCCCGGGGGCGAGCGGTTTCGGGCGGCGGGCGGCGGCGCCGTCGTGGCCGGCACGGCCGTCCGGTTCATGACCCTGCCGTTTCCGGAGGTGTACCCGGACGGGCTGCGAGTCTTCTGGCGCCGTCTCTCCGCCGTGACCCGTCCGTCCCCTCAGCCCCGTGCGGCGGACCTGCCGGGCGTTCGCGTCGCCCCCTCTCGCGCGGAACCAACCCGGCATCGTCGACGTTCCGGCACCATCACGACCCCGATCGATCCCCTGTCGTTCACCCAGCCGGGCCGAAGCCGCCCCGGGAGGAGAGAGCCATGCCCGTCGGTACCATCCTGCTGATCATCGTCATCCTGCTGCTCGTCGGCGCCATCCCGGCCTGGCCGCACTCGCGCGGCTGGGGCTACGGCCCCTCCGGCATCCTCGGCGCGGTGCTGATCGTCGTGCTGATCCTGTTGCTGCTCGGGCGGATCTGACGGCACGACGACCAGCTCGCGCCGGGCTCACCGGCAAGGCGACCGCCCCGTTCCCTCTCCGGCGAGAGGGGACGGGGCGGTCGTTTTTCGATCGGGCGATCGTGGCGTTTCCCCTGCGGCTTTTCCCCGAAGGGATCGGAGAAGCCGGCCTGACGCCAGGAAGCCTTACTTGACGATGACCTTGTACTCGTACCGCTTCCATGCCCGGATCGAACTGCCGACGTAGCGTTGGCTTCCGACCTCGATGACGAAGTCGTCCGGTCCCTTGTAACCCCGGGGAGCCTCATAGACGATCTTGTTGGCCTTGAACGTGCGGCCGTTGCACTTCTTGTCCTCGTCATCGACCGTGACGTGTTCCATGATCACCTCGGCCCGACCATGTCGCGGCGGTGTGATGATCTTGATCAGCGACGGCATTCCGGTGTCGCACCAGCGCTTGTCGGTAGAATAGAAATACCAGGAGAAGCCTTCGCCCGCCGCAACCGTGGCCGGACCGTCCTGCGGCATCGTCGTCACACAACCGCTCGTCGCGAGCGCCGCCGCGAGAACGATCCCCCTGACCCACCCGTTGATCATATGACCCTCTTGCAAATCCATGCTGCACAAGCCGTCCGAGCGATCGGCGCCGTCGACCCGCCCCGTTGAATGCGCCATACCACCCGCGACAACCAGCCGGAGAATGGTTCGGCCGGTCGGGTAAAGCGAGTCCGTCAACACGAGGAAAACGTGGCCTATTCGACTTCAGGTCGCAGCGTGGCGGAATTGCCACTCGGGTCTGCGCGCCTGACGATCGATACAAGGAATCCACGTTCGGAACGGCGTCCGATCAACCCGTATCGAGATTGGCGCATCGGCGAGGGATCGACGATCGCGGCGCGGCGGCGCAAGCCGGCCGCGCCCGACCTTCGAGTGCCGCGAGGCGGTGCGCGTCGCGACGGAAGAAGATCGAGGCCGCGCCGCACCCGGAGAACGCACACCCCCGACGGCCCCCCGTTCGCACTTCACTTGACGATGATCTGATACTCGTAACGCCGCCACGCCCGGATCGAAGCGTTGGTGTACCGCTGCCGGCCGACTTCAACCACGAAGCGGTCAGGTCCGGCATAGTTGGCCGGCGCCCTGTAGGCGATGCCGGTCGTCTTGATGTCCTTGCCGCTGCACGCCCGTCCTTCGTTGTCGTCCCGGCCGCGCTCGGTGACGATCTCGAGCCGGCCATGCTGCGGCGGCGTGATGATCTTGTATTCCGCCGGTATGCCGACCTGACAGAATCGCTTGGGTGACGAGTAGTAGAACCAGGTGAAGCTACCGCCCGGCCTGATAACCTGCGGCCCGCTCTCGGACTCGCGTGTCACGCACCCGCTCACGGCCAGCGCCAGCGCGGCCGCCAGAATCATTCCAGTCGCCTTCATTCCATCCCCCGATCACGCGTCGCGGTCCGGGCGCCGAGTCGGCCGCCCCGTCGTCGCCCGCCCCCGGACGGTCGACAACCGGAGGCAGTGTCGTCCGGGTCCCGAAAGAAGGCGAGTCCGATTCATGGTGCAAGCTGGACCGTCGTCCACCTGAAGTCGCAGCGTGGCCGAAAAGTCACGCTGCTGCAGGCCGATGGGGAACACCGCGTTGCCGATCGTCAGCGGTCCGTCGCCGCGACCCGCGTAGCGAGGGACGCTGCAACCGCGCGCAGACCGTCTTCGTCTCACTCGGCGTCTTTGACGAAAGCCTCGACCTTGCCCTTGAGCTTCAGGGTCATCGGCTTGCCGCGACGGTCGAGCGTCTTGCCGGCGGCGACGCGGATCCAGCCTTCGGAGACGCAATATTCCTCGACGTTGGTCTTCTCGGTGCCGTTGAAGCGGATGCCGACGCCGCGGGTGAGCAGATCCTCGTCGTAGAACGGGCTGTCGGGGTCGGTCGAGAGGCGGTCGGGCAGGCTGTCGGTCATGGTCTGGTCCTCGTGTCGCTCGGGGCGGAGCGGTCCGCGGCCGGCCGCCGGCCGGCATGGCGGGCGCACTGGCGCCGTCGCGGTTCCTCTGTCACAAAAACGCGCCGGTTGGCAAAGATTCTCGCATCAGACGGCCCGCCGCCGCGGGCCGCGCCCGGAGACAGTCCCGATGCCGCGCCACGCTTCCGCCTTCCTCCTCGCCGCCCTGCTCGCCCTCGCCCCGGCCGCCGCGCCGGCGCAGACCGCCGTCGACGACGGCGAGGCCAACGACACGATGATGATGCCGGGGATGGACCACGGCGAGCACGGCCCGATGAGCAAGGAGAGCCCCGAAGTCTCGGCCGCCAGCGCCGCCTTCGTCGCCGCCAACGCCCGGATGCACGAGGCGATGAACATCCCGCTGACCGGCGACGCCGACGTCGACTTCGTGCGCAGCATGATCCCCCATCACCAGGGCGCGATCGACATGGCGAAGGTGGTGCTGCAATACGGCGCCGACCCCGAGATCCGCAAACTCGCCGAGGAGATCGTCGCCGCGCAGGAGAAGGAGATCGCGGAGATGAACGCCTGGCTCGCCGAGAAGGGCGTCAACTGATCGAACGTGCGTCCGCCGAGCCTGCGGAGGCGCCTCGACGCGGGCCGGGACTCAGGCCCGGTGCGGCGGATAGTCGACCGGGCCGGGGCGCCCGGTCTGGCCGCGGTGGCGCAGCAGGTGGTCGGCGAGCACGCAGGCCATCATCGCCTCGCCGACCGGCACCGCGCGGATGCCGACACAGGGGTCGTGGCGGCCCTTGGTGCGCAGGTCGACCTCCTCCCCCGTCGCCGACACCGAGCGGCGGTGGGTCAGGATCGAGGAGGTCGGCTTGATGGCGAAGCGGGCGACGATCGGCTCGCCGGTGGAGATGCCGCCGAGGATGCCTCCCGCGTGGTTCGACAGGAACACCGGCTGGCCGTTGGCGCCGAGGCGCATCTCGTCGGCGTTGTCCTCGCCGGTGAGGACGGCGGAGGCGAAGCCCTCGCCGATCTCGACGCCCTTGACGGCGTTGATCGACATCAGCGCCGAGGCGATGTCCTGGTCGAGCTTGCCGTAGACCGGCGCGCCGAGGCCGGCGGGCACGCCTTCGGCCACCACCTCCAGCACCGCGCCGACCGACGAGCCGGCCTTGCGGATGCCGTCGAGATAGTCTTCCCAGAGCCGCGCGGTCTCCCGGTCCGGGCAGAAGAACGGGTTCTCGTCGACCGCCCTCCAATCCCACCGCGTGCGGTCGATGGCGTGCGGCCCCATCTGCACCATGGCACCGCGGATCGTCACCCCCGGCAGCACGAGGCGGGCGACCGCCCCGGCGGCGACGCGCGCCGCGGTCTCGCGCGCCGACGAGCGCCCGCCGCCGCGATAGTCGCGCACGCCGTATTTCATGTCGTAGACGTAGTCGGCGTGGCCCGGTCGGTAGCGGTCGCGGATCTCGCCGTAGTCCTTCGACCGCTGGTCGACGTTGCGGATCATCAGCGAGATCGGCGTGCCGGTGGTGACGAGGCCGCCCGTACGGTCGTCTTCGAAGACGCCGGAGAGAATCTCGACGGTGTCCGGCTCCTGCCGTTGGGTGACGAAGCGCGAGCCGCCCGGCCGGCGCCGGTCGAGCCAGCCCTGGATCGCCTCCGCCGAAATCGTCAGCCCGGGCGGGCAGCCGTCGACCACGCAGCCGAGCGCCGGCCCATGGCTCTCGCCCCAGGTGGTGACGCGGAAGAGATGGCCGAAGCTGTTGTGCGACATGGGAAGGGTCCGGCGGGAATGGGTCCGCTGCTTTCTATGCGGGCGCGGGGAAGGGGTCAAATCGGCGGTGGCGGCGGAGAGGCTGCGGCGAGCCCCCTCATCCGCCCTCAGCCCGTCCTCGGACAGCCCCCTCATCCGCCCTTCGGGCACCTTCTCCCGCGAGGGGAGAAGGCTGCCGCGGCTGACTCCGAGGCCGATCTCAGGCCGCGCCCGCTGAAGGCGGAGGATCAACTCCGAACTTCTCCACATACTCCCCTTCTCCCCTTGCGGGAGAAGGTGCCCGAAGGGCGGATGAGGGGTGCGGCCCCATTGCCCTCCCCGACCGGCCCTCAGATCCAGCGTCCCTCGCCTGCATGCCAGTGGAAGAATTGGTCCTGCGGCACCGGGAGCGTGGCGATGTCCGGCCCGTCGATGCCGGTGAGCAGCGCCCGTAGCGCCCGACTGACGCCGCCGTGGGAGACGAGGATGGCGGGGCCGGCGAGGGCCGAGAGCAGGCCTTCGAGGCGCTCGGCGACGTCGGCGTAGCTCTCGCCGCCCGGCGGACGATGGGTGTAGGGCGCGAGGCGGCGCGGGGCGAACTCGTCGGGCCGCGTCGCCTCGATCTCGGCGAGGGAGTGACCTTCCCAGGTGCCGAAGCGGATCTCGGCGAGGCGCTCGTCGAAGCGTATGCGGACGGGGTCGACGCCGAGGGTGGCGGCGACGATCTCGGCGGTCTCGCGGGCGCGGCCGAGCGGCGAGGCGAGAAGGACATGATCCTCCACGTCGTGGCCGCTCGCGCGCAAATGCTCGCGCAGCACGGCGCCGTTGCGCCGGGCCTGGCCGCGGCCGGTGTCGTTGAGCGGAATGTCGGTGCGGCCCTGCAGGCGCTTCACCACGTTCCAGTCGGTCTCGCCGTGGCGGATGAAGACGAGGGGATGGGCGGGGTGCGGCAAGTCAGTTCGAGACACGCAGGAGTTCAACCAATTCTCTCAGATCTAGATCCACCCCGGCGAGTGCTGCCATAGCCATGGCGGCGACGACCGCGGCGAACCGGTAGGGAATGCTGACGCTAAGGCTCCAACGGGCACCATTCTTGGACACTCCCTTGATTTCAAATGAAAAGAGGGGCGTTCTGCCGCTCGACTGCATGAGAACCTCGCCGCCGCGAATCAGCTCATGCTTCCGTTCTAGCCGCAAACGACTCGCAAGAATCGCTGCAGTTTACGATTTGTTAACCTCCGCCGAGAACAAATAGAGAATATCCCGGATATTAACAGCCACCGACAGATTATCCCCAGCAAGGAGTCGCGACGCGACGATCACGCCGCCCGTTGAGGCAACTAGTCCTTCACGACCGAGATGTCGGGAGCGTCCACCGCCTTCATGCCGACCACGTGATAGCCGCTGTCGGCGTGGTGGATTTCGCCGGTGACCGAGCGGGAGAGGTCCGAGCAGAGGTAGAGGCCGACGTCGCCGACCTCGTCGGTGGTGACCGTGCGGCGCAGCGGCGAGTTGTATTCGTTCCACTTCAGGATGTAGCGGAAGTCGCCGATGCCGGAGGCGGCGAGCGTCTTGATCGGGCCGGCGGAAATGGCGTTGACGCGGATGCCCTTCGGGCCGAGGTCGACGGCGAGGTAGCGCACGCTGGCCTCGAGCGCGGCCTTGGCGACGCCCATGACGTTGTAGTGCGGCATCACCTTCTCGGCGCCGTAGTAGGT
>CALCDT010000141.1 GCA_937900425.1 uncultured Alphaproteobacteria bacterium | reverse complement strand
GAAAGCGGCAGCGGCCGGTCCACGGCCTGCCGCAGCAGGCCGATCTTGACGACGGCGACCTCGGCGTTGGCCTGCGCCGCCACCGGCTCGACCGGCGCCGGCGCCACGAGGGCTGCGACGCCGACCAGCGCGACGAGCGAAGCACCGACCAAGTGGCGCCGCCAGTACTGCGCATTCGGACTGCGATGCATCCTCTTGAGCTCCTCCAATATGAATTTTCTAAAATGATGCGGAAGACTTCACCACCTTTCAAGGCGGAGTTTCATATGAAAAATATAATAAGATTACACCGCCCCGCGATACTCTGATTTGATTCTTATAATCCGCCGCATAGAATGCATCGGCGAGCCGGCCGGCAAGCGCCGGACCACGGGAGCGAGACGAATGCCGCGGAAGGCCATCATGCCGGGATGCCGGAGTGCCGGCGACGGCAACCGCCCGCCCGGACGGGCCGGTGGCTTCCTGCTGGCGGCGGCCGTCTGCCTGCTCGGATTGCTCCCGGGCGGTCCCGCCGCCGCCGTGCCGCAGAAGGCCGCCGTATTCCCGTCGGAGCTCGTCGACACCAGCACCGAGGGCGCCTACGGCGGGGCGCGTGCCGACCAGACCGCCCGGCTCGCGCTGATCACCCGCACCCTCGCCGAAGGGCTCGCCGCATCCGGCGACTATGTCGTCGTCGACACCGCGCCCGAGGCGGCGGCGATCGAGGCGGCGAGCCCACTGCGGACCTGCAACGGCTGCGAGATCGACATCGCCCGGCGTCTCGGCGCCGACGTCGCGGTGATCGCCGTGGTGCAGAAGGTCTCGAACCTCATCCTCGATCTGCACGTCTACGTCCGCGCGGTGCCGGGCGGCGAGGTCCTTCGCTACGGCAGCACCAGCATCCGCGGCAACACCGACGAGTCGTGGACGCGCGGCGTCCGCTGGTTGCTCGCCCACCGCATCCTGAAGAACGAGGCGCCCGGCGGAGCGGCCGTGGCGCCCTGACACACGAAGCCGCCCCGTGGCGGCCGGGAGGACAGTCGCATGAGCTTCGGCAGGCCACACTGGAGGCATCGCATTGGCGACGCGTCGCGGGCGCTCGTCGCGGCGCTGGCGCTTCTCGCCGGCGTGGCCACGGCCGCGGCCGGGGAGACGTCGGCGATCCGCATCGGCGTCCTCAAGTTCGGGACCGTCAACTGGCTGATGGACGTGATCCGCCATCACGGCCTCGACGGACAGAACGGCTTCCGTCTCGACATGGTCGAGCTCGCCGGGCGCGACGGCGCCTCGATCGCGCTGCAGGCCGGTGACGTCGACGTGATCACCTCCGACTGGTTCTGGGCCCTCCGCGCCCGCGGCGAGGGCGACGACATCCTGTTCGCCCCCTATTCGGCGTCGCTCGGGGCCGTCGTCGCCAAGGCCGACGGCCCCGTATCCGACGCGAAGGATCTCGTCGGCAAGCGCCTCGGCGTCGCCGGCGGGCCGCTCGACAAGAGCTGGCTCTTGCTGCGCGGCTACGGCGAGAAGACGCTCAACGTCGACTTCGCCGAGGCGAGCGAGCCGGCCTACGGCGCGCCGCCGCTCCTCAGCGAGCAGTTGCTCTCGGGCAACCTCGACGCCGTCCTGACCTACTGGCACTTCGCCGCCCGGCTCGAGGGATCGGGCCTGAAGCAGGTGCTCGGCGTGCCCGAGATGATGGACGCCCTCGGCATCTCCCCCGCGCCGCCGCTCGTCGGCTTCGTCTGGAGCGAGGCGCGGCTCGCCCCGCGCGCCGCCGCGATGACCGGCTTCCTCAAGGCGGTGCGCGCCGCCAACGAGATCCTCGCCACCTCCGACGCCGAGTGGGACCGCATCCGCCCGCTGATGCAGGCCGGAAACGACAGCGAGTTCGCCGCGCTGAGAAAGCGCTACCGCGAGGGCATCGTCGCCGGCTGGACCGACGCCTATACCGGCTCGGCGCGGACGCTCTACGACACGCTCGCGGCGGTCGGCGGAGCCGAACTCGTCGACGAGAAGACCCGCTTCGACCCGGCCATCTTCGTCGTGACGCCGCCGTGACCGCACGCCGCGACGAGCCGAAGGCGACCGGGGCGGGTTGATGCAGGCGTTCGCTCGGGCGGGATGGACCATCGCGTCGCTGGTGGCGCTCGCGGTGCTGTGGTGGACCGTCGCCACTTTCGCCGACAGTCGCGTGCTGCCCGGCCCCGCAGCCGTGCTGGCGGCGGCCGTCCGCGACACCGCCTCGGGTGCCCTGCCCTTCAACGTCGGCGTCACCCTCGCCCGCGTCGCCGCCTCGTTCCTGCTCGCCATCCTGATCGGCGGCGCCATCGGCGTCGCCCTCGGCCGCCATCCGCGCGCCGACCGGTTCTTCGACGGCTGGCTGGTGCTGCTCCTCAACCTGCCGGCGCTCGTCGTCATCATCCTCTGCTACGTCTGGTTCGGCCTCACGGAGGTCGCGGCGATCCTCGCCGTCACCATCAACAAGATCCCCAACGCCGCCGTCACGATGCGCGAGGGCGCCCGGGCGCTGTCGCGCGACCTCGACGAGATGGCGACCGTCTACCGCTTCTCGTGGAGCAAGCGCCTGCGCCACGTGGTGATGCCGCAGCTCGCGCCCTTCCTCGCCGCGGCGGCCCGCTCCGGCCTCGCCCTCGTCTGGAAGATCGTGCTCGTCGTCGAGCTGCTGGGCCGCTCCAACGGCGTCGGCTTCCAGCTGCACCTCTACTTCCAACTGTTCGACGTCGCCTCTATTTTGGCCTATGCGATCGCCTTCATCCTCGTCGTGCAGGCGATCGAGATCCTCATCCTTCAGCCCTGGGAGCGGGCAGCCAACCGATGGCGTCGATGACCGGGCTCGACATCACGCTGGAGCGCAAGGCGTTCGCCGCCACCGGCGAGACACCGGAGCGGGTGGTCTACGCCGACTTCCACCTGACCGTGGCGCCGGGAGGCTTCGTCGCGCTGATCGGCCCGTCCGGCTGCGGCAAGACCACGCTCCTCAACATCGTCGCGGGCCTCGACCGCGCCTATACCGGGCGGACGCGGTTCACCGGCACCGGCGCGCAGGGCGAGGCGCCGCCGCGGCCGCATCTCGCCTACGTCTTCCAGAGCCCGCGTCTGCTGCCATGGCGGACCGTCGCGGAGAATGTCCGCCTGGCGCTGACGCCCGACCAGATCGCCCGTGGCCTCGACGCCCGCTTCATCGAGCTCGTCGGCCTCGCCGATTCGGTCGCGCTGCATCCGGAGAAGCTGTCGCTCGGCATGCAGCGGCGTGCCGCCCTCGCCCGTGCCTTCGCGACCGAGCCCGACGTGCTGCTGATGGACGAGCCGTTCGTGTCGCTCGACGAGGCGACCGCCGAACGCCTGCGGCTGCTGCTCCTCGACCTGCTCACGGCACGGCCGGCGACGGTGCTGTTCGTCACCCACGACACCCGCGAGGCGGTGATGCTCGCCGACCGCATCGTCGAGATCGGTGGTCGCCCCGCGACCATCCTGCGCGACCTCGCCGTCACCCTCGACGCCGCCGGCCGTCGCGACCCCGCAGTGCGGGCGGCGGAGCACGTCCGGCTCTTCGCGGACGTCGCCGCCGATCCCACCCCGAGACCCGCCGAGGTCGTCCTCGGGAGGGCGATATGATCGTCGCCGGCACCGGGACCCGCCTCCTCGTCAGCGCCCGCGACGCCGCGGAAGCGGAGATCGCCGTCCTCGGGGGCGCCGACATCGTCGACCTCAAGGAGCCGTCGGCCGGCTCGCTCGGCGCCGTCGCCCCGGCGACGCTCGCCGCCGCCGTCGCCGCTGTCGCCGGCCGCCGGCCGGTGAGCGCCACCACGGGCGACATTCCGTCGGAGGAGATCGACGCGGTCGTCGCGACGGCGCTCTCGGTCGCTGCCGCCGGCGTCGACTACGTCAAGGTCGGACTGTTTCCCGGCCCGGCTTTGCCGCGCCTCGTCGCCGCCCTCGGCGCCTCGGTGGCGCCCCGTGCGCGCACCATCGCGGTCGCCTTCGCCGACCGCGGCGTCGACGCCCGTCTGATCGCCGACATCGCCGCCGCGGGCGTCGTCGGCCTC
>CALCDT010000140.1 GCA_937900425.1 uncultured Alphaproteobacteria bacterium | reverse complement strand
TCGGCTTCACCCTGGTGCGCGATCTCATCGACCTGCCGCGCGCGCCGCTGACGCGGCGCTTCGGACCGGAGCCGTTCCGCCGGCTCGACGAGGCGCTCGGCCTGCTGCCGGAACCCTTCGAGGCGCTGGCGAGCGAGGCCGACCTCGTCGAGCGCCAGGGCTTCGCCGAGCCGATCGCCACGGCCGAGCAGATCGCCTTCGCCGCCGCGGCGCTGTGCCGCCGGCTGTGCGGGCGGATGGCCGCCGCCGGGCTCGGCGCCCGCCGGCTCGACCTGCTGTGCCAGCGGGTCGACGGCGGCGTCTCGGCGATCCGCATCGGCACCGCCGCGCCCTCGCGCGATCCTGTCCACCTCCACCGGCTGCTCGGCGAGCATCTCGGAGCCATCGATCCGGGCTTCGGCATCGAGGCGATGACGGTGGGCGTGCCACTGGCCGAGCCGCTCGGCGCGCGCCAGCTCCACGGCAGCCTCGGCGGCGAGCGGCCGGCGCCCGATCTCTCCGGCCTCGTCGACCGGCTGATGAACCGCTTCGGCAGCGGCCGGGTCTACCGCACGGCGCCGGTGGAGAGCGAGGTGCCGGAGCGTTCGGTGCGCCGGGTCGGGCCGCTGGAGACGGTGACGGCGTCGTGGCCGGCCGACCTGCCGCGGCCGGTGCGCCTGCTGGCCCGGCCCGAGCCGGTCGAGACCATCGCGCTGCTGCCCGACCACCCGCCGGTGCATTTCGTCTGGAGCGGCCGGCGCCGGCGCATCCTGCGCGCCGACGGGCCGGAGCGGCTGTTCGGCGAATGGTGGAAGCGCGACGCCGAGCTTTACGCCGTGCGCGACTATTTCGCGGTCGAGGATGAGGAGGGCGCCCGCTTCTGGCTCTACCGCTCCGGCGACGGGCTCGACCCGGCCACCGGCTCGCAGCGCTGGTTCCTGCACGGCTTCTTCGGGTGAGAGCGATGGGCGCCTATGCCGAACTCCAGGTCACCACCAATTTCTCGTTCCTGCGCGGCGCCTCCCACGCCGAGGAGCTGTTCACGCGGGCGGCCGAGCTCGGCCTTCCCGCCCTCGGCGTCTGCGACCGCCATTCGCTGGCCGGCGTGGTGCGCGCCCACGAGGCGGCGCGGGCGAGCGGGGTCGGGCTCGTGGTCGGCTGCCGGCTCGACCTCGCCGACGGCTTCTCCGTGCTGGTCTACCCCGAGGACCGGCCGGCCTACGCCCGGCTGTGCCGGCTGCTGACCCTCGGCAAGGGCCGGGCCGGCAAGGGCGGCTGCCGGCTCGCCTTCGCCGATCTCGCCGACCACGCCGGGGGGATGACCGCGATCCTGCTGCCGGACGCCCCGGACGCGGCGCTGGCAGCCCGGCTCGGCCCCTTCGCCGAAGTGTTCGGCGAGGGCGCCCACCTCGCCCTGACGCTGCGCCGCCGGCCGGGCGACGCGGAGCGGATCGAGGCGCTGGTCGCGATGGCGCGGGCGGCCGGCGTCGCCCCGGTCGCGACCAACGACGTGCTCTATCACGATCCGCGCCGGCGCATCCTTCAGGACGTGCTGACCGCGATCCGCGAGCACGTCGTCATCGACGAGGCCGGCTTCCGCAAGACCCGCTTCGCCGACCGCCACCTGAAGCCACCCGGGGAGATGGCGCGGCTGTTCGCCCGCCATCCGGAGGCGGTGGAGCGGTCGATGGAGATCGTCCGGCGCTGCCGCTTCTCGCTCGAGGACCTGCGCTACCAGTATCCCAACGAGGTTTCGACGGCGGGGGTGACGCCGCAGCAGGATCTCGTCCGCCTGACCTGGGAGGGCGCGGCGCAGCGCTATCCGCAGGGCGTGCCGGCGAAGACGCGCCGGCTGCTCCTGCACGAACTCGCCCTCGTCGAGAAGCTCGGCTACGCCCCCTATTTCCTCACCGTCAACGCCATCGTCCGCTTCGCCCGCAGCCGCGGCATCCTCTGCCAGGGCCGCGGCTCGGCGGCCAATTCCGCGGTCTGCTACGTGCTCGGCATCACCTCGATCGATCCGGAGAGGTCCAACCTGCTGTTCGAGCGCTTCGTCAGCGAGGCGCGCAAGGAGCCGCCCGACATCGACGTCGACTTCGAGCACGAGCGGCGCGAGGAGGTGATCCAGTGGATCTACGAGACCTACGGCCGCGAGCGCGCCGCGCTGACCGCCACCGTGATCCGCTACCGGGCGCGGGGGGCGCTGCGCGACGTCGGCAAGGCGATGGGCCTGCCGGAGGACGTCGTCGCGGCGCTGTCCTCCAGGGTCTGGGGCTGGTCGCGCGAGGGGGTGCCGGAGACGGCGGTGGCCGAGGCCGGGCTCGACGCGACCGACCGCCGCCTGCGGCTGACGCTCCAGCTCACCGCCGAGCTGATCGGCTTTCCCCGCCACCTCTCCCAGCATCCGGGCGGCTTCGTGCTGACCGACGACCGGCTCGACGAACTGGTGCCGATCGAGCCGGCGGCGATGGCCGACCGCCAGATCATCGAATGGGACAAGGACGACATCGACGTCCTGAAATTCATGAAGGTCGACGTGCTCGGCCTCGGCATGCTCGGCTGCATGCGCCGGGCCTTCGACCTGCTCGCCCGCGAGAAGGGCATCGTCCACGACCTCGCCTCGGTGCCGGCGGAGGATCAGGCGACCTACGCGATGATCCGCAAGGCCGACACGCTCGGCGTCTTCCAGATCGAGAGCCGGGCGCAGATGGCGATGCTGCCGCGGCTGAAGCCCCGCACCTTCTACGACCTCGTCATCGAGGTGGCGATCGTGCGGCCCGGGCCGATCCAGGGCGACATGGTGCACCCCTACCTGCGCCGCCGCGAGGGCCGGGAGAAGGTGGAATACCCGACCGAGGAGCTGAAGGCCGTGCTCGGCAAGACCCTCGGCGTGCCGCTGTTCCAGGAGCAGGCGATGCAGGTGGCGATCACCTGCGCGGGCTTCACGCCGGTGGAGGCCGACCAGTTGCGCCGCTCGATGGCGACCTTCAAGAATTTCGGCACCGTCTCGGCCTTCCGCGACAAGCTGATCGAGGGTATGGCCGCGCGCGGCTACGAGCGCGACTTCGCCGAGCGGACGTTCCGCCAGCTCGAGGGCTTCGGCAGCTACGGCTTTCCCGAAAGCCACGCCGCGAGCTTCGCGCTCATCGCCTACGCCTCGTGCTGGATGAAGTGCCATCACCCGGACGTCTTCTGCGCCGCCCTGCTCAACGCCCAGCCGATGGGCTTCTACGCCCCGGCCCAGATCGTGCGCGACGCCCGCGAGCACGGCGTCGAGGTGCGGCCCGTCGACGTCAACGCGAGCCGCTGGGACACGGTGCCGGAGCCGCCCGCCGATCCCGCCACCGGCCGGCTCGCCCTGCGGCTCGGCTTTCGCATGGTCAAGGGCCTCGCCAACGCCGAGGCGGCCCGGATCGTCGCGGCGCGAGCGGGCGGAGACGAGGAGGAGGACGGCGACGGGGCGGCCGGGGCGGAGGACGATGCGCCGACGGGGGCGGAGATCGGGGCGGATCGGGACGGGGCGGAGGTGCCTTTCTCCAGTGTCGAGGAGCTGTGGAGGCGCTCGGGCGTGCCGGTCGCCGCCCTCGAGAAACTGGCGGCGGCGGACGCCTTCCTGCCGTCGATGGGGCTGTCGCGGCGCGACGCGCTGTGGGCGATCAAGGCGCTGAAGGACGAGCCGCTGCCGCTGTTCGCCGCCGCCGACCGCGGGGCGGCGCGGGCGGAGATCGTCGAGCCGCCGGTGGCGATGAAGCCGATGGCCGCCGGCCGGCTGGTGGTGGAGGACTATGCCAGCACCGGGCTGACCCTGCGCCGCCACCCGGTCTCGTTCCTGCGCGCCGACCTCTCCGCCCGACGGATCCGCCCGGCCGCCGATCTTCTGTCCGCCCGCGACGGCGCCTGGCTGGCGACCGCCGGCCTCGTACTGGTCCGCCAGAAGCCCGGCAGCGCCAAGGGGGTGATGTTCATCACCCTCGAGGACGAGACCGGCATCGCCAACCTCGTCGTCTGGCCGAAGCTGTTCGAGCGCCAGCGCGGCATCGTGCTCGGCGCCTCGATGATCGCCGCCGACGGCCGGGTCCAGCGCGAGGGCGAGGTGATCCACCTCGTCGTCCAGCGTCTCCACGACCTCACCCGCCTGCTGCAGGATCTCGGCCGGCGCGAGGGGCCGGGTGCGGGGGTGGCGGGCAGGGGGGCGGAAAGCGGATCGGCAGCGGTGCCGGAGGGGGAGGGCGCGGAGGAGCCACGCTTTCCGCTGCCGCACGGGCGCGGCGACGAGTTCCACCACGGCGGACCGGGGGTCGACCCGCGCGGGGCGCCGAAACGCGGCTGGCCGGCCCGCGATCTCTACGAGCCGGACCGTCACATCGACCGCTTCCGCCAGCAGACCCGGGATTTCCGCTGAGGCGGCGACCTTGGCCGGAAAAACTTGAAAGTGCCGGTCAAATTTGATTGTGCTGTGCCGGCCGGCGGGCGCGGGTCGATCCGGACCGTCCCTCGCCTCCTCCTACGGACAGAAGAAGGCTCACCGCCGTTGCTCAAGGACTTCGCCGCCTACTACGCCCCGCACAAGCGGCTGTTCTTCCTCGATTTCGGCTGCGCGGTGCTGTCGGGGCTGCTGAGCCTCACCTTTCCGCTGGCGGTGACGGCCTTCGTCGACGACCTGCTGCCCCGGGGCGACTGGACGCTGCTGATCCTCGCCGTCGTCGGCCTGCTCGCGATCTACGTCGTCAACGCGGTGCTGATGGCGGTGGTGACCTACTGGGGCCACGTGCTCGGCATCAGCATCGAGACCGAGATGCGGCGGCGGGCCTTCGACCATCTCCAGACGCTGTCCTTCCGTTTCTTCGACAAGCAGAAGACCGGCCACCTGATCGGCCGGCTGACCAAGGATCTGGAGGAGATCGGCGAGGTCGCCCATCACGGGCCGGAGGACCTGTTCATCGCGGTGATGACCTTCCTCGGCGCGCTCGCCCTGATGTTCACGGTCCACGCGCCGCTGGCGGCGATGACCCTCGTCATCGTGCCGCTGATCCTCTTCCTGGTGCTGCGCTTCGGCCGCGAGATGACGGCGAACTGGCGCGACCAGTTCGGCCGGGTCGGCGCCTTCAACGCCCGGATCGAGGAGAACGTCGGCGGCGCCCGGGTGGTCAGAGCCTTCGCCAACGAGGACCACGAGCGGGCGCTGTTCGCCGCCGACAACCGGGCCTACATGACGACCAAGCTCGGTGCCTACCGCATCATGGCGGCGAGCCTGACGATCAACTACCTCGGCATGCGCCTCGTCCAGGTGCTGGTTCTGCTGGCCGGGGCGTGGTTCGTCTCGACCGGCAGCCTCACGGTCGGCGGCTTCGTCGGCTTCCTGCTGCTCGTCAACGTGTTCTACCAGCCGCTGGAGAAGATCGCGGCGGTGGTGGAGACCTATCCCAAGGGCATCGCCGGCTTCGCCCGCTACCGCGAACTGCTGGCGACCGAGCCCGACATCGCCGACCGGCCGGGAGCGGTCGAGGCACCGCCGCTCGCCGGCGGCCTCAGCTTCCGAAAGGTCACCTTCGGCTACGATCCGGCCCGCCCGGTGCTCACCGGCGTCGACCTCGAACTCGCCGCCGGCGAGACGGTCGCCTTCGTCGGCCATTCGGGGGCCGGCAAGACGACGCTGCTGTCGCTGGTGCCGCGCTTCTACGACGTCGACGGCGGCGCCATCCTGATCGACGGTCACGACGTGCGCGATCTGACCCTCGCCTCGCTGCGCCGCCAGATCGGCATCGTCCAGCAGGACGTCTTCCTGTTCGCCGGCTCGATCCGCGAGAACATCGCCTACGGGCGGCTCGGGGCCAGCGACGCCGAGATCCTGGAGGCGGCGCGGCGGGCCCGGCTCGGCGGCTTCGTCGCCGACCTGCCGGACGGTCTCGACACCGTGGTCGGGGAGCGCGGGGTGCAGCTGTCCGGCGGGCAGAAGCAGCGGGTGGCGATCGCGCGGATCTTCCTCAAGAACCCGCCGATCCTGATCCTCGACGAGGCGACCTCGGCACTCGACACCGAGACCGAGCGGGCGATCCAGGAGGCGCTGGCGGAACTCGCGGAGGGCCGGACCTCGCTCGTCATCGCCCACCGGCTCGCCACCGTGCGCCATGCCGACCGGATCGTTGTCATGGGGGAGGGCCGGGTGATCGAGACCGGGCGCCACGACGACCTCATGGCGCGGGGCGGGGCCTATGCCCGCCTCGTCGCGGCGCAGTCGCTCGACGGGCACCTGCTCGCCGACGGGGCGGGACGGCTGCAGAACGAGGAGGTCGCGCGGCTGACGCGGGCCGGCTGAGCCGGCCGGCTCGGGCGTCCGGGAGCACGGCCGACCGGCCGAGGCCGGTTCGCCCGGCGTGTCAGCGACGGCGGGACAGGCTGGAGATCATCACCGCGATGCCGCCGGGCAGGGCGAGGGCGGCGGCGATGACGTCGGCGTTGCCGTAGGCGTCGACGAAGCGGGTGTCGCCGGAGGCGGCGAACAGCATCATCGCGCCGAGCGAGACGACGAGGACGCCGATCGCCCAAAGGATGGCGAAGGCCGTGGAGCCGGCGATGGCGGCGTCGAGGCCGAAGCTCTCGGGCGCGAGCCGGGCGATGCGGGACCTGACGTCGCCGCGACGCAGGGCGAAGATCGGGGAAGACGAGGACGCGATCGATTCGTTGGTGGCCATGGCTTTCGCTTTCCGCGGTTCGTGCGCGGGCGTGCTCCTCGTCGTCACGTGGCGGCGTCCCGACGACCGCAGGGTCCCGGGAGGCCGTGTTTTCCGAAGCCGGATGCCTCGGAAGTCTCACGATCGGATCTGGAACGGTTCGCCCCGCCTCTTCGATGAAAAAGGGTCGCCGCCGGTCCGTGCGGCATTTTCCGAAGAATGCCGGGTCGGCGCGATTGTTCCGGCCGGGGGCGAAGTGATCGGACGAATGGGGCGGGGTCGCGGCAGCGGCTGGGAAGGGCGGCGGCTTCGTCGGAGCGGCGGGGAGCCTTGTACGCCGGCGCAATGGCGACGCCCGCGGGGGCGGATTTCGGCGTGCGCGCACTGCCGTGCGGTTCGGCAAATTCGGCGTGAGTCGGGGATCTCAGCCTCTCTTCCGTCATCACCGGCCTCGAGCCGGTGACCCAATCGCCTCACCGGCCGGAATGGCCTTGAGAGTGAGACAAACACGCTTGGTCAAAGCGTTGGCCCGGTCTTCGCCGCACGGCCATTGGGTCACCGGGTCGAGCCCGGCGATGACGACGGAGAGGGAATTCGGTGGTGCAGCGGTCCGCAGGGCCGAGAAGCGCTGCGAATCCGCACAAGGCGCGCCGACGACTATCGGTATGGCATCAAGGCGTCGATCGACTGGGGCCGAACGCGACCCGGGTTGCAGTGCTTGCGTGCAGGAATAATGGTGGAGCGGTCTTCGGGAGGGCGCGCGCCCCGATTCCCTGGCCGTGATCCGACGCGGTCGTGAGCCACTCCCTCCGCCGCCACTCAAGTGAGGGGGGAGGGCGTCTCAACCGGAAGCCGGAGTCAGATCATCCCGACCGTCTTGAGGCGGACGCGGGGGTGGACCTCGGCCTGGCTCATCACCACGGTGTGGGCGCGGAAGCGTTCGACGATCGAGCGGACGTAGGGGCGCACCATCGGGCTCGTCATCAGCACCGGCAACTCGCCCTTGCGCGCGGCGTCCTCGAAGGCGTCGCGGACCTTGCCGACGAATTCCTGCAGCTTCGACGGCGCCATGGCGAGGCGCTTCTCGTCGCCCTCGCCGACGAGGGCCTCGATGAAGGCCTGTTCCCAGACCGGCGAAAGGGTAACGAGCGGCAGGTAGCCGCCGGGCGCCGTGTGCTGGGCGCAGATCTGGCGGGCGAGGCGGGCGCGGACGTGCTCGGTGATCGCCTGGGTCGAACGGGTGAAGCCGACCGCCTCGGCGATGCCTTCCATGATCGTGGAGAGGTCGCGGATCGAGATGCGCTCCTGCAGCAGTTGCTGGAGCACGCGCTGGATGCCGGAGGTCGAGATCTGGCTCGGGCTGATGTCCTCGACCAGCTTGGCCTGCTCCTTCGGCAGTTCCTTGAGCAGGGCCTTGACGTTGGCGTAGGACAGCAGTTCGGCGACGTTGTTCTTGAGCACCTCGGAGAGGTGGGTGGAGAGCACGGTGGCGGGGTCGACCACGGTGTAGCCGCGGATGGCGGCCTCCTCGCGCAGCGAACCTTCGACCCAGGTCGCCGGCAGGCCGAAGGTCGGCTCGGTGGTCTGGGTGCCGGGCAGGGCGACCGGCTTGCCGGCCGGGTCCATCACCATGAACTGGCCGGGGAAGACCGAGCCGGAGCCGGAATCGACCTCCTTGACCTTGATGACGTAGGAGTTGGCGGTGAGCTGGACGTTGTCGAGCAGGCGCACCGGCGGCATCACGAAGCCCATCTCCATGGCGATCTGCCGGCGCAGCGCCTTGATCTGGTCGGAGAGCCTGTCGCCGTTGCCGCCGGCGCCGTTGATCAGCGGCAGCAGGGCGTAGCCGAATTCGACCTTGAGCTCGTCGATCTTGAGGGCCGAGGTGATCGGCTCCTCGGCGGGCGGGGGCGGGGGCGCCTCGGCCTTGGCCTTCTCCTCGGCCTTGACCTCCTCCTTCTTGCGCCGCCAGCCGCCGGCGCGATAGGCGAGCCAGCCGGCGCCGGCGGAGAGGGCGAGGAAGGGGACGACCGGCATGCCCGGCAGCAGCGCCAGCACCGCCATGACGAAGGACGACATGCCGAGGGCGGTCGGATAGTTCGAGAACTGGTCGATCAGCGCCTTGTCGGCGGCGCCGGTGACGCCGGCCTTGGAGACCAGCAGGCCGGCCGCGGTGGAGACGATCAGCGCCGGGATCTGCGAGACGAGGCCGTCGCCGACGGTGAGCAGGGTGTAGCTGCGGCTGGCCTCGGCGAAGGTCAGGTCCATCTGGACGACGCCGATGACGATGCCGCCGATGACGTTGATGAAGGTGATGAGCAGGCCGGCGATGGCGTCGCCGCGCACGAACTTCGAGGCGCCGTCCATGGCGCCGAAGAAGGAGCTCTCGTCCTCGAGGTCCTTGCGGCGCTGGCGGGCGCTGTTCTCGTCGATGAGGCCGGCGGAGAGGTCGGCGTCGATCGCCATCTGCTTGCCGGGCATGGCGTCGAGGGTGAAGCGGGCGGCGACCTCGGCGATGCGGCCCGAACCCTTGGTGATGACGATGAAGTTCACCACGACGAGGATGGCGAATACGATGAGGCCGATGACGAAGTTGCCGCCCATCACGAAGCTGCCGAAGGCTTCGATGACGTGGCCGGCGGCCGCCTCGCCCTCGTGGCCGTGGGCGAGGATCAGCCGCGTCGAGGCGAGGTTGAGCGACAGCCGCAGCATGGTCGCGATCAGCAGCACGGTCGGGAAGGACGAGAATTCGAGCGGGCGCTGGATGAACAGCGACGTCATCAGGATCATCACCGAGAAGATGATCGAGACGGCGAGGAACATGTCGAGCAGCAGCGCCGGCATCGGCAGGATGAGCACCACGAGGATGACCATCACGCCGAGGGCGAGGCCGACGTCGCCGCGCAGCACCGTACGCTTCAGATTGGCGATGTTGAAGCCGCCCGAGGTCGCCGCGCCGGTGTCCGCCATCCTGGTCCCACTCACCTGCTTCGCCCGGCGACGCGCCGGTGGGCAATAATTGCCGGGTGCATGGTTACCGATTGGTTAACGGGGGGCGCCGGGTCGATGCCGGCAGTCGGCAGTCGGCAGTCGGCAGTCGGGGGCGGCGGTCGGGTGTCGGCGGTCGCCGTCGATACCGGAGACGGGACCGCGTGACCGGCTGACGGTGCGCTGGCGATTGCGGGGGAAGCCGGTGGTGGCGCGAGGCGCGAGCCGCGATACGATCACAGGTGGATGCTCTTCAAGGACAAGGAGGCAGCTCCGTTCATGGGCTCGCCGGCATCGGACTCCGCGCCTTGGTCGCGCTCCGTCCGTCATGGTCCGCCTTCGCCACTGCTGTCCGGTTCGGCATATTCGGCGGCCGTCAGGAAGCTCTGCCTCTCTTCCGTCATCACCGGCCTCGAGCCGGTGACCCAATGGCCTCGCCGAGCGGAACGGTGTCGGAGAAGGGTGACAATTCCATTAAATCAACACCCTGGACCGGTCTTCGCCGCACGGCCATTGGGTCGCCGGGTCGAGCCCGGCGATGACGACCGAGAGGGAATTCGTCGGGGGCGCCGCCGCCGGGCCGAGATGCCGCTCCGAGCCAGCACAAGGCATGCCGGCGATTGTCGTCGTGAAATCAGGCGTCGATCGACAGGAACCCTTTGCGAAGCGGACGACAGGGCGCGAGGTCGGTGATGACGGTGGAGAGACCGGGGTTCGAATCGAACGGGACAACTCCGCCCCGCCCGGCGCGAACCGCCCAGCGCCTCCTCCCCCTCGAACCCGAAACGGCCGGCGCGTGGCGGCGGCGGCCGTATTCCCTCGCCCCCCGAAGCCCCCGCTCAGAAGCGGTAGCTGATGCCGGCGAGAACCTGGCTGTCGGTGACGCCGAAACTGGCCGAGCCGGCGCCGAGGGCGGTGGTCGCCGAGTAGGTCGCCTCGCCGAGGTCGGTGTAGCGGTATTCGACACGCGCCATCAGATTGTCGGTGAAGGCGTATTCGAGGCCGGCGCCGAGGGTCCAGCCGGTGAGGAACTTGTCCTCGCTGGCCGAGGTCGTGGTCGCCGCCGCGGCGGCCGCCGTCGCCGGGCCGCCGCCGCCCGCGCTCGTCACCGAGGCCTTGATCGCGGCGTTGCCGTAGGCGAAGCCGCCGGTGCCGTAGACCAGCAGGCGGTCGACGGCGTAGCCGAGGCGGGCGCGCACCGAACCCTGCCATTCGAGATCCCAGGTGCCGTGCACCGGACCGACGAACAGCGGATTGGTGTCCACACCGCTGCCGCCGACGGTGGAACCGCCGAAATCGGCTTCGAGGCCGACGACGAAGCCGGTCATCTGATAGGTGATGCCGGCGTGGACGCCGCCGACGAAACCGTCGACGTCGAGGGAGCCGAGCGGCGAGGAGAAGCCGAGTTGCCGCTTGAGGTTCGATTCCGTCTCGCCGAAGCCGTAGCCGGCGTGAGCGCCGACGTAGATGCCCGACCAGTCGAAGGGCATCGCCACCGACGGGGCGACGAGGATCTCGTCGTCGTCCTCGGCCCGGGCGGGAAGAGCCGCGAGCATCACCAGGGCGACGGCGGCGGCGCAGGACAGGCTGCGGGACATCGATTTCATCTCCTCGTTCGACGACGGTCGTCCGAGGCGAAATTTCTGCTGTTATGGTAAACGAAGCGTTAGCGGCGCCGTCCCCTGCGGGATCGAGGCCGGGCGCCCCCGTCCCTCACTCCCGCTTGTAGACGTCCTCGATGCGGACGATGTCGTCCTCGCCGAAATAGGATCCGGTCTGCACCTCGATCACCTCCAGCGCGATCTTTCCCGGGTTGGCGAGGCGGTGGACGATGCCGAGCGGCAGGTAGACCGACTGGTTCTCTTGCAGGATGCGGACCTCCTCGCCGATCGTCACCTCGGCGGTGCCGGCGACCACGATCCAGTGTTCGGCGCGGTGGAAGTGCTTCTGCAGCGAGAGGATGCCGCCGGGCAGCACGGTGATCCGCTTGACGTGATAGCGCTCGCCGCGGGCGAGGCTGCGGAAGGCGCCCCAGGGGCGGTGCTCGCCGGGGTGGCGCGCCGCCTCGCCGCGGCCCGCCGCCTTCAGCGCCTCGACGAGGCCCTTCACCGCCTGGGCCTCGCGCTTGGGGGCCACCATCACCGCGTCCTCGGTGGCGACGACGATGACCTCGTCCATGCCGATCACCGTGGTGAGACGGTCCGGCGAGACGACGAGGCAGTCGGTCGAGCGGACGAGATGCGCCTCGCCGGTCACGGCGTTGCCGACCTCGTCCTTGTCGCTCACCTCCCAGATCGCGTCCCACGAGCCGATGTCCGACCAGCGGAACCGGCCCTCGACCACCGCGATCTTTTCCGCCTTCTCGATCACCGCGTAGTCGATCGAGATCGCGGGGGCCGCCGCGAAGGCGGCCGTGTCGAGCCGCAGGAAGCCGAGATCCTCCGACGCCGCGTCGATCGCCGCGACGACGGCGGAAAGAATCTCCGGCGCGTTCCTTTCAAATTCGGCGATCATCACGTCGGAGCGGAACAGGAAGTTGCCGGAGTTCCAGAGGTGGCCGGCCCTGACGTAGTCGGCTGCCCGCGCCCGGTCCGGCTTCTCGACGAAGCGCTCCACCGCGAAGACGTCGTCACCGAACAACGGCGCGCCGCGGGCGATGTAGCCGAAGCTGGTGCGCGGTTCGGTCGGCTTCAGGCCGAAGACGACGATGGCGCCGTCCCGCGCCGCCTCGGCGCCGTGGCGCACCGCGTCGAGGAAGAGGTCGTCGTCGAGCACCACGTGGTCGGCGGCGAGCGCCAGCACCAGCCCGCCGGGGTTCCGCCGTTCCGCCAGCACCGCGCCGACCGCCACCGCCGCCGCGCTGTCGCGCCTCGCCGGCTCCAGCACCACCCGCGCCGCAACCCCGACCTCCTCGGCCTGCCGGCGCGAGAAGAAGCGGAAGGCCTCGTTGGTGACGACGAGCGGATCGGCGAAGAGACCGGCGTCGGACACCCGCCGGCAGGTCTCCTGATAGGACGACAGCGGCCCGGTCAGCGGCTGGAACTGCTTGGGCATGTCGTCGCGCGAGACGGGCCACAGCCGCGAGCCCGATCCGCCGGCGAGCAGGACGGGAAGGATGCGCGGATCGGCGGTCATGGGCGGTCCTCGAAACAGGCGGGCGTCGGAAGAGCGAACAGATGAAGCGGTCGGACCGGCCTCATCCTGAGGAGGGCGCGTGAGCGCCCGTCTCGAAGGACGAGGCCGCCCCCGCCCTTCGAGACGGCCCTTCGGGCCTCCTCAGGGTGAGGGACGAGAGGAGGGCCGGATGAGGGGCGCGGCCTCTCGTCAGGGTCGAAGCGCCGAATGCCGGGACGGGTCCGCCCCTCGTCCGCCCCTTCGGGGCACCTTCTCCCCGGCGGGGAAAAGGGAATGCGTGACGAACGCTCGGAGCCATCTCTCCCCCCTCAGATCGTCTGGTTGTAGGCGCCGACTTCGCGGTTCTCCCGCAGCACGGCGTCGAGGGCGCGGAACATCGCGTGGAGCCGCTCCTTCGAAACCGGGCTTTCGACCACCACCACCAGCTCCGGCTTGTTGGACGAGGCCCGCACCAGCCCCCAGGTGCCGTCGGCGAGGGTCACGCGCACGCCGTTGACGGTGACGAGGCTTTCGATCGCCGCCCCGGCCAGCGGCTCGCCGGCCGCCCGCATCGCGGTCAGCCGCGCCGTCACCCGCTCGACCACCTCGTATTTGACCTCGTCGGCGCAGTGCGGCGACATCGTCGGCGAGCCGAAGGTCAGCGGCAGCGCCCGGTAGAGGTCGGCCATCGAGGCGCCGGGGTTGCGATCGAGCATCTCGAGCACCGCGATGGCGGTGACGAGGCCGTCGTCGTAGCCGCGGCCGATCGGGGCGTTGAAGAAGAAGTGGCCCGACTTCTCGAAGCCGGCGAGCGCCTGGAGATCGCGAACCCGGCGCTTGATGTAGGAGTGCCCGGTCTTGAAATAGTCCGTCTCGACCCCGCGCTCGCGCAGCACCGGATCGGTGATATAGAGCCCGGTCGACTTGACGTCGACGACGAAGCGGGCGCCCGGATGCAGCGCCGAGAGGTCGCGGGCCAGCATGACGCCGATCTTGTCGGCGAAGATCTCGGCGCCCTCGTCGTCGACCACGCCGCAGCGATCGCCGTCGCCGTCGAAGCCGAGGCCGAGGTCGGCGCCGGTCTCCCGCACCTTCGCCGCGATGGCGTGCAGCATCGCCATGTCTTCGGGGTTCGGATTGTAGTTCGGGAAGCTGTGGTCGAGGTCGCAGTCGAGCGGGATCACTTCCGCGCCGATCGCTTCCAGAACCTGCGGCGCGAAGGCTCCCGCCGTGCCGTTGCCGCAGGCGCAGACCACCTTCAGCGGCCGCGACAGCCGCACGCCGCCGGTGAGTTCCTGCAGATAGGCGTCGAAGAAGCCCGGCACGAAGCGGTAGCCGCCGCCGGGGGCGAGGCGGAAGGCGCCGGAAAGCACGATCTCCTTCAGCCGCGCCATCTCCTCCGGCCCGAAGGTCACCGGCCGGTCGCAGCCCATCTTGACCCCGGTCCAGCCGTTGTCGTTGTGCGAGGCCGTCACCATCGCGACGGCGGGCACGTCGAGGGCGAACTGGGCGAAATAGGCCATCGGCGACAGGGCGAGGCCGATGTCGTGCACCGTGACGCCGGCCGCCATCAGCCCTTGCGTCAGCGCCAGCTTGATCGCCGCGGAATAGCTGCGGAAGTCGTGGCCGACGACGATCCCGGGCGGAACGCCGCGCTCGTGCAGAAAGGTGCCGAGCCCCATGCCGAGCGCCTGCACGCCCATGAGGTTGAGTTCCGGCGGCTTGTCCGCACCCGGATGGCCGAACCACCAGCGGGCGTCGTATTCGCGAAAGCCGGTGGGCTTCACCAGCGGCACCGTCTCGAAGGCGAGGCTGTTCCGAGGAAGATCGGCGGCGGGGACGGGAAAGGACATGGCACTCGCAACTCTTCGGCCGCCGCGCGCAGAGCCGCCGGCCGCCCCCGTCGATGGGGCGCGAGACCGGTCGCTGTCAAGCGCCGGTCCGGCGAGGACGACGGGCGCGCTCACGCGTTCTCCGCCATGAAGATCTGGATGTCGGTGTAGATCGAGCGCGGTTCGCCGTCGAGACGGCCGAGCAGCTGGGCCATGGTGCGCACCGCGAGGCGGGCCTCGAGCAGCGGCTTCTGGTCGATCACCGCGTGGATGCGCCGCTCCTTCAGCAGCTTGCGCCGCTCGGGCGTCGCTTCGTGGGTGATGACGGCGACGTCGCCGGCCCGTCCGAGCCGCTCCAGCGAGCGCACCACCCCGACCGCGCCGACCGAGATGTGGTAGATGCCGCGGATCGTCGGCCGCGCTTTCAGCGCCTCGTGGACCCTCTCCTCGGTGACGGCGTCGCTCTCGTTGGTCTCGACCAGTTCGGCCACCCGGCAATGGGGATGGTGCTCGGCGAGCACGTCGGAAAAACCCCTGGCGCGGGCGCGGTGGCCGGGAAAATCGAGCCGGCCGGCGACCATCAGGATGTCGCCGCCGTCCGGCCGGGTGAAGAGGCCCATCAGGTCGCCGGCGACCCGGCCGGCGTGCTCGTCGTCGGGGCCGATGAAGGCGGCGCGGCCGCAGCCGTCGATGTCGGAGGCGACCGTCACCACCGGGATCGTCGCGGTGACGCGGCCGAGCGCGGCGACGATCTCCGGCGAGGCCGGGGCCGAGAGGATGATGCCCTCGCATTTTCCGGCGAGCCCGTCGATCGTCGCCGCGGTCTTCTCCGGGGCGTTGGGGTCGATGTGGCGCACGGAAAGCTGCAGGTTGAGGTCGTGGTGGATCTTGCGGGCGATGGCGATGCCGTCCTGCAATTCGCCGTGGAACGGGTTCACCGGCGGCTGCAGCAGCACGGCGATGCGCTTGATGTGGGTCGGCGCGTGGACGAGCCGCCGGTCGAGGCCGAGCCGGCGGCACCCGCTCCTCCTTCGCCGCCGAAACGCCGCCGCGCCGGTTCACCACCCGGTCCACCGTCGCCGTCGACACGCCCGCCGCCGCCGCCACGTCCTCGATCGTCACCTTGCGCGCCATCCGCCCCGTCACTCCGCCGCCCCGTCGCTCACCGCCGATGGCTTCCCATCAAGTTAGCGCTTTTCGGCCAACTGGTCCCGTCCTATCGCTCGCAGACGGCACGCGATGACGCCGACGGGAGGAAGACCATCATGATCGACGGACGGCGCGAGACGCGGGGGGCGATCCGCTGGGGCATGGTCGGCGGCGGCGCCGGCAGCCAGATCGGCTACAGCCACCGCTCGGCGGCCCTGCGCGACCGCCATTTCGATCTCGTCGCCGGCGCCTTCGACGTCGATCCGGCGCGCGGGCGCGCCTTCGGCGTCGACCTCGGCCTCGACCCCGCCCGCTGCCACGGCGACTACCAGAGCCTCTTCGCGGCCGAGGCGGCGCGCGAGGACGGCATCCGCGCCGTCTCGGTGGCGACGCCCAACGCCACCCACTACGCCATCACCAAAGCCGCGCTGGAACACGGCCTCCACGTGCTCTGCGAGAAGCCGCTGACCTTCACGCTCGCCGAGGCGGAGGAGCTGAAGCGGCTCGCGGAGGCCAAGGGCCTCGTCGTCGCCGTCGCCTACGGCTACGTCTGCTATCCGATGATCGCCGAGGCCCGCGCCCTCGTCGCCTCCGGCGCGCTCGGCGACATCCGCCTCGTCAACATGCAGTTCGCCCACGGCTTCCATTCCGCCCCGGTGGAAGACGCCGACCCCGCCGCGCGCTGGCGGATGACCCCGGCGGTGGCCGGTCCCTCCTACGTGCTCGGCGACCTCGGCACCCATCCCTTCGCGCTGTCGCAGGTGATCTGCCCCGAGCTCGAGATCCGCCGGCTGATGTGCGCGCGCCAGAGCTTCGTCCCCTCGCGGGCGCCGCTGGAGGACAACGCCGTGGTGCTGATGGACTACGCCACGGGCGCCTTCGGCACGGCGTGGATCTCCGCCGTCAACGCCGGGGCGATGCACGGCCAGACGATCCGCGTCGTCGGCTCGAAGGCCTCGATCGAATGGTGGGACGAGCATCCCAACCAGCTCCGCCTCGAGATCCAGGGCGAGCCGCCGCGCCTGCTCGACCGGGCGATGGCCTATCTCCACGCGGAGGCCCGCGCCGAGGACCGCATCGGCGGCGGCCATCCGGAGGGCTATTTCGACGCCTGGGCCAACCTCTACCGCCGCTTTGCCCACGCCATCGAAGCCGCCGAGACCGCCGCCCCCACCCGCCGCTCGCCCCTGCCCCTCCCCGACATCACCCTCGGCCTCGACGGCGTGCGATGGGTGGAGACGTGCGTAAGGTCGGCGGATCAGGGCGGGGTGTGGGTGGAGTGGTGAACTGCTTATTTAATTAACGAACCTCTCTTCGCCTGCAGACTGGCCAGCTTACAGCGAAACTTCCTGCAAATATGCCCTCGTAAACACTAAGAAGTAAATTAATTAGCTTTCCATCATAAACACAGCCCCAAAATATCCGGGACTCCAAATGTTAAAGGCGAGACAATAATTTCTTTTGCACTTTCCGAGTTTATTTTTACAAGACCAATTCCAGAAAATGTAATGTTGCCAGACTGCATGGACGCCATCGCAGTAGTCGTAGTCAACCACTTTGGATCATAAGGAAATATGTATCGCGCCCCATAGAGATCGGTATAAAAGAGCGGAGACGAATTGAAATCGTATCGTGCTACATCGTCATGGGTTGTATTCTTTCCATTTTTTGTACGAACACCTCTAGAAAATGATACAATCAGACCTTCTCGCGCTTGTTTTTTTGGAAATAATAATTGCTCGATATCTACAGCATAAATCGAGCTTCTCCTTAGTATAAGCCTGACTTCAGATAAGTATTCATAAATGTACTCATTCCTTGGAAAGCCGTTATGAAGTTTTCTCGACGTCTCTTCTGACAATTCCAAGTTTTCATCCATGCAAAGAACTCTAGGAAGATTTACATAGAAAGGAATTCCAAGTCGATTCATCCACCTAGGAGGACGTGCAGATCTATTTAGAACGGCAGCATCATACACATCTCGCTCTGCAGACATCTTCCAAGTTCGAAGAAGCTCTACAGAAAACGAGTTTCCATGATTCTTATCAATAAGATCAGCACAATCCGCGCATAGCCAGATTCCGTTATCTATACTTTTTCGTTCCATAGACGTTAAAGATTCGTCATAACGCGGCCCGCCTTGTGCGGCAGCAGTTATGTGAGCAGCCCTTCCAAAAGTTGAAAATTGAAGCGGAAACCGCGGGTCAGGGGCAATTGTCATCTTACGGCATTCAGGGCGCGAGCAAAACCCAGCGACTCTTGTTCTAAGTGTATTCACGTCGGCTCTTGAAAAATCATCCCTTCGCAGCTTAGGCACAATACCCCCTCCCCGAAAAAGCCGAATCATCCTCAAAGCGCCCCATTTTATGGACTCTATTCTAAAGTTACTTCACAAATAAACTACAAATATTTCCTGATAGTAGTCTTCATTAAAATACTTTATATCAATAATCTTAAATTTTCGCTTTGAAAGCACATTAAACTGGTAGGCCCGGAGGGACTCGAACCCCCAACCAGACCGTTATGAGCGGTCGGCT
>CALCDT010000139.1 GCA_937900425.1 uncultured Alphaproteobacteria bacterium | reverse complement strand
GCGGTGCAGCCAGTCGAGGGCGGGAAACTCCGTCACCGGCAGCCCGAGGGCCGCCTCGAAGCGGTTGAGCTCGGTGAACAGGTCCTGCCGGGTGATGTTGATGAAGTCCGTCGGCGGGAAGGCGAGTTCGATCGGCTGGCGCTGCTGGCGGTGGTGCGGGTTGGTGCGGGTGATGTCGACCGTCTCGAGATAGTCGATGAACTCGCGGAAGGAGAACGTCGCCTCGGGATCGATCGGCCGGCGCAGGAAGGCGGACAGCTCGGCGTCGGCGTAGCCCATCGACACCGCGTGGCGGTACGACGAGACGGCCCGGTCGAGCGGGTCGCGGAAGACGCGCAGCCGGCGCATGCGGCCGACGTCGTCGTCGGTCATCCGGTAGTAGACCGGCGAGCGGTAGAGGACCCCGGAGCGGTAGCGGTGCGGCCAGTCGTCGAGCCGGCGTGCCGCCTCCGCCTGGCCGGTGGCGTTGAGGAACCAGATCAGCGTCGTCGTGCAGGCCGACTTCGCCGACCAGATCACCAGATAGCGCATCTCCGGGTCGACCAGCGGCCGGATCTGCGGGCGCGGACCGGGGAAGTGGTAGCGTCGGTTCTGCCGCACGGTACGCAGGACACGCTTGAGGAGGCTCGGGCGGCTGGCGGCCTTGGGCACGACGGGCTCTTCTTCTGGGGCGGGCTGGCCGCGAACCCGGGGGCGAGCGGCGCCGCCGGACACAAGCACAGATGGGATGGAACGATCAAGGCGAGGCGGCGGCGCGGCGATCCGGCGCCGTCGACGACGCGGCGCGTTCGTGCTAACCGCCGGTCGGTCCGTATCCCCGAGGAGCGCCGGCATGAAAGGTCCGCCCGCCGCCGACGTCGAACGCCTCGCCGAGGGCATCGTCGCTGGAGACCGGGCCGTCCTCGCGCGGGCGATTACCCTCGTCGAATCGCGCAAGGCCGAGCATCGCCGGGCGGCGCGGGCGCTCCTGCAGGCGCTGCTGCCGTGGACCGGCGGCGCGGTCCGGGTCGGCCTCACCGGAACGCCCGGCGTCGGCAAGTCGACCACCATCGACGCGCTCGGCACGATGCTGACGGGGCGCGGCCACCGCGTCGCGGTGCTCGCCGTCGATCCGAGCTCGAGCCGGACCGGCGGCTCGATCCTCGGCGACAAGACGCGGATGACGCGGCTCTCCGTCGACCCCGCGGCGTTCGTCCGGCCGTCACCGTCGGGCGGCAGCCTCGGCGGCGTCGCCGCGCGGACGCGCGAGACGATGCTGCTCTGCGAGGCCGCCGGCTTCGACGTCGTGCTGGTCGAGACCGTCGGCGTCGGCCAGTCGGAGACGGCGGTCGCGGGCATGGTCGATACCTTCGTGCTCCTCCTGCTGCCGGGCGCCGGCGACGAGCTGCAGGGCATCAAGAAGGGCATCGTCGAGCTCGCCGACATCCTCGCCGTCAACAAGGCGGACGGGGAGGGGCGCCCCCGCGCCGACCAGGCCGCCGGCGAGCTGACGGCGGCGCTGCACATCCTCGGCGCCGGCGATGCCGTCTGGGTGCCGTCGGTGCTCACCATGTCGGGCGCCACCGGCGAGGGGCTCGACCGCCTCTGGTCGGAGATCCTGCGCCACCGGCAGCGCGTCACCGACGCCGGCCGCCTCGCCGACACGCGCGCCGCCCAGCAGGTCGCCTGGATGTGGTCGATGATCGAGGAACGGCTGCTCGGCCCGCTCCGCCGCGGCGCCCTCGCCGCCCGCCTCGCCGAGCTCGAGGCGGCGGTCCGCGGCGGCCGCCTCGCCGCCACCGTCGCCGCCGACGAGGTCGTCGGCCGGCTCGGGCTGGGGGAGATCTGACCGCTCCTCCGAGAGGCCCTGCGGCCGGGCGATCGCTATCCGAAATCCTCGGCCTCGACGTCGAGATAGCGGCTGAGAACGCGGACGAGGAGGATGCCGTCGGTCTGCGGCCGGAGAAACACGACGTAGTTGCCGACGGGGAAGCTGCGCAGGTCGGCGTCGAGTTCCGGCCGGGCCCGCGCCATCAGCGGGTTGCGCGCGAGCATCGCGAGCACGTCCTCGAAGCGATGCAGCAGCCGGTCGGCGGCCGCCGGATTGTCGGCGGCAACGAAGGCGGCGATGTCGATCAGATCGAGGCGGGCGCGGGGAGTGCGGAGAATTCTAGGCGTCACGGCCGGACGAATCGAGCGCGGCTCGGCGACGTCGCGCCTCGGCCCTGATCTCGTCCATGTCGAGCGGCTCGGGCGGGCCGCTGTCGAGACCCTCCCGGATGGAGCTCCGCAGCGCCTCCAGCCTCGCCGATCGCCGCGCCTCCCGCTCCTCCAGCAGGCGCAACCCGTCGCGCATCACTTCGCTCGCGGAGCCGTAGCGGCCGCTGCGAACCAGGTCGCGCACGAGGCCCTCGTAGTGCTCACCGAGATCGTAGCGCGACGGCATGGGTAGGCTCCTCGACGGAACCTACCACATCGTCGGGCGCGCGGCCATTTCTCCCGCCTCAGGCCCACCAGCGCTGCGGCTCGAAGCGGCCGGCGTTGGCCTCGATCGCCGCGGCGGCGGTGAACAGCGTCTCCTCGCCGAACGGGCGGCCGATCAGCTGCAGGCCGAGCGGCAGGCCCTCGGCGGAGAGGCCGGCCGGCACCGAGATGCCCGGCAGTCCGGCCATGTTCACCGTCACCGTGAAGACGTCCATCAGGTACATCTCGACCGGCGAGGCGTCGGCCTTGGCGCCGATCGGGAAGGGCGCCGCCGGCGTCGTCGGCGTCAGCACGGCGTCGACGCCCGCCTCGAAGGCGAGGTCGAAGTCGCGCTTCACCAGCGTGCGCACCTTCTGGGCGCGGGCGTAGTAGGCGTCGTAGTAGCCGGCCGACAGCACGTAGGTGCCGATCAGGATGCGGCGACGCACCTCCGGTCCGAAGCCGGCGGCGCGGGTCTTCTCGTAGAGGCCGACGATGTCGTCGGCGCCGACCCTGAGGCCGTAGCGGACGCCGTCGTAGCGGGCGAGGTTCGACGAGGCCTCGGCCGGCGCGACGATGTAGTAGGCCGGCAGCGCGTAGCGCGTGTGCGGCAGGGAGATGTCGACGATCTCTGCGCCGGCGTCCTTCAGCCAGGCGATGCCGCGCTGCCACAGCGCCTCGATCTCCGGCGACAGGCCCTCGACCCGGTACTCGGCGGGAATGCCGATCTTCAGCCCCTTGAGGCTCTTGCCGATCGCCGCTTCGTAGTCGGGAACGGCGATGTCGACCGAGGTCGAATCCTTCTCGTCGAAGCCGGCCATCGCCTTCAGCAGGATCGCCGCGTCGCGCACGTCGCGGGCGATCGGGCCGGCCTGGTCGAGGGATGAGGCGAAGGCGACGATGCCCCAGCGCGAGCAGCGGCCGTAGGTCGGCTTGATG
>CALCDT010000138.1 GCA_937900425.1 uncultured Alphaproteobacteria bacterium | reverse complement strand
CGGCCCGACGGCCGTGGCGGTCGTCGCGACGCCGAGGGCCGGGCCGGAGACGCCGGCGAGCAGGGCGGAGAAATCGCCGAGGCCGGCGAGCGGGGCGCCCTGGGCTGCGACGCCGACGGGCGCCGAGGGAAGGCTCAAGGACATCGCGATCGTGGGAATGGACATCGGCACCCTCTGAACTGCCCAAGACTTAAGCAAAGCCGAGGCCAGCCGCCTCGCCCCCGACGAGAAGCGCGACTTTCCGCCGAAAACCGCGGCTCGGGTGACAGGGGCGACAAAAGTCTGTAGCGTTCGACGCGTCGCGGCGGCGGTCCGCCCGCCGCGCCGCGGCAGCGCTTGCCGGGCCGCAGGGAAATTCTTGCCGGCTCGTCCGCGTGCCGCGCTTGCGGCGCCGTCGGCGCCGCCCATATCGGGAAAGCCGGCCCCCTGCATGGCCGATCATGGGGCGGGGCAGGTCTCCCGGAGCCCGCCCTCGTCCGATCGGCGTCCGAGGCCGGCGCGGGGTGGGCATGGCGGAAGCGGTGCCGGGGTCGATCGTCCCTGTCTCGGGACCGGCGCCGGATGGTGAGGCGGGGCGGTTCGGGGCGGCGGTCACGGTTCCCAGCGGCGCGCCGATGAACGGATCAGATCGGCCTCCTCGGGCGAGGGCGGGGGAGGCCGGTTCAAACGCACGCCGGTTTCAGACGTCCGGGGCCGGACGCCGGGATCGGGGCGGGTGCGGAAGCGAGTGCGAAGAGAATGATGAACAGTCTCGGCCTGCCGGGCCGGCCGGAAGCGACCCGGGTGGTGGTCGCGATGTCGGGCGGCGTCGATTCCTCGGTGGTCGCGGGCCTGCTCGCGCGCGAGGGCTACGACGTCGTCGGCGTGACGCTGCAGCTCTACGATCACGGCGAGGCGGTGCACCGCAAGGGCGCCTGTTGCGCCGGCCAGGACATCCACGACGCCCGCGACGTCGCCGCCTCGCTCGGCATCCCCCATTACGTCCTCGACTACGAGGAGCGGTTCCGCCACCAGGTGATCGACCGCTTCGCCGAGAGCTACATCCACGGCGAGACGCCGATCCCCTGCGTCGCCTGCAACCAGACCGTCAAGTTCTCCGATCTGCTGGCGACCGCCCGCGACCTCGGCGCCGCGGCGCTGGCCACCGGCCACTACATCCGCTCCGGCCTCGAGGACGGGCGGCGGGTGCTGCGGCGGCCGGTCGACCTCGACCGTGACCAGAGCTACTTCCTGTTCGCGACGACGCCGGAACAGATCGACTTCCTGCGCTTTCCGCTCGGCGGCATGACCAAGGCCGAGGTTCGCGACATCGCGCGCAGCATGGGCCTCGTCGTCGCCGAGAAGCACGACAGCCAGGACATCTGCTTCGTCCCGTCGGGCAAATACGCCGACGTGATCGAACGGCTGAAGCCCGGCGCCGCCGAGGGCGGCGAGATCGTCCACGTCGACGGCCGCGTCCTCGGCCGGCACGAGGGCATCATCCACTACACCGTCGGCCAGCGCCGCGGGCTCGGCGTCGCGCTCGGCGAACCGCTGTTCGTGGTCCGCCTCGATCCCGACCGCCGGCATGTCGTCGTCGGGCCGCGCGAGGCGCTGCTCACCGGCCGCATCCTGCTGCGCGACGTCAACTGGATCGGCGACGAGGCGCTCGGCGCGCTGCCGCCCGGCGGCCTCGAGATCTTCGCCAAGGTCCGCTCGACCCGCCCGCCCCAGCCGGCGCTGCTGTCGGTGGCGGAGGGGGCCGTCGCCGTCGATCTCGTCGACGGAGAGCAGGGCGTCGCCCCGGGGCAGGCCTGCGTCTTCTACGACGGGATCGGCGAGGCCGCCCGCTTGCTCGGCGGCGGCTTCATCGCGGCCACCGCCAACCGGTTCGAGACGGCCCGGCCGGCACGGCCGCTCGCCGTCGCCGGGGGCTGACCGGTTCGACCCCGCGAGGAGGGCGCCGCCGACGGGACCTTCGGACCGGCGCTCGCGGCCGGGTCGAGCGAGGTCGGGGATCGTCTCTGCGCACCGTGGACGAGGGGTGAGGCTCTTTGTCGTCATCGGAACAGGTTGCTGACCGGGCCGTTGGGGTAGATGAAGGCACGGTGCACCGCCGGGCGCACGTTTTGTCGCGCCGTAGCGACGGCGACGACCGGGATCGATCGGTTGCGTGAGAAAGGACAGGACATGCGGGACGGTCGGGACAGGAGCGAAGGGTCGGGCGCCGCCGCGGTCGCGATCCGCGGCATGCGCGAGAGGGACGTGATCTCCGCCTACGCCCGCTGGGCGCCGGTCTACGACGCCGTCTTCGGACCGGTGATGGACGGCGCGCGCAAGCATGCGGTGGCCGCCTTGCCGCCGGGCACCGGACGGGTGCTGGAGGTCGGCGTCGGCACCGGGATCTCTCTGCCCTACTATCCTGACGGCGTGCGCGTCACCGGCATCGACCTCAGCCCGCACATGCTCGAAATCGCCCGGCGCCGGATCGTCCGCAAGGGGCTTTCCCACGTCGAGGCGGTCAAGGAGATGGACGCCTCGGCGATGACCTTCGCCTCCGCGAGCTTCGACGCCGCCATGGCGATGTACGTGATGACCGTCGTCCCGGATCCCGGCAGGGTCTTCGCCGAGATCCGCCGCGTGGTGCGGCCCGGCGGGCGGGTGCTGGTGCTCGGCCACTTCGCCGCCGACAGCGGCCTGCGCGTCCGGCTCGGCCACGCGGTCGCGCCGCTGTGCCGGGCGCTCGGCTGGAACTCGCGCATCACCGCCTCCTTCCTCGCCGCCGCACCGGGGCTGCGCTTCGTCGGCGAGCGGGCGGCCGGACTGTTCGGCTTCTACCGCCTCCTCGAGTTCGAGGTGATGGCGGACGAGGCGGCGACGACCGGGGCCGACTGACGGCGGGAGGCGCCGTCCGGGGCGCGCGGAACGGGCTCCGTCGTCGAGGTGGCCGGCGGCCGGATCGCGGCCCTTCGGGCGCGGAAACGTCTCCGGGTGACCAGCGCCCGGGTCGGCGCGTTGGGCAATGCTGCGGCTCGCGGCCGTGAATGCACGGAAATACTTGCGCATTCGACGATTTTCGCCCGCCTGGCGGCGCCGCGCCCTGTTGCGGTGCAAACGAGGCTGTCCCCCTGTCGCGACGTTGCTTTTCGCAACCGCGAACATGTCAGAGGTGGCCAGGGGAAGTTGCGGCGGCAGATGCGGCAATTCGTCATCAACTTTATTCAAAATTAAGCGAAAGGCCCGAGGCTCCGCGAGGACCATCCGGAGCGTTTTCATGAAACTCGGCCTCTCCATCGCAGCTCTCGCCATCACCCTGTCGGCGTCGATCGCCTCCGCTCAACCCGCCGCCCCCGATTTCAAGGGCCTGCTGACGCCGGCGGTGATGAAGGACATCCGCGGCTGGATCGACACGGACATCGTCCGCGTCTCGGTCAAGGCCCAGAACGACCGCCTCGAAAAGCTCGACCCGGCCGAGATCGACCGGCTCGACCAGCAGTGGCGCGCGGAGCGCGAAGCCGCCGACAAGCCGCTGATCGCCGCGACCCTCTCCAACCCGCTGTCGGTCTATCTCACCCGCATGCAGGGCCGCTCGCTCGGCCTCTTCGCGGAAATCTTCGTGATGGACCACAACGGCCTCAACGTCGGACAGAGCTCGATCACCAGCGACTTCTGGCAGGGCGACGAGGCGAAGTTCCAGAAGACCTACGACGTCGGCGCCGACGCCGTCTTCATCGACGAGCCGGAGTGGGACGACGAGGTCAAGGTCTGGCGCGGCCAGGTGAGCTTCACGCTCACCGACGAGACCGGCCGCATCGGCGCCGCCACCGTCGAGGTCAACCTCACCGAGCTCGAGCGCCGGACCGCCACCGGCAGCTGACGCGAGCACACGAGGCCGGGCCGGCCTTCGACCTTTTGCCGATACGAGACCGCACCATGATCAAGAACATCTCCGTCACCAAGAAAGGCTTCGCCGCCTTCGGCATGCTCGCCCTCATCGCCATCACCGCCTCGGGAATCGTCTACGAGCGTTCGCAGGTCGCGACCGTCTCGGTCGAGAACAACCTCGCCCTCGTCGAGGTGATGGACGCCACCGACGACCTCAAGGCCGCGGTGACCGCCCAGAACCTCGCCCTCAAGAACTTCCTTCTCACAGGCGACCGCACTTTCGTCGGCGAGATCGGCCAGGCCAGCGAGGCCATCGGGCAGCGCTTCGAGACGCTGCAGACGCTCTACGGCGAGAAGGTCGCCGGCGAAGGGGCGGCGCTCGCGGGCGTGCGCGACGCCTGGCAGGCGTGGAAGCGCGACATGGTGGAGCGCCAGATCGGCCTGATGCGTGATCCGATGACGGTCGACCTCGCCAAGGCGATCGAACTCACCGGCGCCGGCAACGCCATGGTCGCCGACATCGACGGGCGGATCGACGCGGTCCTCAAGCGTCTCGGCGAGGCCGGCGCCACGGCCTCGGCGGCGCAGAAGAGCGCGCTCGGCCTCGTCGAGAGCGTCAGCCTCGGCGCCGCCGTGGTCATCGGCCTGATGGCGGCCCTGCTCGCCTTCCTCAACTTCCGCCTCGTGTCGCGCCCGCTCGCCGAACTCGCCGGCGTCACGGAGCGGCTCGCCGCCGGCGACACCGCCGCCGGTGTGCGCGAGGACGAGCGCCGCGACGAGATCGGGCGGATGGGCTCCGCCCTCCTCGTCTTCCGCGAAAACCTGATCCGCACCCGCGCCCTCGAGGTCGAGGCGGCCGAGCAGCGCCGCCGCGGCGAGGATGCGCGCAAGGCGGCGATGGCCGAGGTCGCCCGCGACCTCGAATCGAGCGTCGGCGCCATCGGCAACGAGATCATCTCCGCTTCGCAGGGCCTCAACGAGATGGCGAAGTCGCTGTCGAAGATCGCGTCGGGCACCACCCACCGGGCGATGAGCGTCTCCAGCACCTCCGAGCAGACCACTGCCAACGTCCAGACCGTGGCGAGCGCCACCGAGGAGCTTTCCGCCTCGATCGGCGAGGTCAACGACGCCGTCCGCGTGTCGTCGCGGATCGCCGCCGACGCGGTGCGCGAGGTCGAGCGCTCGAGCGCGGCGATCGCGGCCTTGAACAGCGTCGTCGACCGGATCGGCGACGTCACGACGCTGATCAACGACATCGCGGCGCAGACCAACCTGCTCGCCCTCAACGCCACCATCGAGGCGGCGCGGGCCGGCGAGGCCGGCCGCGGCTTCGCCATCGTCGCGTCCGAGGTTAAGGCCCTGGCCGGACAGACCGCCAAGGCGACCGAAGAGATCGACCGCGAGATCAGCGAGATGAAGGCGGCCGCCAACGTGTCGATGGAGGCGGCGAAGTCGGCCGGCTCGCTGGTCGCGGAGATGTCGGAGCGCGCCAGCGCCATCGCCGCCGCCGCCGAGCAGCAGAACGCGGCGACGCTGGAGATCGCCCGCAACATCAACGAGGCGGCGACCGGCACCCGCGACGTCACCCGCTCGATCGGCGAGGTCTCGGCCGACGCCGGCCGCACCGGCTCGCTCAGTGCCGACATGCAGTCTTCGGTCGAGGCGATGTTCAACCGCGCCTCGCTGCTCGGCGACACCGTCCGCCGCTTCCTCGACCAGGTCCGCGCCGCCTGACGGCGGGCGCACTCCCAGGGGTCGTCATTCACGTCCACGGCCGGCCGCGCGGGCTTACCCGCGCGGCCGTTTCATTTTCGCTGCCCTGGCACTTCAGAAAATATGAGCCGAGCCGCGGCGTCGTTCGTCCACCCGCGGAAAGCCCGGAAATCTGCAGCTTTCATCTGCGACAAATGCGCCGTTCCCGCTCGTTCGCCGGGTTCGTGGCGCGGGGCGGGATTGACAGGTCGAGGTGCTCTGGCATCTTGCATGCCACAAAGAAAAGTACGGGGTTGGAGACGACGAGATCACGGCCGAGGCCGTCCGCGAGCCGGGAAATCGGCGCGGTGGCGGGGGCCGGCGGTGCGGCAGGGCGCGACATTGCGCGTCGCCGCGCTCGAGCCTTCGCGGCTCGGGGAGTCGCCGGGCCGTGACATTCGAGGGCCGTGCGCTTCCCGTCTCATCCGAGCTTTTCTGCGCGGCCTCCGCAAGGGCGACCGTCGGCACCCGTGCCGGCCGGGCGCGGCGCAGGCGCCGCGGCATGCGATCGAACGTCAGTATCGTCGCCACCGGGCCGCAGGGTCCGCCGGGCGGCCCAGGAAGGGACGACCAGATGAAGATCTGCATTTTCGGCGCCGGCGCGATCGGCGGCTACATGGCGGTGATGATGAAGCGGGGCGGCGTCGATGTCTCGATCGTCGCCCGCGGTGCCCACCTGGAGGCGGTCAAGCAGAACGGCCTCAAGCTGATCGTCGACGGCGAGGAGATCGTCGAGCGGATGCCGGCCGCCAAGGACCCGCGCGAACTCGGCCCGCAGGATTACGTGATCTGCGGCCTCAAGGCCCACCAGGCGTGGGAATCGGCGGAACTGATGGCCCAGCTGTTCGGGCCCGACACCGCCGTCGTCACCGCCCAGAACGGGGTACCGTGGTGGTACTTCTACGGCCTCGACGAGAAGTTCAAGGACCTTCGCCTCTCCAGTGTCGACCCGGGCAACCGCCAGTGGACCGTGGTCGGCCCGCAGCGCGTGATCGGCTGCACCGTCTATCCGGCGACCGAGATCACCGAGCCTGGCGTCATCAAGCACATCTACGGCAACCAGTTCGGCCTCGGCGAGCCGAACCGCACCGACAGCGAGCGGGTCAAGAAGTTCGGCGCGGCGCTGGAAGCCGGCGGGCTCGTGCCGAAATACTACGACGACATCCGCGACGACATCTGGATCAAGCTCTGGGGCAACCTCTGCTTCAACCCGATCTCGGCGCTGACCCACGCGACGCTCGACATCGTCGCCACCGATCCGGGCACCCGGTCGCTGGCGCGCAAGATGATGCTGGAGGCCCAGGCCATCGGCGAGCATTTCGGCGCGACCTTCCGCGTTGACGTCGACCGGCGCATCAACGGCGCTGCCAAGGTCGGCGCCCACCGCACCTCAATGCTGCAGGACGTCGAGAGCGGCAAGCCGATCGAACTCGACGCGCTGCTGACGGCGGTGCAGGAGATGGGGCGCCTCGCCGGCATCGAGACGCCGTTCATTGACTGCGTCCTCGGCCTCGCCCAGCAGATGGCGCGGGTTCAGGGCCTCTACCCGACCTTCCCGGAAGTGGTCGAAGAGCAGGTCAAGGCGGCGTCCTGACCACGGCGCGGCGACGCCTCGTGGCACGCGATGGAGCGGGCCACCGCGTCGCCCCGTGCCGGGAACCATCGACGATCGACAGCGCCGGACGACGGTCCGGCGCGATACACTAGGATCAAGACTGGCATTACAGATGCCAGATAATCCGGGTCCCGCAGGACTTCGGAGGGAGGGCGAAGGCCGATGAAACTGAGCATTCCGAAGGAGACGACGTCTGGGGAGGGCCGTGTTGCGGCGACGCCGGATGTGGTGA
>CALCDT010000137.1 GCA_937900425.1 uncultured Alphaproteobacteria bacterium | reverse complement strand
TCCGGGTCGCCCACCTCATTGGCCAGCAGCAGCACCAGCCGCGCGTTGAGCTTCGCGCTTTCCTCGCTCGTCAGCCCTTCGTGGGCCGCCATCAGCGCCGCATAGAAATCGTCGCCGAAGGCGCCGAGCCGGTCGCGGCCTGCCGCGTCGCCGTTGCTCATGGGCGCCTCCCCGTCGCGCGGGCGTGGGCGGCCGCGATGTCCTGCGCGCCCGGTGCGCGCAGGCGCGCCGCGACATGCTGGTCGGGACGGATGAGATAGATATTTCCCGCGCCGTAGCGCTGCGCCACCATGCCCTCGTGGTCGAGCAGGAACCGCGCCGCGTTCGAACGGTCGCGCGGATCGCGCGAGACGAGCACGGCCTCGACGCCCTCCGGTAGCGGCGACGGAATCTCGGCCTCGACCGCCATCACCGAGAAGCCGTCTGCGAAATGCGGCAGCAGCCATGTCGTGCCGCCGTTCGCCACCGGCGCGTCGACCATCGCCGCGCCCGGCGCAAGGCCGTCCGCGTCCGCAGCCGGCGTCTGGAGCGAAAAGCCTTCGAGCGAGCAGGGCCGCGACAGCCGCCCGGAATTGACCAGCCTGCGCGCGAACTCGTGGTCTGCGGCAAGGTCGAGCACGCTGTCGCGGAAGATGCGCTCCATCCCGGTCTTGGGCGTCATGAAGGCGGTGGCGCGCGACGAGTTGAGGATGTTCTCGTCGGCGCCGTGGATGCGCTCCTCGTCGTAAGTGGCGATCAGGCTTTCCGGTGCTTCGCCCTTTACCACCATCGCCAGCTTCCAGACGAGATTGTCGACGTCCTGGATGCCGCCATTGCCGCCGCGCGCGCCGAAGGGCGAGACGATATGCGCCGCATCGCCGGCAAACACCACGCGGCCGTGGACGAAGCGTTCGAGCCTGCGGCACTGGAAGGTGTAGACCGACACCCAGTCGAGCTCGAAATCGCCGTGGCCGATCACCTTTTCGATGCGCGGGACGACATTTTCCGGCTTCTTCTCCTCGTCCGGATCGGCGTCGGGCCCGAGCTGCAGGTCGATGCGCCAGATGTCGTCGGGCTGCTTGTGCAGCAGCGCCGACTGGCCGGAATGGAAGGTCGGCTCGAACCAGAAGCGCCGCTCGGCCGGAAAGTCGGCCTTCATCTCGACGTCGGTGATGAGGAAGCGCTCCTCGAAGGCGTGGCCGACGAAGTCGAGGCCGAGGGCGCGGCGGACGGTGGAGCGGGCGCCGTCGCAGGCGACGACCCAGTCGGCGTCGAGGGTGTAGGGCCCGTCGGGGGTCTCGACGGCGAGGCCGACGCCGTCGGGGCGGAGGGCGAGGCCGGTGACGCGGTTCTTCCAGCGCAGCTCGACCAGCGCCGGGAAGTCGGCGCAGCGCTCGGCGAGATACTGCTCGACGTAGTATTGCTGCAGGTTGACGAAGGCCGGCATGCTGTGGCCGGGCTCGGGCAGGAGGTCGAAGGCGTAGACCTCGCGGTCGCCGTGGAAGAGGCGGCCGATCTTCCAGGTGACGCCTTTTTCGACCATGCGGCGGCCGACGCCGAGCCGGTCGAAGATCTCGAGCGTCCGCTTCGACCAGCAGATGGCGCGGCTGCCGGTGGAGACGCGGTCGTTGTCGTCGAGGACGACGACGGGGACGTTCGAGAGGGCGAGATCGACGGCGAGGGCGAGGCCGGCCGGGCCGGCACCGACGACGGCGACCGGCCGCCGCCGCGGCGGCTCGCCGGCGAGCTCTGGCGGCGGCCGGTACGGGAACGGCCGGTACTCGTAGCGCGCCATCGTTCCTCCCCCGGCTCGCGCCGTGATTGTCTCCCGCGGGGAGGTGGCGGCACAAGCCCCGCGAGGGGGCGGCGGGCGGCGATGCCGGGCAGGAAGTTTGCGGAGGCCGGGGAGGGAGCCGCGGCGGCGATTCGGGATGCCCGGCCGGGCGAAACACCACGCCGGAAGGCCCCGGAAGAGGCGCAGGCGGGTCGGCCATTTTGGGGCTTTTTGGTCGCGGGCCCGGCGCGTCGATCGTGATGGCCTGTGACTTTTATGTCACGGAGCCGCCCGGCGGGCGCAAACCCTTGGACGAGCGACGATTTTCCTCGATGCGACGGGATGGTTTCGGGACTCCGGATGGCCGCCGGCGACGGGGCGCGGGAATCCAGTTGAGGAGTCAACTTGCGACGCCGGCGAGGCCGCTCCTATCATTCGATCGGGCCAGTGCAGGCGGAGACGTTTCCATGTTTCCGGACTGTCTTCATCCATGCCGTCACCGTCTGGGGCAATAAAGACGGGCGGCATGTGCGGCCCGTTCCGGGATCTGGGGAGCACACGATGAAATTGTACGCGCTCTTTGTTTCATGCGCGCTGGTCGTCGGCGGCAGCGTCGGCGCCTTCGCGGCGGGAGATCCACTGCCGTCCTGGAAGGACGGGGCGGCGAAGGGGAAGATCCTGGAGTTCGTCGAGCAGGTGACGACCGAGGGTAGCCCCTCCTTCGTGCCCAAGGAGGACCGCATCGCCGTCTTCGACATCGACGGCACCCTGTGGTCGGAGCGGCCCTACTATTCCGACGCGCAGTTCGCCGCCGACCGGGTGAAGGCGCTGTCGAACGAGCATCCCGAGTGGGCGAAGCAGCTGCCGTTCGCGCCGATCGTCAAGGGCGAGTACGAGGTGCTGAACCACATCGCCTCGCCCGACTTCGTGCGGATGATGGCGGCCGCCCGCAACGACGCCGACGACGAGACGTTCTACCGCGTCGTCGAGGAGTGGTTCGACAGTGTCGAGAACCCGGTGAAGAAGCGGCCGCAGTCGAAGCTGACCTACCAGCCGATGCTGGAGCTCATCGACCTGCTCGAGGACAAGGGCTTCACCGCCTATCTCGTCACCGGCGCCGACGAGGAGTTCATCCGCGCCGTCTCCGGCAAGATCTACGGCATCCCGCCGGAGCGGGTGATCGGCAACGGCCTCAAGGTGCAGGTCAAGGAGACCGACGACGGCATCGAGGTGAAGCGGCTGCCCGAGGTCGGCACCGACAACAACGGTCCCGGCAAGGTGGTGCAGATCGGCGAGGTCGTCGGCCGCAAGCCGATCTTCGCCGCCGGCAACTCGGACGGCGACTACTACATGATGCGCTGGACGACGACCGGCGACCGCCCGTCGCTGGCGGTGCTGGTGCTGCACGACGATCCGGAGCGCGAGTTCCCGCAGAGCAAGCCGAAGAAGGCCGGCGCCGCCGTCGACACCCTGCCGAACTGGGTCGGCGTGTCGATGAAGAACGACTGGGCGGCCGTCTATCCGGCCGACTGAGCCGGCCAACCGAACCGGCGCCGGCGCCCTCCGCGCCGGTGTCCGATCCGCCGTCGCCCGGCCGGTCCGCACGGCCGGGGTTTCTTTCTCGCCGCAACCGGCGGTCGCCGGCTTCGGGGGAGGACGCGGGGCCGCGGCTCAGCCCTGCTCAGCCCTGCAGCGCCGCCCACAGCTCGCGGTCGCGGGCGGCGGTCCAGACGCGGGGCGTGTCGATGCCGAGCGCCTCGTCGTAGGCGCGGGCGACGTTGAACGGCAGGCAGTGCTCGTAGATGGCGTAGTCGGAGAAGCGCGGGTCGCAGGCGG
>CALCDT010000136.1 GCA_937900425.1 uncultured Alphaproteobacteria bacterium | reverse complement strand
CACGCCGAGCGGCAGCGACGCGACGATGCCGACATAGGAGACGACGAGCGTCACCAGGAGGCCGCCCCAGCGGGTCGTCTCGACGAGCTCGAACCCGAACATGCCCCCCTGCAAGAGGATGAAGGACAGGATCGGGAAGATCACCAGCATGAACAGCCCGCTCGCCCGCTTGTAGGGGATCCTCGGAACGGCGAGCACGAACAGCCCGACGGCGAGCATCAGGTAGACGAAGTCGACGCGCCAGCGCTCGTCGACCGGATAGGTGCCGTAGATGAACTGGCCGATCTTGGCTGTGACGAACGGCCAGCAGGCGCCGACCTCGGGGCCGAGGCACGCCTCGCGGTTCTCGCCCGTCCAGACCGCGTCGATGAACGCGAACTGGATGAACGGAACGGCGATGCTCCAGGCGATCCAGGCCGCCACCAGGGTCAGGACGACGTTGTACCAGCTCGAGAACAGGTTCGCCTTCATCCAGGCGAGCGGGCCGACGATCGAGGACGGCGGCGGCAGCGTCTCGGCGGGTGTCGAGCGGACATAGACAACCGACATCGCGTCCTCCCTTACCGCTCGACCAGCGCCATGCGCAGGTTGAACCAGTTCATGAAGGCCGAGGTGGCGAGGCTCAGCGTCAGGTAGACGAGCATGGTGATGAAGATCACCTCGACCGCCTGACCCGTCTGGTTCAGCACCGTGCCGGCGAAGACGGAGACGAGGTCGGGATAGCCGATCGCCACCGCCAGCGACGAGTTCTTGGTCAGGTTGAGGTACTGGTTGGTCAGCGGCGGGATGATCACCCGCATCGCCTGCGGGATCACCACCAGCCGCAGCGTCGGCCCGGCGCGGAGGCCGAGGGCGTGGGCCGCCTCGGTCTGGCCGTGGCTGACCGCCTTGATGCCGCCGCGGACGATCTCGGCGATGAACGAGGCGGTGTAGATCGACAGGCCGAGGGTGAGGGCGACGAATTCCGGCTCGAGCGCGAGGCCGCCGGTGAAGTTGAAGCCCTTCAGCTCGGGCATGTCGAAGGTGACCGGGAAGCCGACGGCGACGAGCGACAGGGCCGGCAGGCCGACGATCAGCGCGAGGCTCGTCAGGAACACCGGGAACTGCTGACCGGTCGCCGCCTGCCGCCGCCGCGCCCATGTGCGGACGGCGATCGCGGCGACGATGGCGACGACGAGCGCGACGTCGAAGATCTCGCTTCCGGGTCCGAAGACCGGCCGCGGGATGAACAGGCCGCGGATGTTGAGGAAGACGCCGAGGCCGAGGTCGAGCGACTGGCGCGGGCCGGGCAGCGACTTCAGGACGGCGAAGTACCAGAACAGCAGCTGCAGCAGCAGCGGCACGTTGCGGACGATCTCGACATAGGTGGTGGCGACCTTCGCCACGAGCCAGTTCGACGACAGCCGGGCGATGCCGACGATGAAGCCGAGGACGGTCGAGAGGATGATGCCGACGACGGCGACGAGCAGGGTGTTGAGGAGGCCGACGACGAAGGCGCGGCCGTAGGTCGACTGCGGCGAGTAGGCGATCAGGTGCTGGGAGATGTCGAAGCCGGCGGTGTTCCAGAGGAAGCCGAAGCCGGAGGCGATGTTCTGTCGCCTGAGATTCTCGATGGCGTTCGACGCCGCGCCCCAGACGAGAAAGACGACGACGGCGATCAGCACCGCCTGGAAGACGAAGCCGCGCACGCGCGGATCGTAGAGCAGCGAGCGGCCGTGGCCGGCCGTCACCGGAGCCTGGACCTCGTTCTGTACCGCCATGTCTCCCCCTGGACGGTGGTTGGTTTCATGGGAGACGAGAGGGAGGGCCCGCGGCCCTCCCTCCTTGGTCGGTCAGCGGACCGGCATGCCGTACTGCAGGCCGCCCTTGGTCCACAGGGCGTTGAGGCCGCGGGCGATGCCGAGCGGCGTGTCGGGGCCGACGTTGCGGTCGAACACCTCGCCGTAGTTGCCGACGAGCTTGATGATGTTGACGGCCCAGTCGTTGGACAGGCCCATCGGCTCGCCGAAGGCGCCCTCGGTGCCGAGCAGGCGCTTGATGTCCGGGTTCTCGGAGGACTTCATCTCCTCGACGTTCTTCGAGGTGATGCCGGCCTCCTCGGCGTCGACCATCGCGTAGTGCACCCACTTCACGATCGTCAGCCACTTGTCGTCGCCCTGGCGGACGACCGGGCCGAGCGGCTCCTTGGAGATGATCTCCGGGAGGACGATGTGGTCGGACGGGTTCGACAGCTTCAGGCGCTCGGCGTAGAGGCCGGAGGCGTCGGTGGTGAAGGCGTCGCAGCGGCCGGCCTCGTAGGCCTGCACCACCTCGTCCGACTTCTCGAGCACGACCGGATTGAAGGTCATGCCGTTGGCGCGGAAATAGTCGGCGAGGTTGAGTTCGGTGGTGGTGCCGGTCTGCACGCAGATCGAGGCGCCGGACAGCTCGAGGGCCGAGGAGATGCCGAGCGACTTGCGGACCATGAAGCCCTGGCCGTCGTAGTAGTTCACGGCGGCGAAGATCAGGCCCATCTGGCTGTCGCGGGACAGGGTCCAGGTGGTGTTGCGGACGAGGACGTCGACCTCGCCGGACTGCAGCGCGGTGAAGCGCTCCTTGGCGGTCAGCGGCGTGAACTTGACCTTGGTGGCGTCGCCGAAGATGGCGGCGGCGATGGCGCGGCAGAAGTCGACGTCGAAGCCCTTCCACTCGCCCTTGTCGTCGGGCGCGCCGAAGCCGATCAGGCCGGTGTTGGCGCCGCATTGCAGGAAGCCCTTGGCCTTCACGTCGGAAAGCGTGTCGGCGGACGCGGTGGCAACGGAGCCGGCCAGGACGGCGCCGAGGAGCCAGGGCAGAAGCTTCGTTTTCATGGTTGGGTCTTTTCCCTCTGTGGAGTCGTCTTATTGACCAGTCGGGCGCCGCGACCGGTTGCGAGAAGCGTGCCGGACGGACGCGAACGGAGCCGCAGTCCTGGTGCGACCGGGTTCCCCCGGCAAGCAAGTTCGGCGCCAAGCCGAAAGGCGCCGGTAGCTCGTCGTTCGAAGCCCCGGACGCGCGTCCGGACGAACGTGCACGCAAAAGCGCCAACCCCTCATTCGAGGCATCGAAGGCCATTCAGATCGGATGGTCAAGCATTTCTCCCCGACCGCCGGTCTCGTCCTTTCGGTGGATTGACGGCACTCGACCGGGGCGGTGCGAAGGCCTAATCATCGGCCCTCTGCGTACCCCGCCGCGACGAGTGCCATCCCGATGAGTTCCTCCGATCCGACCGAGCCCGCCACGCCGCGCCGCCGCCCGGAGACGCGCCTGGTGCATTCCGGCTGGGATCCGCAGGAGCATCACGGCTTCGTCAACCCGCCAGTGGTGCACGCCTCGACGGTGCTCTACCACTCCGCCGCCGCCCATCTCGCCGGCCGCCAGCGCTACACCTACGGCCGCCAAGCGACGCCGACGATCGACGCGTTCGAGACCGCCATCGCCGACCTCGAGGGGGCGGCCGGCGTCCGGCTGGCGCCGTCCGGGCTCGGGGCCGTCGGGCTCGCGCTGATGGCGGCGGTGTCGGCCGGCGACCACCTGCTCGTCACCGACAGCGTCTATGCGCCGACGCGGCGGCTGTGCGAGACGACGCTGCGGCGCTTCGGCGTCGAGACCACCTACTACGATCCCGCCATCGGCGCCGGCATCGCCGCGCTGGTGCGGCCGAACACCCGCGCCGTGCTGCTGGAGAGCCCCGGCACCGCCACCTTCGAGGTCCAGGACGTGCCGGCGATCGCCGCCGCCGCCAAGGCGGCCGGCCTCACCGTGCTGATGGACAACACCTGGGCGACGCCGCTGTTCTTCCGGCCGCTCGAACACGGCGTCGACCTGTCGATCCAGGCGGCGACGAAATACATCTCCGGCCATTCCGACGTGCTGATCGGCACCGTCGCGGCGACACGGGCGGCGTGGAGCCGGCTCGCCGAGACGCACCGCGATCTCGGCCTGCACGTCGGCCCCGACTACGTCTATCTCGCCTGGCGCG
>CALCDT010000135.1 GCA_937900425.1 uncultured Alphaproteobacteria bacterium | reverse complement strand
CCGTTCGATGAGCGGGGTTATAAGGGCCGACCTCAGAGCTGTCAACAAGGTTTCATGAAAAATCGGCAGACTGGCCCCCGCCTGTCGCATCGTGGCGCTAAAGTGCTGTTTCCACGGTCTTTTCGTCGCGTCAGGTCTCGTCGTCAGCGGGCGATTTTCGCTGCTTTCCCGACAAAACCGGTCGCCATGGACGCGATTGCGCAAAACTTCATCCGCCCGATGTTTGTGCAGCGCAGCGCGCCCCCACGGCGCCATCCGCGCCCTCATCCGCGGGTTCGTGCCGGTCATGGGGCGGGTCGGTCTCGAAAGCCGGCAGATGGCCGATCCGGCCGACCAGAGGCAGCTTCTGCGTGATCCAGCCCTCGGCGACGGGATCGAGATCGCCGGCCTCGTCGAGCGCACCGGCCATGACGCCGACGGAGCGGCCGTCGATGTCGGTCATGAACAGCGGACTGCCGCAAGCCGCGCAGAAATGCCGGCGCCCCTCCGCCGACGACGCGAAGGCCGCGGGTGTCCCCTCCGTCACGGTGAAATCCTCCGGCGCCACCTGCACCCAGGCGACCAGCGGCGCGCCCGATGCCTTCCGGCACTGCCGGCAGTGACAGACGTCGACGATCGCCCCCTCCCCGATCCGCAGCCGGAAGCGCACGGCCCCGCAGGCGCAGCCGCCCTCGCGCATGAGCGCGCGCGGTCGCGATACCCGTCCGGATTCGATCTCTGCGGCGTCGTCCCCTTCGCCATCGCCTCCGGCATGCCCGGGACGATCCGCGCCTCCCGTCGTCATCGCCTTCCTCCGCCCTCGGACACGCCGCGCCCTCTCCTCAGTCCTCGCCGACCGCACCCGGCTCCGTCCGGGCCTTCTTGATCGCGGACCGATGGGCCTTGCCTTCGAGCCGCCGGCGAATCGAGCCCCGGGTCGGCTTGGTGGCGATTCTCGGCTTCGGCGGCACCGCGGCCTCGCGGATCAGCGTCACCAGCCGCTCCAGCGCGTCGGCGCGGTTGCGCGACTGGTCGCGGAACCTCTGGGCGTGGATCACCAGCACGCCCTCGGCCGTCATCCGCCGCCCGGCGAGCCTGGCCAGCCGCTGTTTCACCGGCCAGGGAATCGTCCAGTTGTTCGCGACGTCGAACCGCAGTTGCACCGCGCTCGCCACCTTGTTGACGTTCTGGCCGCCGGGGCCGGAGGCGGTGACGAAGTCCTCGGAGATTTCGCGCTCGTCGATCCGGATGTCGTCGGTGATGTAGATCGTCATGGCTTCTCTTCGTCCCGCGCTCTGGAGCGGCGCCTGCGGCGATGATAGGGAAGGCGGGGAGAGACACGCTCTCCGACTTCCCGTTCCCTTGGCGAGGATATCCCATGACGCTGCGCCACGGCCGCGAACTTTTGATGATTCCCGGCCCGACCACCGTGCCGGACGTCGTGCTGCAGGCGATGCAACGCCCGGCCGTCGACATCTACACCGGCGAGCTCGTCGACCTCACCGACCGCTGCCTCGCCGACCTGAAGCGCCTGTTCGGCACGGCCGGCAACACCTACATCTACGCCGCCAACGGCCACGGCGCGTGGGAGGCGGCGCTCGCCAACACGCTCAGCCGCGGCGAGAGCGTGCTGGTGCTCGAAAGCGGCCGCTTCGCCCTCGGCTGGGGCGAGACCGCCGAGACCCTCGGCCTGAAGGTCGAGATCCTGCCGCAGGCCTTCTCCCGCGCCGTCGACCCGGCCGCCGTCGAGGCCCGGCTCGCCGCCGACCGCGACCACGAGATCCGCGCCGTCCTCGTCGTCCAGATCGACACCGCCTCCGGCGTGCGCAACGACCTCGCCGCGATCCGCGCCGCGATCGACGCCGCCGGCCATCCGGCGCTGCTGATGGTCGACACCGTCGCCTCGCTCGGCATCGAGCCCTTCGCCATGGACGATCTCGGCATCGACGTCGCGATGTGCGGCGCCCAGAAGGGCCTGATGACGCCACCGGGCCTCGGCCTCGTTGCCGCCGGCCCCAAGGCGATCGCCGCCCACGCCGACGCCGACCTCGTCACCCGCTATTGGGACTGGACCTTCCGCGACGGCCCCGAGCACTACATGAAATATTGCGGCACGCCGCCCGAGCACCTCTTGTTCGGCTTCCGCCGCGCCCTCGACCTGCTGCTCGACGAGGAAGGCCTCGCGGCGGCCTGGCGCCGCCACGCCCTGCTCGCCGAGGCGACCCGGCGGGCGGTCGCGGTCTGGGCCACCTCCGGCGCCCTCGCCTTCAACATCGAGGCGGCGGACCAGCGCGCCAACTCCGTCACCGTGGTGCGCACCGCCGAGCCGGGCCTCTCCGCCCGCATCGTCGCCACCTGCCGCGACACCTACGGCGTCGTCCTCTCCTCCGGCATCGGCGACCTGTCCGGCCAGGGCTTCCGCATCGGCCACATGGGCCACGTCAGCGGCGGCGCGCTGATCGGCGCCCTCGGCGCGCTGGAGGCGACGCTGCTCGGCCTCGGCCTCGCCTTCCGCGGCAGCGGCGTCGCCGAGGCCGCCGCCTTTCTGGCCGGAGCGGTTCCGTCGGAGGCGGCGCGCTCACGGGCGGCCTGAACACGGCGGCCTGAATCGGGCGGCCTGAACACGGAATCTCGACAACCGCGGGACGAGAGGCGCATGCTCTCGCCCGGACGGGCGGCGCGCGGACGGCGAGGCGGCGATTGCGGACGAGCGAAGACAACGGCGGCATCGCGATCGTCGGTGGCGGCCCGGCGGGATTGATGGCGGCAGACCGGCTTTCCGAGCTCGGCCACCCGGTGACGGTCTACGACGCGATGCCGAGCGTCGGCCGCAAGTTCCTGCTCGCCGGCAAGAGCGGGCTGAACCTCACGCATTCGGAGCCCTTCGGCCTGTTCGCGACCCGCTTCGGCGCCGCCGCAGAGCGCCTGGAGAGCGCGCTCGCCGGCTGCCCGCCGGAAGCGATCCGGTTCTGGGCCGAGGGTCTCGGCTGCGAGACCTTCGTCGGCTCGTCCGGACGAATCTTTCCCAAGGCGATGAAGGCCTCGCCGCTGCTGCGCGCCTGGCTCGCGCGGCTCTCGGAACGCGGCGTCGTGCTGCGCACCCGCCACGCCTGGACCGGCTGGACGGACGACGGCGCACTGCGCTTCCTGGTCGGCCCGGAGACCGTCACCCTGCGACCGCGTGCGACCCTCCTCGCCCTCGGCGGCGCCAGCTGGCCGCGGATGGGCTCGACCGGCGCCTGGGTGCCGCTGCTCGAAGAGCGCGGGGTCCGTGTCCTCCCCTTCGGTGCCTCCAACTGCGGCTACGACGTCGGCTGGAGCGATCACATGCGCGGGCGGTTCGCCGGTGCCCCGGTCAAGAGCGTGCGGGTCGGCGTCGGCGTTCCGAAGGTCGACGGAGAGTTCGTGGTCACGGCGACCGGCGTCGAGGGCGGGGCGATCTACGCCGTCGGCGGCGAGTTGCGCGCCGCGGCGGCCGGCGGCGCGGCCGTCCTCACCGTCGACCTGACGCCCCACCGCAGCCGCGAGCGGCTGGAAGCCGATCTCGCCGCCCCGCGCGGCAAGCAGTCGATCGCCAGCCACCTGCGCAAGCGCGCCGGTCTCGACGGCGTCAAGGCCGCGCTGCTTCACGAATTCACCCCGCGCGCCGACTTCGAGACCCCCGAGCGCCTCGCCCGGGCGATCAAGACCCTGCGGCTGCGGCTCGAACGCCCCCGCCCGCTCGCCGAGGCGATCAGCAGCCACGGCGGCACCGCCTTCGACGAGATCGACGAGACCTACATGCTGAAGAAACTCCCCGGCGTCTTCGTCGCCGGCGAGATGATCGACTGGGACGCCCCGACCGGCGGCTACCTCCTCACCGCATGCCTCGCCACCGGGCGCGCCGCCGCCGATGGGATCGCCGACCGGCTCTCCGGCCGCGGAGGTTGAGCGGCTCGCGCACCCAGGGAGGCGGGCCAGCCGAAAGGAATGCTCGCGCCGTCTGCTGGCGGAACGGCAACCGGGTCGAACACGGGCAAGCCGAAACGGGGTGCACGATCGCGGGCGCAGCGCAATTTTCGTGATCTCCCGTGAAACAAAACCCCGGGCCGATTGTTGATCGGACGAAGCGGAACGAACCTTCGCGATGGACCCTCGGGGCGAGGCCACGTTTCGCGAGAACAACCGACAATTCCATCCCTATCGGACTTCATGAGGTGACACGATGAAGCTTTCGAAAATCGCCCTCTTCGGCATCGCCGCCGTTTTCGCCCTCTCCGTCGCCGCCTGCGACAACACGATCCGCGGCGCCGGCCGCGACATCCAGGACACCGGCGACGCGGTGCAGGACGCCGCCCGGTGACCTGATTCCTCCTTCCTCCCTGGAAAGACTGCCGCTGCGACACCGTTCCCCCCCGGTCGCAGCGGCTTTTTTTTGCCTGACGTCGCGCCGCGCGCGCTCGCCATGCTCTGGTCTCGACCGCGAATCTCGTGAACAATCAGGCCTGTGATCGCTCCGCCGGGGAGCGGTCGGGGGAAAACATCCATGAAAATCGTCGTCAGAACACCCGTCGTCGCCGTCCTCGTCGCCGCCGTCGCGACCTTCGCCCTCGCCGGCTGCGACAAGACGGTCCGCGGCGTCGGGCAGGACCTCAAGGATACCGGGCAGGCCGTCAAGGACGTCGCGCGCTGAGGAATCGCCGGACAAAAAAGGCGCCGCGGCGATGATCCCGCCGCGGCGCCTTTCATTCGAAGCGCAGGCGCTCGCAGCGCCCCGCCGGACTCAGTAGTCGATCACGCCGTCGAGGGCGTAGTGCTTCACGCTCTTGCGGTTGGCGATCAGCTGGTCGATCGTCGGCTCGCCGGTCATCGCCCGCGACACCGCGATCTTCATCGCCTCGTAGTTGTTGCGGTAGAGCTCGGCCTGGTCGAGGTCCTCGCGCTCGGACACCCGCGGATCGAGCCAGATCATCACAATCATGCAGAGGTCGTCGACCTCGTCCTTCGGCAGGATGCCCTCGATGACGCAGTCGAGGATGGCGTCGCCGATGGCGGCCTGGACGACGCCGCCGAGCAGGTTGACGTAGGCCTCGTTGGTGATGGTGGCCTTGGTGGTCATCATCGTCGCCGGGCGGACCATCTGGTTGAGGTCGCGCACCACGAACATGCGGGTGTGGCCGACCACCTGCCCCATCATCGAGGCGAAGGCCTGGCCGGCCGGCCCCTTCACCGAGCCGATCAGCACCTCGGGCATCGCGTCCGTCACCTGCCCCTCGGAGGCCAGCACCGTCGCCTCACCCGTCCTGAACCAGATCTCCGACATGACGATTCCTTCCAGCGTTCCGCGGCGGAGCCGGCCGCTCCGGCACCGCTTCGATATCAGGGTCGTTCTTAGTCACTCGTCCCCGCGCCGACAACGGCCCGTCGTCTGCGGCCGAAAGAAGCGGCGTAACCGTTCAAGGGAGCCGCTCGTCCGAGCGGAGCGATTGGCGGCCGGCGGTGGTGAGCGGGCCGGTCCCTGATGGCGCATCGCGCCCCGCTCTGCCAAACTCCGCATCAACGAAAACAACAGCGACCGGGAGGATCTTGTCCATGAAGGCAATGCGTCTGGAAGGCGTCGGCGAACTCGTCGTGCGCGAGGTCGAGAAGCCGGCGCCGGGGCCGGGAGAGGTGCTGGTGCGGGTCGAGGCCTGCGGCGTCTGCGGCACCGACCGCCACCTCTTCCTCGGCGAATTCCCCTCGCGCCCGCCGGTGACCATCGGCCACGAGTTCGCCGGCATCGTCGAGGCGCTCGGCGCCGGCGTCTCCGGCCTCGCCGTCGGCGACCGGGTGACCGGCGATCCCAACATCTCCTGCGGCCGCTGCGTCCACTGCACCGCCGGCCGGGTCAACCTCTGCCGCAACCTCGTCGCCATCGGCATCCACCGCGACGGCGGCTTCGCCGACTACGTGGTGCTGCCCGAAAAGCAGGCCTTCCTGCTGCCGGCGGATCTCGACCCGATGCACGGCGCCTTCTGCGAGCCGCTGGCCTGCTGCCTCCACGGCATCGACGTCGCCGGGATCGAGGCCGGCGCCTCGGTCGTCGTGCTCGGCGGCGGCGTCATCGGCCTGCTCACCGTGCAACTCGCCCGCCTCGCCGGTGCCCGCCGCGTCGTGCTCGTCACCCGGCAGGCCTCCCGGCGCGCCCTCGCCGAAGAGCTCGGCGCGACGGCGAGCGTCGACCCGGCGGCGGGCGACGTCGTCGAGCAGATCGCCGGAGACGGCGGCCTGCTGCCCGGCGGCGCCGACGTCGTCTTCGAATGCGCCGGCGTCGGCGAAACGGTGCGCCAGGCGGTCCGCCTCGCCCGGCCCGGCGGGGCGGCGGTGATTCTCGGCGTGATGCCGAAGGGCGAGACGGTCGAGATCGAGCCTTTCGACCTGCTGTTCCGCGAGGTCCGCCTGCTGCCCTCCTTCATCAACCCCTTCGTTCACCGCCGCGCCGCCGACCTCGTCGCCTCCGGAACCATCGATGTCGCCCGCCTGATCACCCGCAAGGTCTCGCTGGCCGACGCCCCCGCCGTGGTGATGAACCCGCCGGCCCCGGGCGAGGTGAAGGTGCTGGTGGTGCCGGAAAGTCTTAGGTGAAGAGCTCGCCTCTCAGATGAGCTTGCCCCATTCTACCCATTCCTGCATGGCGGCGAGCAACTCGCTCGTCGGATAGTCGAGGATGTCCTCCTCGGAAAACCCGTTGGCTCGCTGGCGCTCGTAGTACCATTCCTGAAATTCGGTCGTGTAGGCGTTGATGATCTTCTGGGCGCCGACGCCCGGTACGTGCGCCTCGCTGACGAGCCAGTTGCGCACCGCGCGGATCGCTTTTTGGAAGTCGCCGCCGTGGGGACTGATGTCACAGCCGGCGAGGTCGGACAGCGCGGCCTGATAGCGATAGGGTTTTTCCTCGAGAACGAGAATCCGTTTCGCGTCCCGCCCGTGGCCGAAATAGCGGCGACAGGCGTAGTCGATCCCGAGTTCGAAGGGCATGTTGAGGCGGTAGTGCTCCCCCGCGGCCGTCGCCTGACAGCGGCTGAGGTCGTGGATCGAGTATTTCGAGTTCTCGATCAGATCCTGGATCTTCGCGATGCGAACGTCGCCGGAATCGATGCGCTCGGTGGCGAGCCTCGGCTGGAGCCCGAGATAGACGATACAGAAGAGGATCGCCTGGAGGATCGGCGCGTAATCCTCGTCGAACGGACAATTGATGAAGACCGATCGATCGAAGGTCGGCGGCGCCACGCGTCACCCCTTCGGCGGGAACGAGTCCGACCCGTAGGAACTGCGTTCGCGAATCCGCCCGTCGCGACCGTGTATGTAGAGTTCGGTCTTCTGGTTGCGGGCGATCCCCCGGGCGTGCTCGACGGCTTCCTGCTGCGTCGCGAAGGTCCCGGACGCCTTGACCGCGCCCGCCTTGCGCACGCTCCACTTGCTGCCGTTGGGAACGACGTGCTGGCCTTTTCTGTCCATGATCCGATGACCGTCTCGATGAGCCGCGATACCATCCGAAGATAGCACGCGGCCCACCTCCGCCAAAGAACGATTCCCGATCAGATCTCCGCGCCGGCGGCGCGATAGGCCGAATCCAGCGTGTTGAGCATCAGGCAGGCGATGGTCATCGGGCCGACGCCGCCGGGCACCGGGGTGATGTAACCGGCGACCTCCTTGGCCTCGTCGAAGGCGACGTCGCCGACCAGCTTGCCCTTGCCGTCCGGCTTGACGATGCGGTTGATGCCGACGTCGATGACGATTGCGCCCGGCTTGATCCAGTCGCCCTTGATCATCTCCGGCCGGCCGACGGCGGCGACCAGCACGTCCGCGGTGCGGCAGACCGCCGGCAGGTCGGCGGTGCGCGAGTGGGCGACGGTGACGGTGGCGTTCTTCTGCAGCAGCAGCTGCGCCATCGGCTTGCCGACGATGTTGGAGCGGCCGACGACGACGGCGTGCTTGCCCGAGAGGTCCGCCAGCACGCTCTCGATCAGGATCGCCGACCCGCGCGGGGTGCAGGGCACGAAGCCCGGCAGGCCGACCGACAGCAGGCCGGCGTTGACCGGGTGGAAGCCGTCGACGTCCTTCTTGGGGTCGATCAGGCCGAGCACCTTGTCGCTGTCGATCTGCTTGGGCAGCGGCAGCTGGACGAGGATGCCGTGAACTTCCGGGTCGGCGTTGAGCTTTTCGACGAGGCCGAGCACCTCGGCCTCCGGCGTCTCGGCCGGCAGCTTGAATTCGAAGGACTTGATGCCGCAGGCGGCCGTCGCGTGCACCTTGTTGCGCACGTAGACGGCGCTCGCCGGATCCTCGCCGACGAGGATCACCGCGAGGCCGGGCACGACGCCGTGGGAAGCGGTGAGCTTCTCGGCCTTGGCACGGATGTCCTCGTGAAGGTCGTTGGCGACTTTCTTGCCGTCGATGATCGTGGCGGTCATGTGCTCGTCTTCCCCTGTTGGGTGCGGGCCGGCCCGGCGGCCCCGGCGGCCGGACGGCGTGAAGATTCCGTGGCCGGTTTGGTGCGCGATCGCACCGGCCGGGTCAAGCCCGGGGCCGATGCAACATCTTCGTCCCGCCGGCAAATATTGTCGCAGGCCCCTCGCCTTCTCTCCGGACCGGCCGGCGAACTATAGTGTCGCCGACGACGCGGCACACGGGACAGAACGCCTCATGGATATCCGGCAGCTCCAGTATCTCGCCGCGCTCGCCCGCGAGCGGCACTTCACCCGCGCCGCCCGCAGCTGCCAGGTGACCCAGCCGACCCTGTCGGAGCGCATCCGCCAGCTCGAGCTCGAACTCGACGTCGCCATCGTCGAGCGCGGCCAGCGCTTCCACGGCTTCACGCCCGAGGGCGAGCGCGTGCTGAAGTGGGCCCAGGTCATCCTCGACAACTGGGCGTCCCTGCGCCAGGAGATCGCCGCCATCAAGGACGAGGGCACGCGGGTCACCGGCCGCCTCACCCTCGGCGTCATCCCCTCGGCCCTGCCGATCGCCGCCAGCCTCGTCGCCGCCATCCGCGGCACCCATCCGGGCGTCGACGCCGTCGTGCTGTCGGCGACGTCGGAGGAGATCGTCCGCCAGCTCGAGGACTATTCGATCGACGCCGGCATCTCCTATCTCGACAACGAGGCGATCGACGGTCTCGTCGCCGCGCCGCTCTACCGCGAGAGCTACGCCCTCTTCGTGCGCGACGACCACGACCTCGCCGGCCGCGCCACGGTCTCCTGGGCCGAGGCCGCCGCCCATCCGCTGGCCCTGCTCACCCCCAACATGCAGAACCGCCGCATCATCGACCGCGCCTTCCAGTCCGCCGACGCCCGGCCGCGGGCCCATGTCGAATCGAACTCGCTGATCAACCTCTGCGCCAGCGTGCGCGAGACCGGCCTCGCCACCGTGCTGCCGGAATACGTCGCCCGGACCCTGTCGATGGACGGCATCTCGGCGATCCCGCTGACCGACCCCGGCGTCGCCCACACCGTCGGCATCCTCGCCATCGACCGCAAGCCGATGCCGCCGATGGTGGCGATGGCGCTGGAGACGGCGCTGACCCTCGACCTCACCCCGAAGAGTTCGGTGACGGCGAGCTGACGGCGGCGACGTCCGCTGCCCTGTGCCGGAGCGAGCCCTCCCGCGCCGTTCCGCACACCCCTCTGGCCATTCCGCAACACCTCGCCGCCAAAGCGCTTTTCGCAGGCCTTTCTTGCCGTCCGCCGCGAAGCGGACGCTCCGATCGGTGCTATGAAGAGCGGGGCGGGGGTGACGGCGAGGTGCGGATGGCGGGCATCTTCGAGTTCAATCGCGCGTTGACGAGACTGCCGGGCCGCACCGCGGCGATGGGCCTGCGCCGCGACGACCGCGACGCGCCGGATCTTCTCGCGCTCGCCGACGAGCACGCGGAATACGTCTCGGCGCTGGTCGAGGCGGGCCTCTCGACCGAGATCCTCAAGCCGCTCGACGAGTTGCCCGACAGCCTGTTCGTCGAGGACACCGCCCTCGTCTTCACGGAAGGCGCCATCCTGCTGCGCCCCGGCGCCCCCTCGCGCGGCCCCGAATCCGCCGCGATCCTGCCGGTCCTCGAAAAGCTCTTCCCCACCGTCCTGACCCTGCCGCGACCCGGCTTCGTCGACGGCGGCGACGTGCTGGTGACGCCGCACGTCGTGATGGTCGGCCTGTCCGAGCGCACCGACCGCACCGGCGCCGCCGATCTCGTCGGTTGCCTCGAAAAGCTCGGCCGCAAGGCGAAGGTGGTGACGACGCCGCAGAGCGTCCTCCACTTCAAGTCCGCCTGTACGCTGGTCGACGAGGAGACAGTGGTGGCGACCCCCGCCCTCGCCCGCTCCGGCCTCTTTTCCGGCTACCGGGTGATCGAGACGCCCGAGGGCGAGGAGGCGGCCGCCAACTGCCTGCGCGTCAACGACCATCTCCTCGTCGCCGACGGCTTTCCCCGCCTGATCGAGACCCTGCGCGACCTCGGCCCGCGCGTGTCGGTCCTGAAGCTCGACGAGATCATGAAGCTCGACGCCGGCCTGACCTGCCTGTCGCTGCGCTGGTGGGAGCCGGAATAGGATCGCGGGAGGGTTGGACTGAAAGCACCACAGTCCGGTGCACGGTCTCTCCGGCTCGGCGTTGGTCGAGAGACGGTGCACCTGGCCCCGTCCTTCGAGACGGGCGCTCACGCGCCCTCCTCAGGATGAGGTCTTCGAGAAATTAGTGTTTCTTAGCAGATGCTTGACCTTTTCCCTCATCCTGAGGAGGCCCGCAGGGCCGTCTCGAAGGATGAGGGAAAAGCTGGAGCCGCGGCGGCGTCCAGCCTCATCACCGTCCAGGGCACTACGGCCTTCGCTCTGAAAACCATCATCCCATCGTTCACATCCATCGAACGATGAATCACCGATCCGGCCCCTCGTTCAGCGGGGAGCGCCGTTCTATCTTGATGTCATGATCACGGGCGATCCCGGCGCCGGACCGCTCCGCGCCCCGCCCAGGCGTCTCGAAGGCTTCACGACGATGACCACCTCGACCCTCGACCTCTCCCGCCCCGCCCCCCGGATCGCGCCCGAGACCGCGATCGGACCCGTCGCCCTCACGGTCCGCGACCTCGACGCCGTCACCCGATTCTACGAGACCGTCCTCGGCCTCGTCGTCCAGCACCGGACCGGCGACACGGTCGTGCTTGGCGCCGCCGGCGGCGTGCCGCTCGTCGTGCTCCTCGCCCGTCCCGACGCGGCGCCGGCGCCGCGTCGCGCCGCCGGGCTCTACCATCTCGCCATCCTGCTGCCGGGCCGCGCCGACCTCGGCCGCTGGCTCGCCCATGTCGCGGCCCTCCGGGTGCCGGTGCAGGGAGCGGCGGACCACCGCGTCAGCGAGGCGGTCTATCTCGCCGATCCGGAAGGCAACGGCATCGAGATCTACCGCGACCGGCCGCGCCCGGAATGGCCGTTCCGCGGCGCCCGGCTGGTGATGGAGAACGCGAGGCTCGACTTCGACGGCATCCTCGACGCCGCCCGCGCCGAGGGCGAAGAGTGGTCCGGCGCGCCGCCCGCGACGCGGATGGGCCACGTCCACCTCAACGTCGTCGACCTCGAGGCGACCCGCGCCTTCTACGACGGCGTCCTCGGCCTCGACGTCATGGCGCGGATGCCGAGCGCGCTCTTCGTCGCCGCCAGTGGCTATCACCACCACGTCGGCCTCAACACCTGGTCGGCCGGCGGGGGATCGGCGCGCGAGCCCGCCGATCTCGGCCTCGCCTACGCCTTGGTCGAGCTTCCCGGCGCCGACGCCCTCGCCGCCCTCGCCGGCGGGCTCTCCGACCGCGGCATCGGCTTCGAGCGCCCTTTGGCCGACGTGATCCGCCTGCGCGATCCCTCCGGCAATCCGCTGGTCTTCGCCGTCGGCCCGGTCGACGCCGTCCGCGCGGCGACGATCGCGACCACCTGAGCCGGGAACTTCGTAGCGCCATCGTCCGTCGGACGGCGACGCCATCGGTCTCGCCCGGTCACGTCTCCGGCGGCGTTCGCGGCACGTAGACCGCCAGCGCCTTCGGCAGCACGCGGAAGGTCGCGGGGGTGCGGGTCACGATCTCGCCGTCGGCGTTGACGTGGTGCGGCCGCCGGGTGCGGATCGTCAGCTCCCGCGCCGAGAAGGTGCGAACCTGGGGGTGGCGGCCCTGCTGGCCACGCCGCAGCGCCGGCACGATGGCGGCGAGTTGCCACCAGCTCTCGAATTCGAGGCTGTAGACGTCGAGGCGCTCGTCGTCGGGGGCAGCGTTCTCCTCGACCACCATGCCGCCGCCGTAGTAGCGCCCGTTGCCGACGCCGATCTGCAGCGTCCTCGCCCGCCGGGTCACTCCGTCGACCTCGAAATCGACGAAGAAGGGCCGCGCCTGGCCGAGAATCTTCAGCGCCGCGATGGCGTAGCCGAGCGTTCCCCAGCGCCGCTTCGATTCGCTCGTCAGCGTCTTCGTCAAGGTGACGCTGTAGCCGAGGCTGGCGAGATTGAAATAGACGTGGTCGTTGACCTGGCCGAGGTCGATCCGCCGGGTGTGGCCCTCGACGATGATGCGCACCGCCTCGTCGAGATCGGGGGCGATGCCCAGCGTGCGGGCGAGATCGTTGGCGGTGCCGAGCGGCAGGATGCCGAGCGTGACGTCGCGGCCGACGAGATGCTGGCCGGCGGCGTTCATCGTCCCGTCGCCGCCGCCGACGATGACGCAGTCGAAACGGCCGGGCCGGGCGTCGAGTATTCGTCCAAGGTCATCGGGATCGGAGCTTTCGACGACTTCGAGCACGATGCCGCCGGCCCGCAGCCGGTTCAGTGCCTCGTCGATGGCGCTCTCGCCGCGGCGCGCCTTGCGGTTGACGGTGAGCAGAGCCGCCCGCCGCGAAGTCGGTGTCGCCATGTCCCGCAATCCCCGTCTGTGCCGGCTCCATCGTGCCCGGCCCTGCTTTCGCCGGCCCGCGCCCGGTGAACAATCGAAGCAACGACGGCCACCGGGAAAGGTTCATTTCCCGCCGCGCCGGGCCGCGACCGGCGGATCCGGTCGCCGGGGCTCGAGGTCCGGCCCGACGCCGTCGGCGACGGTCCCGGCCCGCATCAAGCCGCGCCACTGCGGATTTTTCACGGCGGCCCGGTCGCGGCTCGGGAGGGACGCCTCAGTATTCGATTCCCGCCTGCGCCCGCACGCCCGCCGCGAAATGATGCTTCACCTGCCCCATTTCGGTGACGAGATCGGCCGCCTCGATCAGTTCGGCCTTGGCGTTGCGGCCGGTGACGACGACGTGGAGGTCGTCCCGCCGCCCCTTCAGCACCTCGACCACCTCGCCGAGCGGCAGGTGATCGTAGCGCAGCGCGATGTTGAGCTCGTCGAGCACGAGGAGGCGGATCGCGGGATCGTCCATCAGCCCGCGGGCCACCGCGAAGGCGCGCTCGGCCGCCGCCACGTCCCGCGCCCGGTCCTGGGTCTCCCAGGTGAAGCCTTCGCCGAGGGTGTGCCACTCGAGCCGATCGCGGCCGAGCTCCTGAAGGATGCGGCGCTCGCCGGTATCCCAGGCGCCCTTGCCGAACTGGACGACGCCGACCTTGAAGCCCTGGCCGAGCGCCCGCAGCACGAGGCCGAAGGCGGCGGTCGACTTGCCCTTGCCGGGGCCGGTGTGGACGATCAGCAGCCCCTTCTCGGTCACGGTCTTGGAGGCGACCTCGGCGTCCTGCACCGCCTTGCGCTTCTCCATCTTCGCCTTGTGGCGGGCCTCGTCCTCGCTCATGCTGCTCTCCTCGGCCTTTCCCCGCCCGGCGCCCCGCGCCCCGCGCCCGGGCTTCCGTCTTAAGGGCGGGACAGCCCGACCGGAAGCCGCTAAATAGACGATCCCGGGCGGAGCCGGTGGCCCGCCAACGGGACGAGTTGAGAGGAAACGACCGGCCATGTCCGAGGCTACGTCCGTCGCGCGTCGTCGCCCATCCCGGCACCCCGCCCCTCCCGCGCCGACCCTGTCCGACCTCTCGCCCGGGCGGGCGATGGACGGGCACGGCGTCGGCACGCCGCCGCCGCGGCCCG
>CALCDT010000134.1 GCA_937900425.1 uncultured Alphaproteobacteria bacterium | reverse complement strand
GCCACGCGGCTTCTTTTTTGTTCGGGTTCACAGCGACCCGTGCGTCTCGCGCGTTCGCCGAGCCGCCGCGCGCCTTAACCTCGCGCCATGAGCACCGCCCGCCGAATCGTGCCGTCCGCTGCGTCGGCCGCCTCCCTCCTCGCCTGGTACGACCGTCACGCCCGGGTGCTGCCGTGGCGGGCCGGGCCGGCGGAGCGCCGCCGTGGCGTCCGCCCGGACCCCTATCGCGTCTGGCTGTCGGAAGTGATGCTGCAGCAGACGACGGTGCAGGCGGTGAAGACCTATTTCGACGTGTTCACGACGCGGTGGCGCACGGTGTGTGCGCTGGCCGCCGCCGACGAGGAGGAGGTGATGAAGGCGTGGGCCGGGCTCGGCTACTACGCCCGCGCCCGCAACCTGAAGCGCTGCGCTGAGGTCGTCTGCCGCCAGCACGGCGGCCGTTTCCCGGACACCGAGGCGGGGCTGCTGGCGCTCCCCGGCGTCGGCGCCTACACCGCCGCGGCCATCGCCGCCATCGCCTTCGACCGCCCCGCCGCGGTCGTCGACGGCAACGTCGAGCGCGTCTTCTCCCGCCTCCACGCCATCCCCACGCCGCTGCCGGCGGCGAAGGCGGAAATCCGCGCCCACGTCGCCGAACTGGTACCGGCGGACCGCCCCGGCGAGTTCGCCGAGGCGACGATGGACCTCGGCGCCACCATCTGCACACCGAAGCGCCCCGCCTGCGGTCTGTGTCCGTGGAACGCGTCGTGCGCCGGCAAGGCGCAGGCGGAGAGCTTTCCGGTGAAGGCGGAAAAGGCGGTCCGTCCCACCCGCCGCGGCGCCGCCTTCGTCGCGGTGCGAGCTGACGGCGCGGTGCTGCTGAGACGCCGCCCGCCCGAGGGGCTTCTCGGCGGCATGACCGAGGTGCCGGGCACGGCGTGGATCGAGGCGGGCGGCCGGTCGGGCGGCGGAGCGGATCGGGTCGAGGTCGCTCCCGTGAAGCGTCGGGGCCGTCCGCGCAAGACGCCGCCGGCGGACCTCTTCACCCTGCCGGGCGAAGGGCCATCGCCGATCGCAAGCGCTGACGGAGAGGCCCCGCAAGGTGCGCCGTTGTCGGCGACGTGGCGACGGATGCCGGCTCCCGTCACCCACACCTTCACCCACTTCCACCTCGAGCTGGACGTCTGGCGAGCCGACGTGCCGCAGGTGGCGCCGGCGCCTGCCGGCACCTGGTGGTCGCCGGCAGGCGAAATCGACGGCGAGGCGCTGCCGACCGTGTTTCTCAAGGTGGTCGCGGCCGGGCTCGGCGTCGGTCTGCGCCGCCGGCGGGGAAGCTGACCTCGCGCCGCCGATCGGGCGGGGTCGGCGCTCAGATTCCCTGTTCGGCTGCGCGAGGCTCGAAGGCCGCCCGGATTCTCTCGCGCAGCGCGTCGATCGGCGTCAGGCCGCCGCCCTGGTCGAGGTGCCAGAAGGTCCAGCCGTTGCACGCCTCGAGGCCCTGCACCAGGGCGCCGACGCGATGGATCGAGCCGGTATGGTCTCCCGCCGACAGCGAGCCGTCTGCGCGTACGACGGCGCGGTGCCGGCCGCGCGCGTCGGTGACCTGCGTGCCGGGCGCGAGGAGACCAGCTTCGAGAAGTGCCCCGAACGGCACGCGCGGCTGCGCACGCTTGCCGAGCACCGGGGCGAGCGTCGCCTCCGGCGCCGGCTCGATGGCGGCGATCCGGTCGGCCGCGGCCGCGGCATATCCTTCGTCGCGCTCGATTCCGATGAAGTGGCGACCGAGGCGCTTCGCCACGGCGCCGGTGGTGCCCGTGCCGAAGAACGGGTCGAGCACGACGTCGCCGGGATTGGTCGAGGCCAGCAGCACCCGGTAGAGCAGCGCCTCCGGCTTCTGCGTCGGGTGCACCTTGGACCCGTCCTCGCCCTTCAGCCGCTCCCCGCCCGAGCAGATCGGCAGCGTCCAGTCGGAGCGCATCTGAAGGTCGTCGTTGAATGCCTTCAGCGAGTGGTAGTTGAAGGTATATCCCTTGGCGCCGCGCTCGCGAGCGGCCCAGATCAGCGTCTCGTGGGCGTTGGTGAAGCGCTTGCCGCGGAAGTTCGGCATCGGGTTCGACTTGATCCACACGACATCGTTGAGGATCCAGTAGCCGAGGTCCTGCAGGCTCGTGCCGACCCGGAAGATGTTGTGGTAGGAGCCGATCACCCAGAGGGTGCCGTTCGGCTTCAGCACCCGCTGCACGGCGGCGAGCCAGGCACGGGTGAAGCGGTCATATTCCTCGAACGAGGCGAACCGGTCCCAGTCGTCGTCGACGGCGTCGACCTTCGACTGGTCGGGCCGGTGCAGCGCGCCTTCGAGCTGCAGGTTGTAGGGCGGGTCGGCGAAGACGACGTCGACCGACGCCTCCGGCAGCGAGTCGAGCAGCGCGATGCAGTCGCCGATCAGGATCTGATCGAGCGGCAGCGCCGGGACGGCCGGGGTCAGCGTCCGCCTCGCGGCCGCAACGGCGCGGCGGCCGATGGGGCGATCGGAAGATCTCGCTCGGTGGGGGAGACGGGGCGCCGACGACGGCGCCCCGCTTGAGGAAAGGCTCATTGCGACGCATCACCTCACGCAATTCGCACCGTGAGGGTCGCCTCCGCGGAGTAAAGGCGAGGTTAAGGCCGCGTTGATTAAATGCGCTCAATCAAGAGCTTGCCGGTAACACTTCGTTAAGTCGCAGAGCGCGGGTCGCGGTCGTCGCGTGGCCGTCACTGGGAGCCGGCGAAGGCCGCAGAGGTACGGTCACCGGCCGCCCACCAAACCCTCTCCCGGCCACGACCGTTGCCGTGGGCCGGGCCGGTCGCCCGCCGACAGGACCTCTCACTCCGCCGCCGCGGCCTCCAACGGCGCGGGCCCACTCCACGACAGTTTCGGGGCGCGGGCGGCGCGGGTCTCGTCGAGGCGGCGACGCGGGGCGAGCCGCGGCGCCTGATGGAAGCGTTCGACATCCCCGGCCTTCGCCGCCATCGCGAGATCGCGCAGGGTGGCGATGAACAGGTCGAGGCTCGCCTTCGATTCCGACTCGGTCGGCTCGATCAGCATGGCGCCGTGGACGACGAGCGGAAAGTACATCGTCATCGGGTGGTAGCCCTCGTCGATCATCGCCTTGGCGAAGTCGAGTGTGGTCACGCCGGTTCCTTCGAGCGACGTGTCGCCGAAGAGCACTTCGTGCATGCACGGGCGGTCGCCGAACGGCGCGTGGAAGAGGTCCGACAGCCGCGCCTTGACGTAGTTCGCTGCCAGCACAGCGTCCTCGGAGGCCTGGCGCAGGCCGTCGGCGCCATGGGCGAGCATGTAGGCGAGCGCCCGCACGTACATGCCCATCTGGCCGTGGAAGGCGGTGAGCCGGCCGAACGGACGTTCGTCCCCCTTCGCCGCGTCGGCGGTCTCGACGAGCAGCGGCCGGCCGTCCTCGAGACGGATGAAGGGCAGCGGCGCGAACGGCGCGAGCGCCGCCGACAGCACCACCGGACCGGCACCCGGCCCGCCGCCGCCGTGGGGCGTCGAGAAGGTCTTGTGCAGGTTGATGTGCATCGCGTCGATGCCGAGCTCGCCGGGCTTCACCTTGCCGACGATCGCGTTGAAGTTCGCCCCGTCGCCGTAGAAGAAGGCGCCGGCCGCGTGCACGGCTTCGGCGATCTCGACGACGTCGCGCTCGAACAGGCCGCAGGTGTTGGGGTTGGTCAGCATGATGGCGGCGACGTCGGAAGACAGCCGCGCCTTCACCTCGGCCGGGTCGACGGTGCCGTCCGCGCGGGCCGGCACCGGCACCACCTTGTAGCCGAGGAGGGCGGCGGTCGCCGGGTTGGTGCCGTGGGCGCTCTCCGGCACGAGCACGATCGAGCGATGTTCGCCGCGGGCGGCGAGCGCCGCCTTGATCGCCGTCATGCCGCACAGCTCGCCGTGGGCGCCGGCCTTCGGCGACAGCGCCACCGCGGCCATGCCGGTCATCTCGAGGAGCCAGTGCGACAGCTCCTGCATCAGGTCCACGGCGCCCGCGGCCGTCGACAGTGGCTGCAGCGGGTGGATGTCGGCGAAGCCCGGCAGCCGCGCCATCTTCTCGTTGAGGCGCGGGTTGTGCTTCATCGTGCACGAGCCGAGCGGATAGAGGCCGAGGTCGATGGCGTAGTTCTGCCGCGACAGGCGCACGTAGTGGCGCATCGTCTCCGGCTCGGTCAGGCCGGGCAGGCCGATCGGCGTGTTGCGCGCGTGGCCGCCGAGGCGCGATCTATGGGCGGCGGGCTCGGGCAGGTCGACGCCCGTGATCTCCTCGTGGCCGATTTCGAACAGCAGCGGTTCCTCGATGGCGAGACCGCGGTTGCCGGTGAAGGTCGCGGCGGCGGCGCCGGCGGCCGGCGCATCGGAGCGGGTCGGACGGCCTTGGGTGTTCATCGACATCTCACAGAACCTCGGCGAGAGCGGCGGCGAGGGCCGCACGGTCGTCTTCGGTGGTCGTCTCGGTGGCGGCGACGACGAGGAGGTCGGCGAGGTCCGCCCGGCCGGGCTCCAGCCGCGATACCGGGACGCCGGCGAGGATGCCCTTCGCAGCCAGTTCCTCGACGACGTCGGCGGCCGGGCGCGGCAGCTTCACCGTGAACTCGTTGAAGAAGGTGTCGTTGAGGACCGTCACGCCCGGGACCGCGGCGAGCCGGTCGGCGAGGTCGCAGGCGGCGGCGTGGTTCAGCGCCGCGAGGCGCGTCAGACCCTTCTCGCCGAGCAGCGTCGCGTGGATCGAGAAGGCGAGCGCACACAGCCCCGAGTTGGTGCAGATGTTCGACGTCGCCTTGTCGCGGCGGATGTGCTGCTCGC
>CALCDT010000133.1 GCA_937900425.1 uncultured Alphaproteobacteria bacterium | reverse complement strand
GATCACCACCGACCACATCTCGCCGGCCGGCTCGATCAAGGCGGCGAGCCCGGCGGGCCGCTATCTCACCGAGCACCAGGTCCGCCCGGCCGACTTCAACCAGTACGGCACCCGGCGCGGCAACCACGAAGTGATGATGCGCGGCACCTTCGCCAACATCCGCATCAAGAACGCCATGGTGAAGGACGAGGCCGGCAACCAGGTCGAGGGCGGCTGGACCCTGCACCAGCCCTCGGGCGAGCGGATGTCGATCTACGACGCCGCCATGCGCTACGCGGCGGAATCCGTGCCGCTCGTGGTCTTCGCCGGCGTCGAATACGGCAACGGCTCCTCGCGCGACTGGGCGGCCAAGGGCACCAAGCTGCTCGGGGTCAAGGCCGTGATCGCGCAGAGCTTCGAGCGCATCCACCGCTCCAACCTCGTCGGCATGGGCATCCTGCCGCTGACCTTCGAGGAGGGCACCTCCTGGGCCAGCCTCGGCATGACCGGCAAGGAAAGCGTCACCATCAAGGGCATCGAGACCGTGCGTCCGCGCCAGATGATGGAAGCGGAGATCACCTTCGCCGACGGCGCGGTGAAGACCGTGCCGCTGCTCTGCCGGATCGATACGCTGGACGAACTCGACTACTACAGGAACGGCGGCATCCTGCACTACGTGCTGCGCTCGCTGGCGGCCTGAGGGCGGGCAACATGCTCATATGAATGAGGAAGGCGCTCCGGGGGGAACTCCGGGGTGCCTTTTTTCGTGGGTACGACGTCTCTCTTCCTCGGCTTCGACCGACGTCTCCGAGGCGGCCGAGCAACGTCTCCGAGGCGGCTGCCGCAGATCGTCGCCCCCTTCGTATCCGTCATTCCCGCGAGAGCGGGAATCCAGCTCTCAGCGGGGGATAGCGGGGTCGTGAAACCGAGGCGTCGCCGCGCAGGTCGTCGCCGCCGGCGGTTCCGAACGGCGGTCCCCGTCGCCTGTCGCCGGCCTGTCCTTCCGGGATGGCTGGATCCCCGCTTTCGCGGGGATGACGGCGGAGAGGTTGCGGGATGACGGCGGAGAGGATGTGGAAGAGCGGGCGCGGCCATCATGCTGGCCGGGCAGATCGTCCTTTGGACGATGCCCGTGGCGTGGGCTGGTCCCGGTCTCAGCGCCATCCGTCGGGGCGGCCGGCCTCCGGGCTCCGAAGTCCCTCGTGCCGGCCGTCCCTTCCCTCTCACCCCTGATACGGCCCGAAATCCCCCGTCTCCGGGTCGAGCACGTGGAGTTCGCCGAGGCCGACGTCGAACCAGGCGCCGTGGAGCTTGAGGTTGCCGCGCGACGTGCGGGTCTGGACGCAGGGGAAGGTCATCAGGTTCTTGAGCGAGCGGCGCACCACCTCGTGTTCGAGCTTCGTCTGCTTCTCGGCCTCGGCGACGGCCTCGTCCGAGCGGACCCGGTCGGCGTCCTCCTTCACCAGCGAGACCCAGCGGCCGATGAAGTCGGTCGAGGTCAGCGGGTCGGGGTTGGTCAGCGCCGCGTGGACACCGCCGCAGCGGCCGTGACCCATCACCACCACGTGCTTGACGCGCAGCGCGACGATGGCGAATTCCAGCGCCGCCGAGGTGCCGTGGTGCAGCTGGTCGGGCTGGTAGGGCGGAATCAGGTTGGCGACGTTGCGCACGACGAAGATCTCGCCGGGTCCCGCGTCGAAGATGACCTCCGGCGAGACGCGGCTGTCGCAGCAGCCGATGATCATGACCTCGGGCTGCTGTCCGCTTTCGGCGAGGCAGCGGAAGCGGCTCTGCTCGGTCGGAAAGCGGCTCTCGCGGAAGGAGCGGTAGCCGGTCAGCAGGCGGTCGGGAAAGGCGGCGGGAAGCGGGTCGCTCGGCATCGGAAATCTCACTCCTCGTCGGAACGTCGCCCGTGCGGGGCGCGGGCCTGAGCCGAGAGGGAGGCTTACGGTTTTTTGCGGATGCGAACAAGATGGCGGGACTGCGCCCTGCGGTCGCTGCGGCAGATCGGGCGACCGTGCCCGGCCGCACCGACGGGGTCTGGTCGGCAGGTGCCGCCCCGTGGGCGCGCGGCCCGGCCCTTCCGGCGGCGTCCGTCAGGCCCAGATCGCGATCCGCAGGCCGCGGGCGTCGCGAATCTCCTCGGGCGGGAAGGGCTCGGCGGTGCCGGCGAGGATGCGGCCGGCGAGAAGGGCGCAGACGCAGGCGTCGAGCAGGTCGTCGCGGGCGGCGCCGCGCGGCGGGCGGGCGTCGAGCAGGGCGCGGGAAAGACCGTGCGCGGCGAGGAGGTCGCGGCGTTCGTCGAGGCCGGCCGGGTTCGCCGCTCCCTTCACCTTCTTCGGCAGCGTCATCGGCCGCCCGCCGGAAAGGCGCCAGAAGCCGACCTCTGGGTGGACCTCGAAGACGCGGCCGGCGAGGGCGGGGTCGGCGGCGAGCAGGGCGTCGATCTCGCGGATCTTCGCGAACAGGCCGAAGCCCTGGCGCGACACCTTGCGCGGCGGATCGGAGGTGGCGAGCGCCAGCCGGCAGGCCTCGCCGTAGTCCTGCGCCATCACCGCCGCCCGCGAGGGCACCGAGAACACCGACGACTGCCGCGGACCGAGCAGCGGGCGCACCGCCGCCTCGGCCCCGCGCCCGCCCGGGCCGGCGCGCTCGGGCAGGCCGATCGACATGTCGACGGCGATGACGGCGGGGGCCTCGGCGCGCGCGAGGATGTCGCAAAAGCGCGGGACGACGTCGACACGCGGCGCGCAGCCGCCCGAGAGGTCGAGCAACACGGCGATCCAGCCGCCGGGGCAGCCGTCGACGCCGGCGACCCACGCCGGCACCGGCGCGCCGGCCGCGGCAGGGGGTGGGGCCGCCGTGTCCGTTGCGCCGGAGGGCATCACGGCAGCGCCAGCCGGCGCAGGTCGACCATCGCCATCGGCCGCACGAAGGCATCCTGGAAGCGGGCGAGCTGCATCTCGTCGGCGCCGAGCCGGGCGGAGCGGGCGAGCACGTCGAAGGTGCCGGCGACGGCCTCGGCGAGGGCCGTCTGGTCCGGTTTTCCCGCCAGCAGCCGGTCGGCGAACAGGGCGGCGAAGAGGTCGCCGGTGCCATGCGGCGGGGTCTCGACCAGCGGGTTCTCGGCGACGACGGCGCCCTTCGGCCCGACCAGCAGCGTGCCGATCTTGCCGCGCATCATCGCCGGCACCGAGGTGACGGCGACGCGGGCGGGGCCGAGGGTGCGGGCGACGACGGCCGCCTCCTGCGCGGTGGCGACGGGCCGGCCGGCGAGCCAGCCGAGCTCGAACAAATTGGGGGTGGCGACGTCGGCGAGCGGCAGCAGCTCCTCGCGCACCGCCACGGCGGTCGCCTCGGGCACGTAGAGCCCGCCGGTGTCGCCGATCACCGGATCGCAGAGGTGGAGGGCGGCGGGGTTGGCCGCCTTGACCGCCCGCACCAGAGCGGCGATCGGACCGGCCTGCGCCGCCTCGCCGAGATAGCCGGTGACGACGGCGCCGACGCCGGCGAGCCAGGGCGCGCCGGCGAGGTCGGAGGCGATCGCCGCGAAGGTTTCGGCCGACGGCAGGATGCGGGTGCCGCGGCCGTGGCCGGGGTGCCAGGGCAGGGTCACGGTCGGCAGGAAGGCGAGCGCGTGGCCGAGTCGCTCCAGCGCGAAGCCGGCGCGCCCGCCGACGGCGCCGCGCACGACCTGCGAGGAGACGAGAAGGATGTCGGCCGGGGCGTCGTCGGACATGGGGGGCGTCTGGGCGGGGGGCGGAAGGGCGTTTGCCAAGGCTTAGCGCAATCGCTGAAATGGGTCATGTCCGAATCGGGGCCGCGGTCCCGCCAGAGAGCGCCGGGACGATGACGGTCGGGTCGATTTCAGCGAAGGGGAAGGCGGTCGCCGTCGTTTCGACGGGCGGCGAGGCCGTAGCCTCTCATCCGACCCGTCGGGCCACCTTCTCCCCCGGGGGGAGAAGGGAAAGTCGGGGCCACCGCCTCGTTTCGACAGCCTGTGGAAGAAAAGAAGGCCTCGCCGCGTGCTTCCCTTCTCCCCGCCGGGGAGAAGGTGGCCCGCAGGGCCGGATGAGGGGGTGCGGCGCTTCCGCGAGCCCAGGCGCCCGCGACGGCCACGGCGCCCGCTCCCGCCCGGAGCCCGTGCCATGGACCTGATCGAGGCCATGGAGGGTGAGGCGCGCTATGCCGAGGTGCTGACGCCGGTGGCGCTCGATGCCGCCTACACCTACGCGGTATCGCCGGGAATGGTGGTGCGGCCGGGATCGATCGTCACGGTGCCGCTCGGGCCGCGCAAGGTGATCGGCGCCGTGTGGTCGGTCGGCGGGGCCGCGGCCGTCGAGGCGAAGAAGATCCGGCCGATCGTCCACGTTCACGACGTCGCCCCGCTCGCCGAGCCGCTGCGCGACCTCGTCGACTGGGTGGCGCGCTATACCCTGACGCCGCGCGGCATGGTGCTGCGGATGGTGCTGAGGGTGCCGGAGGCGCTGGAGCCGGAGCCACCGGTGCCCGGCGTCGCCCGGGCCGGGCCGGCACCGGAGCGGATGACCGACGCCCGCCGCCGGGTGCTCGCGCTGCTGGACGACGGCATGGCCTGGACGCGGAGCGGGCTCGCCGCCAGCGCCGGGGTCAGCCCCGGCGTCGTCGACGGGCTGGTGGCGGCGGGCACGCTGGCGACCGTCGCGCTGCCGG
>CALCDT010000132.1 GCA_937900425.1 uncultured Alphaproteobacteria bacterium | reverse complement strand
CCGTCGGTCATGTCTCCGAACACCCGTCGGCTATCTCTCCGGGCTGAACACTTGACCCGGTGACCCAATAGCCTCTCGATAGCCAACGATCCGTGCAGGAAATACCTGCGACTCGCACTCTCCTCTTTCGCCTTCGCGCCTCGATAGGGGATTGGGTTGCCGGCTCAAGGCCGGCAATGACGAGGGTAACGTGGGAGCTAGTGAGGCGCGCCTTGCTCACTGCTCTCAAGGTGACTGAACACGAATGAGCGCAAGGTTGCTCATTTCTCCCTCCGCCACATCCCCGCCACCCGCCCGTCGATCGCCGCGAGCCCCGCCATGATCAGGGCCATGCCGAGCCATTGGCGCGGCTCCAAGGTTTCGCCGAGCACCAGCCAGCCGAGCAGGATCGCCGAGACCGGGACGAGGAAGGTGACCAGCATGACGTTGGAGGCGCCGGCGACGATGACGATGCGGAAGAACAGGACGTAGGCGAGGGCGGTGGCGGCGAGGGCGAGGAACAGGACGGCCGCCCAGGCTTCCGGCGAGGCCGAGGCGGCGGCGGCCGGAGCCTCGAACAGCAGCATCAGCGGCAGCACGATCACGGTCGAGGCGCTGAGCTGACCGGTCGCCGTCACCATCGGCTCGAGGCCCTTGAAGCGGCGGGCCCAGAGGCTGGAGAAGGCGTAGGAGACGGTGGCGCCGAGGCAGGCGAGCTCGGCGAGGAGGTCGTCGCCGAGTGAGCCGAGCGCCGAAGTGCCGATCATCACCGCGACGCCGCAAAAGCCGAGCAGCACGCCGGCGACCTTCATCGGCTTCAGCTTCTCCTCGGTGAAGACGTGGAACACCAGCACCGTCATGATCGGCGTCGCCGCGTTGAGGATCGAGGCGAGGCCGGCGCCGATGTGGCGGGTGCCGAAGAAGATCAGGGCGAAGGGGATGACGTTGTTGAGGAGGCCCATGCCGGCGAAGTCGACGAGGCGACGCCGGTCGGTCGGCAGCCGGCGGCCGGCGAGGCGGAGGGCGAGGTTGAGCGCCACCGCGGCGATGGCGACGCGCAGGAAGACGAGGGTAAAGGGCGCGATCTCCGGCGCCGCCACCCGGGCCGACAGATAGGAGCCGCCCCAGAGCAGGGACAGGGCCAGCAGCAGCACCCAGGCGATCGGCGGCATGGTCGGATCCCGTGTCGGTTCAGTCGGGGAGGCTGGCGGGGCGCCGCAGGCTGACCGGGCCGGGAGGCGCCGTCCACCCGTAAGCGGCGCGCGGCCGGCGGCGAGCGACGGGCGCCCGCGCCCGGCCTCGCCCGCGGTCAGCGCCTCTTGCTGCGCTCGGCGAAGAAGATGCCGCCGAGCACCAGGGCGAGGGCGGCGGCATGGTAGCCGTGGAAATCTTCGCCGAGCAGGATGATGGCGAGGATCGCCGAGAACACCGGAATGAGGTTGACGAAGACCCCCGCCCGGCCCGGCCCGATCAGTTCGACGCCGCGCATGAACATGATCTGCGACAGGATCGAGGGGAACAGCACCGTGTAGGCGACCACCACCCAGCCGGCCGGCGTCGGCCATTGCAGACCGCCCTGCGCGATCTCGACGCCGAGCAGCGGCAGCGAGGTGACGAGGGCGACGATGGCAAGTACCGAGAAGAAGGCGAAGCCGGAGACCTTCGGCCGGTTCGGCAGCAGGGCGGTGTAGACCGCGTAGACGATGCAGGCGCCGAGCATCAGGAGATCGCCGAAGTTGAAGGAGAGGTCGGCGAGGGTCGAGAGGTCGCCCTTGACCGCGATCACCGCGACGCCCGAAAGCCCGACCACGGTGGCGAGGATCTGCATCGGCGTCACCGCCGTGCCGTGGAGCAGCAGGGCGAACAGGAAGACCAGCAGCGGGATCGCGCCCTGGAGAATGCCGATGTTGACGGCGCTCGTGTAGTGGGCCGCGACGTAGTAGAGCGCGTTGAAGGCGGTGAAGCCGAGGGCGCCCATCGCCACGACGAAGCCGGGCCTGGCGCGCAGGGCCGGCCAGGCGGCACGCAGTTCGCCGCGGGCGGTGAAGGCGAGGACGAGGCACACCCCGGCCCAGCGCAGGCACGTCAGCGCCATCGGCGAGACCTGCCCGACCGCGAGTCGCCCGGCGATGGTGTTGCCGGACCACGCGAGAGCCGCGATCGTCAGCACCACGTAGGGGTTGTCGTAGAGGGGGCGGTGCGATGTGGTCGGGGATGCCGTCATGTCGCTGTTCTTCTCGTTCTCAACCGGCGCGCCTCGTCCTATAGCCGCTTCGCGGGGGCTTCGGCCAGCCCGGGGGTCGCATGCCAGACGTGCGGGCGGGCCGTCCGGTTCCTCCCTCTCCACCCCCGGGCAGGGAGGGCTCCGCCGATCTTGGCCCGCCCGAAAACCGGTTCGCACTTTCATCCGACCTGCTCTATAGTCCCGGCCGCCCGGCCGGCCCCGCGGGGCGAGGCGACCCACTCGCCGACCGCGCGATGCCGAAAGACGCCGGGCTTTTCTTTGCGCGCACGCCCGGAGCACGGGCGGCGCGGGTGGTCGATCGAGGAAACGGACGTATCCGATGGCGAATGTCGTGGTTGTGGGCTCCCAGTGGGGCGACGAGGGCAAGGGCAAGATCGTCGACTGGCTGTCGGAGCGGGCGGACGTGGTGGTGCGCTTCCAGGGCGGACACAACGCGGGGCACACGCTGGTGATCGACGGCGTCACCTACAAGCTGTCGCTGCTGCCGTCGGGCGTCGCCCGTCCGGGCAAGCTGTCGGTGATCGGCAACGGCGTCGTCGTCGACCCGCGCGCCCTCGTCACCGAGATCGGCCGGATCGAGGCGCAGGGCGTCAAGGTCGGCCCGGACAATCTCAGGATCGCCGAGAACGCCAGCCTGATCCTGTCGCTGCACCAGGAACTCGACGAGCTGCGCGAGAATTCCAGCACCGGCACCCGCATCGGCACCACCAAGCGCGGCATCGGCCCGGCCTACGAGGACAAGGTCGGCCGCCGGGCGATCCGCGTGATGGACCTCGCCGACGGCGCGGTGCTGCGCGAGCGGATCGAACGCCTGCTCGCCCACCACAACCCGCTGCGCCGCGGCCTCGGCGTGCCGGAGATCGACCCGAAGGCGATCCACGACGAGCTGATGGCCGTCGCCGACAAGATCCTGCCCTATGTCGACAGCGTCTGGCGGCTGCTCGACGAGAAGCGTCGCGCCGGCGCGCGCATCCTGTTCGAGGGCGCCCAGGGCGCGCTGCTCGACAACGACCACGGCACCTATCCCTTCGTCACCTCGTCGAACACCACGGCCGGCCAGGCGGCGACCGGCTCGGGCGTCGGCCCCGGCGCGCTCGACTACGTGCTCGGCATCACCAAGGCCTACACCACCCGGGTCGGCGAGGGCCCGTTCCCGACCGAGGACACCGGCGAGATCGGCGAGTTCCTCGGCACCCGCGGCCACGAGTTCGGCACGGTGACGGGCCGCAAGCGGCGCTGCGGCTGGTTCGACGCGGTGCTGGTGCGCCAGACCGTGCGCACCTCGGGCATCAACGGCATCGCGCTGACCAAGCTCGACGTGCTCGACGGCCTCGACGAGATCAGGATCTGCACCGGCTACCGGCTCGGCGACGAGGTTCTCGACTATCTGCCGGCCTCGCAGGAGGCGCAGGCGAAGGTCGTGCCGGTCTACGAGACCGTGCCGGGCTGGAAGGAGTCGACCCAGGGCGCGCGCAGCTGGGCCGATCTGCCGGCGCAGGCGGTCAAATACGTCCGCCACGTCGAGGAACTGATCGGCGCGCCGGTGGCGATGCTCTCGACCAGCCCCGACCGTCTCGACACGATTCTCGTCCAGGATCCCTTCCAGGACTGATCGGCGTCCGCGATCGCAGACGCGGCCGGATCGGGCCGGGGCCGGATCGCGTGGACCGCGGCCGTCCGGCGTCGGGGTCGGGCGGATGGCGCCCGCGGCGAAGATGCGGGGCACATGTCGCCTATCGTTTTGTTCGGCCTTCCCAATCGCGGCAAAAGCGGTTTCCTCCGGCGCGTGCGATGGTCTAAGATGGCTGAAATGCGTCGCGGGCGTCCGGCCCGCGGCGCGCCCTCGCGCGTTCGCACGGCGGGGAGATGAACGAGGCGAAGCGAAGCCGGGGCCTGTCGTATGGCGGATTTCTATCCCGTTCTGAAGCGGGCGATCGGGGCGTTGCCCTCCAACACCGGCGAGGCGCGCCGGGCCGTCTACGAGAAGGCGCGCGCGGCGCTGCTGCGCCAGTTGCAGGCCTACGATCCGCCGCTGCCCCCCGCCGAAATCACCGAGCAGCGGCTGGCGCTTGAAGAATCGATCCGCAAGATCGAGGCGGAAGCCGCCGGCGCCGAATTCGGCCTCGACAAGCCCGCGCCGCCGCCGGCTCCGCCACCGCCGCCGGCCGCGAAGACGCCGCCGCAGGCGCCGACAACATCACCGCCGTCCTCGGCCGAGCCGGCCGCCGTCGCCGCGCCCCCGCCCG
>CALCDT010000131.1 GCA_937900425.1 uncultured Alphaproteobacteria bacterium | reverse complement strand
GCACCGGCGGCTGGTCGCCGCCGGTCGTCACCGTCTCGTCCGTGGAGGGAACGGGCTTTTCCGACCTGCTCGCCGCGGTGGAGACGCACCGTGCCCATCTCGGCGGCCCCGGCCCCCGGTCCGGTCGAACGACCGACGAACGTCTGCGCCGGCGCTGGATCCACTGGATCGAGGACGCCGTCCGCGAGGCCTTCGGCCGCCGCGGCCTCGCCCGCGTCGACGCCGGCGCCGCCCTCGACGCCGCCGGCGGACCTTTCGGCGCCATCCGAGATCTCTGCGAGCGGATGACGATTTCGTGACGATTTGACCGTTTCTGTTGCAATCGGTGGTTATTTGTGTCAAAAGCCTTCGCATCGCACGGCCGGCGGTCAAGACCGGTATGCGAACGGGAGGAGCAGGCGTCGTAAAGACGCCGGGGCGGCAATTGCGCCGCCCGCGTGATCGGACCGCGTCGACGGTGTCGGACCGCGTGGCTGAAACGGGTGACGTCGTTTCCATGCCCTGTGCGGATCCGGCGGGACCGTGACGCGGCGAGGGCGCCGAGTCGAAAGGCGCTCGTATGACGATTGCGTCATTTTCCCGATTTGAGACGAAACCAAATCCGACCGGCGACGTTGTTGCCGTGAAGAAGGCTTCATCCGCCCGCGGCGCTTTCGACGAGCCGTCGTCCCGGTGTTCAGCACGGGTTCAGGCGGAAGATGCCAGATCGTTACTCGACACTGATTGCACAGACGGGAGAACAACCATGGGCAGCTCTTGCCTCACCGGAAGCACCCGGATCATCGCGATGGGCATGGCCATCACCGCCGTGATCGTGGCGGGCCTCGCCAATCTCGCCCCGACGGCCGAAGCCGCCGGCAGCGGTATCGCCGCCCAGACCGCCGCGAGCATCGACACCGTCGAGTCCCGCGAGGCGACAGTCACCACCGCGCCGGTCGCCGTCGCGGCTGGCGGGGAGGATATCCGGGTCATTCTCGCCTTCAAATGAGCCGACGGGCGGCGGACCCCGGATTTCGCGGGGTCACTCCGCCGCCGCCAACGGCCGCTCGACCGGCCGCTCGACGATCGGCAGGTGCACGACCGCGGCGGCGAGCGCGAGGACGACGCCCAGCGCCCAGATGATGTCGTAACTACCCGTGCTGTCGAAGGCGAGGCCGCCGAGCCAGACGCCGAGGAAGGCACCGACCTGGTGCGACAGGAAGACGAAGCCGAACAGCGTCGCCATGTAGCGGGTGCCGAACATCACCCCGACGAGACCCTGGGTCGGCGGCACGGTCGACAGCCACAACAGGCCGGCCGAGGCCGCGAACAGCGTCACCGTCAGCGGTGTGGTCGGAGCGATGGCGAAGAGGCCGTAGGCGATGGCCCGGCCGAAATAGATCGACGACAGCACCCACCGCTTCGGATAGCGCCCAGAGAGGTAGCCTGCCCCGAGGGCGCCGACGATGTTGAAGGCGCCGATGAGGCCGATCGCCAGCGCGCCCCACATCGGATCGAGGCCCTTGTCGACCACGAAGGGCGGCAGATGGGTGGTCACGAAGGCGACGTGGAAACCGCAGACGAAGAAGCCGGCGGTGAGCAGAAGATAGCTGCGATGGCCGAAGGCCTCGCGCAGCGCCTCCATGATCGACTGGTCGAACTGGGGGGCGGTCGACGCCTTGCGGTCGCCATGGGGCGAACCGCGCAGCGGAACGGCGAGCAGCGGCACCGCGAACAGGCCGATGCCGATCAGCAGCAAGGCGGTCTCGTAGCCGTAGGTGTCGAGCAGGGCGATGCCGATCGGCGCGAACAGCAGCTGGCCGAGCGAGCCGGCGGCGGTGCCGAGGCCGAAACTCAGGGTGCGCAGCCGCTCCGGCAGCAGCCGGGCGAAGGCGGCGAGCACGAGGAACATCGCGGAGCCGGCGATGCCGATGCCGATGAGGACGCCGGCCGTGAGCTGCAGGGTGACCGGATCGGTGGTCTTGGCCATCAGCACGAGGCCGAGGCCGTAGAGCGCGGCGCCGGCCGTCAGCATCTTCCAGGTGCCGAACCGGTCCGCCAGCATGCCGGCGAAGGGCTGGCCCACTCCCCACATAAGGTTCTGCAGGGCGATCGAGAGCGCGAAGACCTCGCGGCTCCAGCCGTTGGCCGCGGTCATCGGCGTCAGGAAGAAGCCCATGGTGGCGCGCGGACCGAAGGTCAGCACCGCGATCAGGCAGCCGCAGACGAGGATGAGCGGAATGTTGACGGGCTTCCGGTCGGTCATGGCGGCGTCCGATGGGTGGCGGTGGCACGACCATAGTCGGCGGAGCAACCCGCGAAAAATGAATACTGGTCATGGCACCGATCGACGGCGCACATGGATGGCGGCGCAGGAAGGCTCGCCGGATCGGCCGCCGCGGCACTCGGGCCGCGAAATCGCGACGGGCGGACCGCTCAGCTCCAGCCGCCGTTGATGGTCTGATAGAAGATGTGCTTGCCGATCTTCGCCTGGCGGTGGAACACGCCGGCCCAGTTCGGGCGGACGTAGGTGGCGTGATAATGGGTCGAGGTGCCGACGTCGTCGAGCATCACGCGGCCGTAGGAGACGTCCTCGGCGACCTTTTCGGCGATCCGCCAGGCCGGCCGCGACCAGACGATGTCCGGGATGCGGTCGCAGGCGAAGGAGAACTGGCAGCGGTTGTAGAGGTTCTTGTTCTGGTAGACGACGCCGCAGATGGTGTCGGGATAGGCCGGGTTCTTGACCCGGTTCAGAACCACCTGCGCCACCGCCTGCTGGCCGCGCACCGGCTCGCCGCGCGATTCGAAATAAACCGCCTCGGTCAGGCATTTCTGTTCGCGCGCCGAGTAGACCCCGACCGGCAGAGGATTGCTCGCCCACCAGTGCTCGCCGGGCCTCGCCGTCAGTTCCGGCACGCCCGGCTTTTCCTTCGGCGTCGAGAACAGCGCGTCGAAGGCGTCCTGCGAAACGACGGAGGTGTCGGGCGCATAGGCGGCGACCACCGCCTCCGCGGCGCTGCCGGCCTTCCACGGCGTCAGCGCGCGCTTCGGGTAGCTCGCCGCCACCAGCATCGTGCGGTCGGGCGCCGGCTTGTGCTGGGGCAGCGGCATCAGTTCCAGGGTCGCGACCTCGGTCGACGCCGGCCGCGGGCTGATGAAGCGGGCGACCGAGAGCGCCGACAGCGGCACGGCGCCGTCGGCGAAGGCGATCTGCAGGCCCGCCTCGTTCTGCGGCGGGGCGAGGCGGCCGTGTTCCTCGTAGAGCGTGCCCGCCGAGAAGCCTTTCGGCGTCGCCGGCGTCGTGATGCTCATCGGCAGGTCGCCCTTGAGGGTGCGGTCGATGCGGTCCTCGTCCGGAATCTCGGCGGCGGCCTCGATCGAGCCGGTGATGATCGGATCGACGTCGCCGACGACGACGTCGACGCCGTCACCGTCCGACTTGCGCGAGACCACGGCGACCGAGCCCTTGACGTCCTCGAGCGCGCCGGCCGCGACATGGACCGATCCGCCGGCGGTCGCCGTGATCGTCATGGTCCAGCGCGACTGCGGGTCGAAGTCGCGGGTGAGCAGGCTCGCCGCGTCCTGATAGGCGACTTCGGTCGGGGTCAGGGCGATGAGGGCGAGGCAGCCGGCGGCCGCCAGACCCGACCGGGAAGCGGCCCGGCTCCTTGAGATCGTCCAACGCATTACTGCCGCAACTCCACCGTCCCGCGGGGTGTCGGTCGTGCCGTCGTGACGGCGGCGGGATCGGCTGGAAGTATGGAGAGGTTAACCTTGAAAAGCCGTTAATCTGGAAAATTGGAACGAGGCGCCGCGCCCCGCGTTGGCGCCGGCTCGCAAGGTCGTGATAGACGGGGAGAAACGCAACGACGGCGGAAAGGTGGAGAGCCATGGAGACGTTCAAGGCCATTCTCGTGGAGCGCGACGAGGCGAAACGCCAGTCCGTGCGCGTCGCCGACCTCACCGAGGCGGACCTCATGGAGGGCGACGTCACCGTGCGCGTCACCCACACCACGGTGAACTACAAGGACGGCCTCGCCGTCACCGGCAAGCTGCCGGTGGTGCGCCGCTGGCCGATGATCCCGGGCATCGACTTCTCCGGCGTCGTGCTCTCCTCGCAGGATCCCGAATTCTCGCCCGGCGACGAGGTCGTTCTCAACGGCTGGGGCGTCGGCGAGGTCCACTACGGGGCCTATGCCGGCCGGGCCCGCGTCAAGGGCGACTGGCTGATCCACAAGCCGCCCGGCCTGTCGCCGGCCGAGTGCATGGCGATCGGCACCGCCGGCTACACCGCGATGCTCTGCGTGCTGGCGCTCGAGAAATTCGGTGTGAAGCCCGCCGACGGACCGGTGGTGGTGTCCGGTGCGTCGGGCGGCGTCGGAACGGTGGCGCTGGCGCTGCTCGCCCGGCTCGGCTGGCACGTCGTCGCCGTCACCGGCCGCACCGAAGAGGTGGATTTCCTGAAAAGTCTCGGCGCCGCGGAAATCCTCGACCGCGCCGAACTCGCCGGCGCGCCGAAGCCGCTGGCGAAGGAGCGCTGGGTCGCCGGCGTCGACACGGTCGGCTCTACCGTGCTCGCCAACATCCTGTCGATGACGACGGGGGAGGGGGCGGTCGCCGCCTGCGGCAACGCCGCCGGCATGGACCTTCCGACCACGGTCGCCCCCTTCATCCTGCGCGGCGTCTCGCTGCTCGGCATCAACTCGGTGACGGTGCCGCGTCCGCGCCGCGTCGCCGCCTGGGAGAGGCTCGCCGCCGACCTCGACCGCGACAAGCTCGCCGCCCTGACGACCCGCATCGGCTTCGCCGACCTCGTCGCGACCGCCGAGGCGATCGTCGAGGGCCGGGTGCGCGGCCGGGTGGTGGCGGAGGTCGGCTGACCGGGAGGAGACGGCGGGCATGCATCGGTGGCGAGCCTCGAGCGTGCACCGCCCGGCGTCCACCATTCGAGATCAGGCGGCGACGATGGTGAGCGGCAGTTCGAAGGGGGTGCCCTCGAAGGCGTCGGCGCCGCGGCCGATCGCCTCGATCGCGCGGACCATGCGGCCGTTGCGGCCGAGGACGTCGTCGGCGAGGGCGACGAGGCGGGCGTTGGGCGTCGCCGACGGCGCGCGGGCGCGAAGCTCCAGCGCCAGCTCGGCCTCGTCGCGCGAGGGCTCCAGCATGGCGACGGCGATGTAGGCCGCCGCCGTGGACCGGCTGATCCCGGCGAAGCAGTGAATCACGAGTGGGCCGGACCGCGCCCAGTCCTCGAGATACTCCATGTAGGCGGCGACGTGGGCGTGGCCCGGCGCCGTCATCCCGGCGAGCGGTGCGACGATGTCGTTCATCGCGAGAAACAGGTGGCCGGCCGAATCGAAGCCCGCCGGCAGCCGCATGGGCGTTCCGGCGTTGACCAGCGAGACGATGTGGCGGGCGCCGGTGCGCGCGACGGTCTCGTCGAGGCGGGCGAGGGAGCAGACGTGGATCATGGCGGTCGGCGATGGCGATCTTCGAGGACGAAGCGACGATCCCGTTTCGGAGCGGCGTCGCCGGGGCGGACGAAGAAGCATCCTCACCCCCCGGCACGACGAACGCAAGAAGGGCGGCGCACGCGGCGCCGCCCCTCTCGCTTCATCGGATGACAGTGGTCACTTGACCGGCTGGGCGTCGGGGTTGATCCGGCGCGGGCCGTCGAAGTCGCCGCCCTGCGGGGTGGTGACGCGGTAATAGCCGCTGTCGTTCTGCACCGAGTAGCGATCGTTGACCGCACGGGCGTCCGGCGAAACGGTCCGGATCGAACCGGTATACTCGGGAACGGGAGCCGGCGAGGTGATGCGGCGGAAACCGCTGTCGTTCGGCTCGGAAACGCCGCTGGCCGCGAAAGCCGCGCCGGAGGCCGCCAGAAGGGTGGAGGCGGCGATGACGAGAACCTTGGTATTCATGACTTCATTCCTTCATAAATGGCAGATCCGCTTCCGTCCGGCATGGTCGAACCGGAACTGATCCGCGAGAGAAAACTTGCGAAAGCGGCGGGAAATCCGACATCGGGTTTCACGGAGACTTTCGCTTCGAGTGGGGTCGCCGGATCTTCTGGGGGAGGACCATCGATCCGGTTGTCCGCCTCGCCCTCAGACATAGTCCGATCATTTGCCGGCGATTAGCCACCGAACGGTGCACGATCTGTAAACTCACCTGACGATCAGGAAATGGTGATAACACCTTGCGCCCGGAGGCGGCCGACCCATCGAGGCCGCTGGCCACGAGCAAAATCAATGCCTTGTCGGGATGAGAATGTGTCGGAGCCCGGCCGGGGGCGGGCCGATGCGGCCTCCGTGGCAGCGCGAGGACTATGTCATTTCACACATCCGATCACGCGATGCGGATCGCTTTTCGTCGTTGTCGTGAACGATCGGGAGCAGCAGGGGCCTCGTCGTCGGCCTGCAGGCGTCCAGGCCGGCCGGAACGGCACTCGCGGCCGGTCCTCACCGTCGCCTCCGGTCGCGATGCGGCGCCGGCTGGGGAGGCGATGGAGAGGGTCAGCGGGCGGTTTCGATCTCGGCGAAGCGGGCGAGGAACGCGGCCTGGGCCGCCGTCGCCGGCTTGGGGGCGAGGCCGAGGCGCGGGCCGGCGCCCGTGTCGGTGCCGAATCCCTCCGGCCGGCCGAAGATCTTGCGCGCTTCGGCCGGCGAGAAGCCGGCGAGTTCCACCGCCTCGAAATAGGCCGAGATCGCGTCGGCCCGCTTGGTGAGCTTCTTCAGCGGCGCCGGCGTCGCCACCGGCAGGCCGAAGCGGCGATGGATCGCCTCGAGCAGGCGCTTTTCGATCGCCTTGTAGTCGCCGCCGATCACCGCCTTGAACGGCGAGATCATGTCGCCGATCACGTATTCGGGGGCGTCGTGCAACAGCACCGCCATCCGGTCGGCGGCGGTGAGCCCCGGCTCCAGCGCGCAGGCGATCTCCTCGACGAGAACCGAATGCTCTGCGACCGAATAGGCGTTCTCGCCAACGGTCTGGCCGTTCCAGCGGGCGACCCGGGCGAGGCCGTGGGCGATGTCGGAAATCTCGACGTCGAGCGGCGAAGGGTCGATCAGGTCGAGCCGGCGGCCGGAGAGCATGCGCTGCCAGGCGCGGGGCGGGGTCGTGACGGGAGGCAACGCGAGATCCGGCGGGCTAAAGGAGAATCGCCGGCACGATAGAACGAAACGGGATCGGCCGGAAGGCCGCCGGCCCGCTCGCACAGCGGGGCGAAGATCCGCCCGGGCCCGCTCGGAAGGGTCGGGGCGGTCCAGACGATCCCCGCGCGGCCGTTGGACGGGGGCGGGGGAACGGCGGCGGGCATGGCTCACGACACCGCTGGATCGCGACGGAACGAGCGGCGGGGGAACGACGGAAAGGACGAAGCGCGGGCGGTTCAACGCGCGCTCCCGATCACTCCTCCGCCGCGGCGACCTCCGGCCAGCCGTAGCCGGCCCAGCCCGGAAGGCTCGCCGTCACCGCGACGTCGCCGGCCCGCAACGCGGCAGCGCCGTGGATGCGGTCGAGCCGCAGGATCGCGAGGCCGTCGGTGCCGGCGACCGACCCGAGGGTGCCGGCCGACTTGCCGTCCGCCGTCACCGGCGTGCCGGTCGGCGGCAGATCGGCGGCGCCGTGCAGCAGCACCGGGCGCTTTCTCGCCGTGCCGCGGTGCTGCATCCGGCTCACCACCTCCTGGCCGACGTAGCAGCCCTTCTCGAAGTCGACGCCGGCGATCTGGTCCATCGCCGCCTCGTGCGGGAAGGCGTCGCCATAGGCGAAGTCGGTGCCGCCCTCGGGGATGCCGAGCCGCGTGCGCAGGGCCTGCCATTCCGCCTCGCCGGCGTTCACCAGCCCTTCTGCCGCTTCGGCCGGCACGTAGGCGCGAAGGCCCAGGCCGACGTGGCGCGGGTCCGCCACGGCGCGGCCGGGCAGCGCGGGCCCCTCGGCGCCGTCGCCGCCGAAGACGACGAGGACGGCGACGTCGGCGCCGGCCTCGCGGATCGTCGCCCTGGCCCGCAGCCGGTACATCGTCAGCCGCTTGATGACATCGGCGGCGAGCGGTGCCGGAAGGTCGATCAGGAAGCCGCCATCGGTGGCGGTGATGACGAAATCGGCGATGATCTTGCCCTGTGGCGTCAGCAGCGCGCCGAAGCCGGCGCCGCGGGCGACGACGTCGTCGACGTCGACGGTCAGCAGGCGGTCGAGGAAGGCGTGGGCGTCCTCGCCGGCGACCTCGACGAGGGCGCGGCCCGAAAGCGTGGCGATCGACGGATGGGCCATGGTCCTCGAAACGCTCCTCGCAGGCGGGTGAGACGGCGGCCGGCGCGACCGGACGGTGTGAAGCCGATAGGTAGACCCGGCCGCCGGGCCTCACAAGACCCGCCCGCGCCGCCGACGTTTTGCACCGGCCGCCGAGGTCGTGTAGCCAAGGGACGAACAGCCCCTTTCCGGATTTCGGGAGCCGCCATGTCCGCCACCTTCGATCTCGTCATCAGGAACGCCGTCGTCGTCAACCAGGACGGCGAAGGCCCGCGCGACATCGCCGTCACCGGCGGCCGCATCGCCGAGATCGGCCGGATCGACGCGGCGCGGGCCGGCGAGGTGATCGATGCGGCCGGCCTCCACGTCCTGCCAGGCGTCATCGACACCCAGGTCCATTTCCGCGAGCCCGGCGCCACCCACAAGGAAGACCTCGAATCGGGCTCGCGCGCCGCGGTGATGGGCGGCGTCACCGCCGTCTTCGAGATGCCCAACACCAGCCCGCTGACGACGAGCGCCGAACGGCTCGCCGAGAAGGTCGCGCTCGGCCGCCACCGAATGCACTGCGACTTCGCCTTCTGGGTCGGCGGCACCCGCGCCAACGTCGCCGACATTCCCGAGCTCGAGCGCCTGCCGGGCGCCGCCGGCATCAAGGTGTTCATGGGCTCGTCCACCGGCGACCTTCTGGTCGAGGACGACGAGGGTGTCGCCGCCATCCTGTCGCAGATCCGCCGCCGCGCCGCCTTCCACTCCGAGGACGAATTCCGCCTGCGCGACCGGCTCGACGAGCGCGTCGAAGGCGACGCCTCCTCCCATCCGGTGTGGCGCGACGCCGAGGCGGCGCTTCTGTGCACCCGCCGCCTCGTCCGCATCGCCCGCGCGGTCGGCGCCCGCATCCACGTGCTGCACATCTCCACCGCCGAGGAGATGGATTTCCTCGCCGCCCACAAGGACGTCGCCTCCTGCGAGGTGACGCCCCATCACCTGACGATGTCTGACGCAGACTACGACCGTCTCGGCACGCTGTTGCAGATGAACCCGCCGGTGCGCTCGGCCGCCCACCGCGCCGGCCTCTGGCGCGGCCTCGAACAGGGTGTCACCGACGTACTTGGCTCCGACCACGCACCCCACACGCTCGAGGAGAAGGCGCGGACCTATCCGGCCAGTCCCTCGGGCATGACCGGCGTCCAGACCCTGGTGCCGGTCATGCTCGACCACGTCGCCCGCGGCCGGCTCTCGCTCGCCCGCTTCGTCGACATGACCAGCGCCGGCCCGGCCCGCCTCTTCGGCATCGCCCGCAAGGGCCGCATCGCCGTCGGCTACGACGCCGACTTCACCGTGGTCGACCTGAAGCGGTCCGAGCGGATCACCAACGGCTGGATCGCCTCGAAATGCGGCTGGACCCCCTACGACGGCCGCACCGTCACCGGCTGGCCGGTCGGCACCATCGTGCGGGGCAAGCGTGTCATGTGGGAGGGGGACCTCGCGACGCCATCGCAGGGCGAACCGGTGCTGTTCGGCGAGGCGCTGCCGCGGGGCTGACGGGTGGGGGAGCGATGGCGCGGCGGGGCCAGCCGGCACGGCGCGGCCGCCGGGGCGCTCCGCGCTCCTCTCCCGCGCCGCGATCTGCTAGCCTCCCGCCGTCGTTTCGATATGAAGCCCTTACATGACCACCCTGATCGTCCTCGGCCTTCTCGTCCTCCTCGGCGTCTATGTCGTCTCGCTCTACAACCGCCTCGTCAAGGCGCGGCAGATGGCGAAGGAGGGGTGGTCGGGAATCGACGTGCAGCTGAAGCGGCGCGCCGACCTCGTGCCCAATCTGGTCGAGACCGTGAAGGGCTACATGACCCACGAGCGCGAGACGCTCGAGGCGGTGACGCGGATGCGGGCGCAGGTCGGCGCGGTGCCGGCCGGCGACGTCGAGGGGCGGGCGAAGGCGGAAGGTCTGCTCGGACAGGCGATCGGCCGGCTGCTCGCCGTCGCCGAGAACTACCCGGACCTCAAGGCCAGCGCCAACTTCAACCAGCTCCAAGGCGAACTGTCGGGCCTCGAGAACGAGATCCAGATGGCGCGGCGCTACTACAACGGCGCGGCCCGCGAGCTCAACGTCCTCGTCGAGAGCTTCCCCTCCAACCTCGTCGCCGGGTAGTTCCGCTTCGAGGCGATGCCCTATTTCGAGATCGAGAACGCCGCCGACCGCGCCGTGCCGAAGGTCGGCTTCTGATCGCCCCGGCCCGGTTCGCACCGACAGGAAGGCAAGCGCCATGACCGCGGCGATCGCGACCCCCACCGGACGTTCCCGGCTGCTCGCCCTTCTCCTCGCCCTGATTCTCGGGCTGCTCGCCGCCCTCGTCGCGGGTGCCGCGCCAGCCCGGGCCGCCGAGGTGATCCGCTCCTTCGCGGTCGACCTCGTCGTCGAGGCGGGCGGCGATCTCGTCGTCACCGAGCGGATCACGGTCGAGGCCGAGGGCCGCCAGATCCGGCGTGGCATCTTCCGCAACTTTCCCCTCGTCTTCGTCGACGACGACGACCGCCGCCGCGAGGTCGGCTTCGAGGTGATCGCGGTCGAGCGCGACGGCGCCGCCGAACCCTACCGGGAGAACACGACGAGCGACGGCGTCCGCCTCGTCATCGGCGACGCTGACCGCATGCTCGCCCCCGGCGTCCACGACTACCTGATCCGCTACCGCACCAGCCGTCAGATCCGCCGCTTCGCCGACCACGACGAGCTCTACTGGAACGTCACCGGCAACGACTGGGCCTTCCCGATCGACCACGCCTCGGCCACGGTCCATCTGCCGGACGGCGCGGCGCCGCGCGACTGGATCGCCTACACCGGCGCCTACGGGGCCCGCGGCACCGCCTACGCCGCCGAGCGCACCGCCGACGGCGTCCGCTTCCGCACCACGTCGACGCTGCGCCCGGGAGAAGGGCTCACCGTCGTCGTCGGCCTCGACAAGGGCGTCGTCGCCGACCCGACCGGGGCGCAGGAGGCCGGCTGGTTCTTCCTCGACAACCGCAACGAGATCCTCGGCACGATCGTCGTCCTCGTCGTCTTCGGCTATTTCCTGCTGGCCTGGAACCGGGTCGGCCGCGACCCGCCGCGGCAGCTCGTCATCCCGCGCTTCCACCCGCCGGACGGCATCTCGCCGGCGCTCGCCAACTACATCCACGGCATGGGCTTTTCGGGGGGCGGCTGGACCGCGCTGTCGGCGGCGGTGCTGTCTCTGGCGGTCAAGGGCCTCGTGCGCCTCGACGATCTCTCCGGCGACATGGTGATCACCCGGCTCGGCCACGACGTGCCGGCGCGGCTGCCGAAGGGCGAGCGGGCGGTCCTCGCCGCTCTCGACGCCGCAAGAACCACCGCTCCGGGGGAGGGCTTCCGCCTCGACCGCGCCAACGGCCCCGCCGTGGTGGCGCTGGCGAAGCGGTTCCGCGACACCATCGAGACCGAGAACCGCGGCCGCTTCTTCGATCGGAATACCGGTTACGCCCTCGGCGGCATCGCCCTCAGTATCGCGGGTGTCGCGCTGCTGCTCTGGCTCGGGCGCTGGCGGGCGGAGGAGATCGCCTCGATCATTCCCTTCGCGGTGTTCGGCGTCGTCGGCTCGTCCTTCGCGGTCCTCATCGCGCAGCTCCGGCGCCAGTCCGGCGTCGGCGCCAAGGTCAAGCTGGCGATCTTCGCGACGGTGTTCGGCTTCGTCACCCTCAGCACGATCGCCACCTTCCTGATGCAGGCGCTGCCGGTCTTCGCCGCCGACCTCACCTTCCCGATCCTGCTCGCCGCCCTCGTCGGCCTTGACGTCCTCTTCTTCCTGCTGCTGCGCGCGCCGACCACCCTCGGGGCGAAGGTGATGGCGGAGATCGAGGGGCTGAAGCTCTACATCTCCAAGGCCGAATCGGCGCGGCTCGACATGGCCGGCGCGCCGGAAATGTCGCCGCGCCATTTCGAGACCATCCTGCCCTACGCGGTCGCCCTCGGCGAGGAGAAGCCTTGGTCCCGGGCGATGGAGACCTGGCTGGCGAGCGCCGCCGCGGCGGGGGCGGCGGCGGCCTACGCGCCGACCTGGTATTCCGGCCGCCACTTCGACCCCGGCCACGTCGGCTCCAGCCTGTCGGGCCTCTCCTCGGCCATGGCCTCGTCCTTCCAGTCCTCGGTGCCGCCGCCGAAGTCGTCGAACTCCGGCTTCTCAGGGGGCGGCGGCTTCTCGGGCGGCGGCGGTGGAGGAGGGGGCGGCGGCGGCTGGTGACGGGGAACGGCCCGCGCGGGCCGATCGGGACCGGGAGCGCCGCCGATCGCGCTCGCGGCCGTGGCGCGGCCCGGCGGCTGCGGCTATGAGGGAGCGTCCGCCGCGCTCGCCGGCGCTCCATCCTGCCGGAACCGTCCATGCCCGCCTTCGACTATCTGCGCCCGATCCTGCTGCTCGTCGCCTCCAACGTCTTCATGACCTTCGCCTGGTACGGCCATCTGAAGTTCGAGAACCGGCCGTTGTGGATCGTCGTGATCGCGAGCTGGGGCATCGCCTTCTTCGAATACTGCCTCGCCGTGCCGGCCAACCGCTGGGGCCACGAGGTCTATTCGGCGGCGCAGCTGAAGACGATCCAGGAGGTGATCACCCTCGTCATCTTCGCCGGCTTCTCGGTGCTCTATCTCGGCGAAAAGATCACGCTCAACCACGGCGTCGGCTTCGCCTTCATCTGCCTCGGCGCGTGGTTCGTCTTCAAGGGACCGCTCTGACGGGCGTGCGTGCGGTCGGGGGGTCAGATTTCCCTGCGGTCGATTCGGCCGATCGCCGCGGCGGGCGTGGCTCACGAAGGCACCGGATCACGACGGAACCAGAGGGGCGGGCACCCTTCCATGGGCCTCACCATCGTCATTCCCGCGGTCGTGTTGTGTCCCCTCTGATTGGTATGATGGGATCGGTGTATCCTGCGGTCTGG
>CALCDT010000130.1 GCA_937900425.1 uncultured Alphaproteobacteria bacterium | reverse complement strand
CCATGTCCCAGGGGAAGTAGATCCAGGTGTCCTGGCTGACCTCGGTGACGAAGGTATCGACCAACGGCCGGCCCTTGGGCTTGGCGTAGACCGTGGCGAAATGGGCCTTCGGCAGCATTTCGCGGACGACGCGGGCGGTGGAGCCGGTGTCGACGAGGTCGTCGATGATCAGCACGCCTTCGCCGGCGCCGCCGGCGAGATCGACGATCGCCGGATCGACCCCCTTCAGCACCTTGAGCGAGCCCTGCTCCTTGTACTCGTGATAGGAGGCGACGCCGACCGTCTCGATCACGCGGATCTCGAGTTCGCGGGCGACGATCGCCGCCGGCACCAGGCCACCGCGGGTGATGCAGACGATGGCCTCCCACGTCCCCTGCCCCGACAGCCGCCAGGCGAGCGCCCGGGCGTCGCGGTGGAACTGGTCCCAGGAGACCGGGAAGGCCTTGGGCTGGCCGCTCTTGTCTTCGCTCATCGAATGTCCTCGGTCGACGCCGCCGGCGGGATTTCGGTCCGGCTGCGGGAAAGGGTCGGGTCGGCGGCAAGATCCGCCAGCATGGCGCGAACCGCCGCCGCGGCCTCGGCGAGCGCGGCGCCGTCACGCGAGCGCACGACGAGGCGGGTGAGGAAGCCGCCGTCGACGAAGGCCGGGTAGCTGCCGATCGAGACGGTCGGGCGGGCGCGCTGGATCGCGGCGAGCGGCGTGCCGATCACCCCCTCGCCGAAGGCCGATTCGATCGTCTCCGACAGCATCAGCCGGCCGCCGCGCAGCATCGGCGCCACCGAATCGAGCATCGCCTCCATGATCGTCGGCACTCCCGCCATGACGTGGACGTTGCCGATGCGAAATCCCGGGGCTTTGGAGACCGGATTGGCGATGAGGTCGGCGCCCTCGGGAATGCGGGCCATCCTGAGCCGCGCGGGCGTGAGATCCTCCGGACGGGCGTAGTGGGTGGCGAGAATCGCCAGCGCCCGCGGGTCGACGTCGATCGGCACACCGAAGGCCGCGGCGACGGCGTCGGCGGTGATGTCGTCATGGGTCGGGCCGATGCCGCCGGTGGTGAAGACGTAGGTGTAGCGGCTGCGCAGCGCGTCGAGCGACTCGACGATCCGCTCCGTCACGTCGGGCACCACGCGGACCTCGAGCAGGTCGATACCCATCGCCGTCAGCCAGCGGGCGATGGTACCGGAATTGGTGTCGCGGGTCCGGCCGGAGAGGATCTCGTCGCCGATCACCAGCACGCCGGCCGTCACGGCCTCGCCTTCGCCCATCGCCGCTTCGCTCACCGACCGCTCCCACGATGCCGCGGCGGGCCGCTGCCCCCGCGCCTCAACCGACCCCGATCCCGATCCTTGTCCGGACGCCGGCGGCGCGACGCCGCCGAACCGCCTTCTCGAAGGCCGCCCGGCCGCCGACGGCTCAGTCCTCGCCGCCGTCCTCGTCCTCGACCTCGGACAGCCGCTCCACCGACACGACCTTCTCGTCGGCTCCGGTGGCGAAGACCCGCACGCCCTTCGATGCCCGGCTCGCGAAGCGGATGCCGTCGACCGGCACGCGGATCAGCTGGCCGCCGTTGGAGACCAGCATGATCTGGTCGGCGTTCTCGACCGGGAAGGCGGCGATCAGCTTGCCGATCTCCTTGAGCTTGGTCTGGTCGGTCGCCTTGATGCCCTTGCCGCCGCGTCCCGACAGGCGGAAGTCGAAGGACGACGATCGCTTGCCGAAGCCGCGCTCGTTGACGGTGAGCACGAACTGTTCGGCCGCACCCATGGCGATGTAGCGGTCCTCCGGCAGCAGGACGTCACCGGCCTCGCCCTCGACGATCTCCTCCCCATCGGCCGCGACCGCCTCCTCGCCCTCGATCTCGGCACCCTCGGCCCGGCGCAGGGCCGTCGCCCGCTTCAGATACTCGTTGCGCTCGGCCGGCGTCGCCTCGAAATGATGCAGGATGCACATCGAGATCACCGTGTCGCCGTCGGCGAGCGAAATGCCGCGCACGCCCATCGAATCGCGGCCCTTGAACACTCGTACGTCGCCGACCTCGAAACGGATGCACTGGCCGAGCGCGGTGGTCAGCAGCACGTCGTCGGCTTCGGTGCAGGTTTCGACCGAGACGATGCCCTCGCCGTCGTCGAGCTTCATCGCGATCTTGCCGTTGCGGTTGACCGAGACGAAGTCCGACAGCTTGTTGCGCCGGACCGTGCCGCGGGTCGTCGCGAACATCACGTCGAGCGTCTCCCAGCTCGTCTCCTCCTCCGGCAGGGCGAGAATCGAAGTGATGCGCTCGTTCTCCTGCAGCGGCAGCAGGTTCTTGATGTATTTGCCGCGGGCCTGCGGGTTGCCGACCGGCAGCCGCCAGACCTTCATCTTGTAGGCGATGCCGCGCGAGGAGAAGAACAGCACCGGCGTGTGGGTGTTGGCCACGAACAGCCGGGTGACGAAATCCTCGTCCTTGGTCGACATGCCCGAGCGGCCCTTGCCGCCCCGGCGCTGGGCCCTGTAGGTCGAGAGCGGCACGCGCTTGATGTAGCCCTCGTGGCTCACGGTCACGACCATGTCCTCGCGGGCGATCAGGTCCTCGTCCTCGAGGTCGGCGTCGCTCTCCATGATCTCGGTCAGCCGCGGCGTCGCGAACATCGCGCGGATCTCGCCGAGTTCGGTGCGGATGATCTCCTGGATGCGGGCGCGCGAGCGCAGGATGTCGAGATAGTCGGCGATCTCGGCGGCGAGCTTGTTGAGCTCGTCGGCGATCTCGTCGCGGCCGAGCGCGGTGAGGCGCTGCAGGCGCAGGTCGAGAATGGCGCGGGCCTGCTCCTCGGAGAGATTGTAGGTGCCGTCCTCGTTGACCGTGTGGCGCGGATCGTCGATCAGGCGGATCAGCGCGTCGACGTCGGCCGCCGGCCAGCGCCGTTCCATCAGCTGGGCGCGCGCGGTCGCCGGGTCCGGCGCGTTGCGGATGAGGCGGATCACCTCGTCGATGTTGGCGACGGCGATGGCGAGGCCGACCAGCACGTGGGCGCGGTCGCGCGCCTTCATCAGCAGGAACTTGGTGCGCCGGCTGACCACGCTCTCGCGGAAACCGACGAAGGCGGTCAGGACGTCCTTGAGGTTCATCACCTCCGGCTTGCCGCCGTTGAGCGCCACCATGTTGACGCCGAAGGTCGTCTGCAGCGGCGAGAAGCGGTAGAGCTGGTTGAGCAGCACGTCGGCGACGGCGTCGCGCTTCAGCTCGATGACGACCCGCATGCCCTGGCGGTCGCTCTCGTCGCGGATGTCGGAGATGCCCTCGATGCGCTTCTCGCGCACCAGATCGGCGATCTTCTCGATCATCGACGCCTTGTTCACCTGATAGGGGATCTCGTCGATGATGATCGCTTCGCGGTCCTTGCGGATCTCCTCGACCCGGGCCCGCCCGCGCATGACGATCGATCCGCGCCCGGTGAGATAGGCCGAGCGGATGCCGGCGCGGCCGAGGATCAGCGCGCCCGTCGGGAAGTCGGGACCGGGGATGATGTCGATCAGGTCCTCGACCTCGATCGCCGGATTGTCCATCACCGCGATGGTGGCGTCGATCACCTCGCCGAGATTGTGCGGCGGGATGTTGGTCGCCATGCCGACGGCGATGCCGCCGGCGCCGTTGACGAGGAGGTTGGGAAAGCGGGCCGGCAGCACCGTCGGCTCGCGCTCGGAATTGTCGTAGTTGTCCGAGAAGTCGACGGTGTCCTTGTCGAGATCCTCGAGCAGCGTCCCGGCGACGCGCTCGAGCCGGACCTCGGTGTAGCGCTGGGCCGCGGGCGGGTCGCCGTCGATCGAGCCGAAGTTGCCCTGGCCGTCCACCAGCGGCAACCGCATCGACCACGGCTGGGCGAGACGCACCAGCGCGTCGTAGATCGAGGCGTCGCCGTGGGGATGGTACTTACCCATCACGTCGCCGACGACGCGCGCCGACTTGCGATAGGGCCGGTTCCACTCGTAGCCGTTCTCGTGCATCGAATAGAGGATGCGCCGGTGCACCGGCTTCAGCCCGTCGCGCACGTCCGGCAGCGCCCGGCTGACGATGACGCTCATCGCGTAGTCGAGGTAGCTGCGCCGCATCTCGTCGGCGATCGAGATCGCCTTGACGTCGGAGGACGGAGCGCCTTCCGGCGGGGAAGTGGTGTCGTCTTCAGCCAAAACGTCTGCCCGTCATTTCTGGTCGATTCCGGCTTTCTAGCCGATTCCGCGCCGCGGCGACAGGCCGGGGCCGTGCGAGCGGGCCGCCGGCCGCAAAATCCACCGGAAAGTCCGCCGGGGGTGGTCGGCGGGTCGGAGCGGCGGCGACACCGGGCCGGAGAGCCGGTATGCTGCGCCACCAGCAACCGGGGCCGGGGCCGTGGCGGAGTTTCTTCTCAACGCGCTGACGACGCTGCTCGTCACCATCGACCCGATCGGCCTCGCCCCGATCTTCCTCGCTCTCACCCGCGACGCCTCGCCGGCGATGCGCAGGGCGATCGCGGTGCGGGCGGCGGTGATCGCCAGCGTCATCCTCGTCGTCTTCATGCTGGCCGGCACGACGATCCTCACCGTCCTCGGCATCTCGCTGCCGGCCTTTCGCATCGCCGGCGGCCTGCTGCTGTTCTGGATCGCCTTCGAGATGGTGTTCGAGAAGCGCGAGAAGCGCAAAGCCGACAGTGCCGCCTCGGCACGGGCCCAGTTCATGGGCGGCACCCCCGGTCAGCACGTCGAGGACCTGCGCCACCTCGCGGTCTTTCCGCTGGCGATCCCGCTGATCGCCGGCCCGGGCGCCATCTCGGCGTCGATCCTAATGGCGACCCAGGCGACCTCCCCCCTCGCCCTCGCCGCCCTCGTCCTGCTCGCCGTCGCCGTCATCATGAGCTGCCTCGCCATCTTCGTCGCCGCCGAGCGCATCGACCGCCTGCTCGGCGAGACCGGGCGCAGCGTCCTGACCCGCCTGCTCGGCGTGCTGCTCGCCGCTCTCGCCGTGCAGTTCGTCGCCGACGGCATCGCCACTCTCGCCCACGCGGCGGCGCGGCCGGGCCCGGCCTGAGACGACGGGGGAACCCGTTTCCCGCGGCAGCCGCGCGGAGCGCCGCGGCGGCCAGCTCGGTCCCGGCGAGGAAACGCTCCGAAGATGCGCCATGGGCCCATCGCGTCACCAAATCCATCGGCTTCTTGAACAATTCGAACTTCTGTTTCGAGCGTTCGATGAACAATTCTGCCGGGCCTTCACGAATCTGGTGATGGTTCGAATGCGGATGCCCGATTTAACGCACCGTTATGCACCGCACCGCACAGTGCTCGTCTGATGAATGACAACCGCGAGTCCGGTCTTCGGGTCGGAGTCGTCCGGACCGTGCGAGACGGCCCGTTCCGTCGTCGCCATGGGCGAAGACGGTGGGGCACGGTCGAAGGCGCGGGCCGAGCCGGGACCGACCGTTGATCGTGATGCTCGCCAGGATCCTCGCCATCTGCGCACCGCCGTCCGTGACCATGGACGAGACGGAGGAGCGGGCCGTTCGCGGCAAGCAGGCCCGCATCGTGCGCCGCGGCCTGTCGAGCACGCTCGCCGGCAGCATCATCGTCACCAACATCACCGGCTTTCTGCTCTGGCTCAATCTCGGGGCCGAGGTGGCGCTGGCCTGGACCGCCGGTGCCCTCGCCGTGGTCATGGCGCGGCTCAGCTTCAATCTTTCGCCCCGCGCCGACGGCGTCATCGCGACCGCGCCAGGGCGATTCCTCGCCCTCACGGCGACCGGCGCGCTGGCCAGCGGGCTCATCTGGGCGAGCCTGCCGGTGTTGATCGGCGATCCGCGCGCCCTCGACGACGGCGCCTTCGTCATCTTCATCCTCGCCGGCACCTCGGCGGGCGCGGTCGCGCTCGGCGCCGCCCACGCCAGGATCGCGCTGGCCTTCGCGGTGCCGATGCTGCTGTCGCTCGCCGCCAGCCTCGTCTTCCACGGCGGATCGACCTTCCTCGTCTTCGCCGCCTGCGTGCTCATTTTCGCGGTGCTGCTCGCCAAGGGCGCGAAGTTCGGCGAGAGCACGCTGATCTCCGCGCTGCGGCTCAACTACGAGAAATCGCGCCTCGCCGACTCGCTCGCCGAGGCCAACGCCCGGGCGGTCGACGCCATGGACCGGCTGCGCCACCTCGCTCACCACGACGGCCTGACCGACGTCGCCAACCGCCACGCCTTCACCGAGGAACTGGCCCGGCGGATCGAGACGGCACGTGCGGGCGGCGACGGCTTCGCGGTGATGCTGTTCGACGTCGACCACTTCAAGACGGTCAACGACACCCTCGGCCACGCCGCCGGCGACGATCTTCTGCGCACGGTGGCGGCGCGCTGCCGGGCCATGCTCGGGCCGGGGGATTTCCTCGCCCGCTTCGGCGGCGACGAATTCACGTTACTGACGCCGATGTCCGGCGGCGGGGGCGCCGTGCGCCATCTCGCCGGCCGGCTGGTCGCCACCTTCGCCGAACCGGTCGCTGTCGCGGGACGGGAGATCGACATCGGCATCAGCGTCGGCGTCGCAAGTTACCGCGGCGAGGACCAGTCGGCCGACGACCTGCTCGCCGCCGCCGACAAGGCGCTCTACCAGGCCAAGGCCGACGGGCGCGGCTGCTGGCGCGCGGCCGAGCCGGCGCGTCGCGACGGTCGCGGCGAAAGCGACCGGGTGATGCGCAGCGCCGCCGGCTGAGCCTGGCGCGCCCTGCCCGGCACTCCCCCAGACGCACACGATCCCTCTGCGGGATCGCCGGGCGAACCTGCCGGCGCGCCGCAGCCGTCAGGCGCCGGGACGGCCGTCTTCCGAGGTCGCCGGATCCTTGCGGAAGATCAGGGCGAGGTTGCGCAGGTAGATGAGCAGGCCGAGGGCCTGGCCGGCGATGAACACCGGGTCGGCGCGCTTGACCGCGTAGACCAGTAGCAGGACGCCGCCGCCGAGCGAGAAGAACCAGAAGGCCACCGGCACGACCGACCGGCGCGCCCGCTCGCTGGCGATCCACTGCACGATGAAGCGCATCATGAACAGGAACTGGGCGACGAAGCCGAGGATCACCCAGAAATCGATCTGGGCGACGAAGACCATGTGCAGCCAGTCGGAGAAGCGGGCGAAGATCTCAGACATCGCCGTTCGCCGTCACCGCCGGCGCCCCCCCGAACGCGCCCGCCCCGGACCCGATCTCGCTCGCGACCGGGATCCGCTTGCGTCGCCGGCGCAGCCACCAGACGCCGAACAGGTCGAGCACCCCGCGCAAGCCGCGGTCGAAGATGCCGTAGTTGGACTTGCCGAAGCGGCGATGGCGGTCGACGACGTCGACGTGGACCACCCGGTAGCCCTCGCGGATCACCAGCGCCGGCAGGAAGCGGTGCCAGCTGTCGAAATAGGGCAGCAGCAGGAACACCTCTCGGCGCACCGCCTTCAGGCCGCAGCCGGAATCGCGGGTGCCGTCGGCGAGGATCGCCCCGCGCACGGCGTTGGCGAAGCGCGAGGCGCGGGTCTTCCAGAAGCCGTCGGTGCGTCCGAGCCGCTGGCCGGCCGCGAGCGCCACCTGCGGCCCGCCGGCCTCGAGCGCGGCGACCAGCGCCGGAATGTAGGCCGGATCGTTCTGGCCGTCGCCGTCGATGGTCGCGACGATGTCGCCGCGGGCCGCGAGCAGGCCCGAGCGCACCGCGGCGCTCTGGCCGCAGGACGCCTCGTGGCGGACGTGGCGCACGGGCCTGCCGGCGGCGCGCATCGTGGCGAGCAGCCCGGCGGTGCCGTCCGTCGAACCGTCGTCGACCACGATCACCTCGTGTTCGCGCGCGCCGAAGGCGGCGTGGATCTCCGGGATCAGCACCGCGAGATTGTCCATCTCGTTCTTGGCGGGAATGACGACGGAAACGCGGGAGGTTCCGCTCATGGCGAGGGTCCGGTGACGATCGAGGGCGACGATGGCGGGGGCGGTGTCGGGACCGGCCGTCCGCGGCGAGGTATCGGGCAGCCGGACGACGGTTGCAAGCCGAAAGGGCAGCAGCGGCGCCAGATCGCGGATGAATGCGACCTTCCTGTGGCGCCTCGGTCGCGGCATCACGCCGGGGCCGGGCACGAGGGCGATCCGCTCGCGGGCGAAGGCCCAGGCGACCAGCCACGTCACCCAGAGCCCGAGGGCGTAGCCTGCGACGACGTCCGACAGGAAGTGCGCGTTGACGACGACCCGGGAGAACGCGACGACGAGGCTCGCCGCGGCGATCGCGCCGCCGTAGCGGGGGGCGAGCAGCAGGAACACCATGGCGAGCGCGCCCATGGTGGTGGCGTGGCCCGAGGGAAAGGACGCGAAGTCGGCGTCGAAGGTCGGGCCGACGAAGGCGTGGCCGTGTTCGGCGACCATGCGCGGCCGCGGTCGGCCGAAGCCGTATTTGAAGACGAGGACGACGAGCCCCGAGGCCGCCACCGACACGAACAGGAAAATCGCCCGCTCCGCGCCGATCCGCACCGCGCGCCGCACCGGCAAGGCGTGGCGGCGGACAGCCGGCAGCAGCGAGGCGAGCAGGAACAGCCCCGCCGGGATCAGCAGCCAGTCCGACTTGCCGAGCTTGGTGATCGTCGAGAACACGGCCCGGGTGCCGTCCGACCAGGTCGCGACGGCACGCTGGACGTCGAGATCGACGGCGACGGCGGTGACGACGAGCAGCACGGTGACCGCGAGGACCACGGGCGCCGCACTGCGCGGCGGCCGGTGGGCGGCGAGCCAGGCCGCGGCCCGGTTTCGGCGATCGCGCGCGCGGTCGGGAACAGCGCGGCTCATCGCGTCTCGGACCCCGCGTCCGGCGACGGGTCGCCACCGGGTGTCGGCACAGCCCCGGCTTCCGGCGCCGGTCCGGCCTCCCCTTCGCCGCCGTCCTCGCCGTCGGCTTCCGGCTCCTCCGTCGCAGGCGTCTTCTCCGCCGCGACCGGCGCCGGCCGCGCGTAGATCACGAACTGCCGCGGCCGGAAGCCGTTGAGGTTGCGGGCATCGACCGTCTCCGACGCGGCCGGCGCCTCGGCACCGAGCGCGCCGCGGAAGCTTCCGTCGTGGCGCGAATCGACCACGGCGAGCGCGCAGTCGGCCGAGCGGAACGCCCGCGCGCCTTCGTCGGCGTTGACGATCATCACGTCGGTTCCGACGAGGAAGACGAGGCTCGGTTCGCCGTAACCGACCGCGACGACGCGCGGATCGGGACAGGTCGCCGCGCGCTGCAGCGCCTCGGCGATGCGGTTCGACGCCCAGATGTGGTCCGCCCGCGGCAGCAGCCAGAAGAAGGCCGTCAGGTAGATCGCGCCGATGCCGAGTGCGGCGAGCGAGAAGCCGAGCCGCGGCCGTCGCCGCATCACCCACCAGCCGGCGACCACCACCGCCGCGCCGGCGAAAGCCGCGGCGACGCCGACCGGGTCGACGTGGCCCTCGACCAGGACGAAGCCGGCGTTGAGGCCGCCCGCCAGGGCGAGGGCGAGGAAGGGGATGAACGCCGTGACGAAGCGGCGCCAGCGGCTCGCCGCCGCGAGGGCTCCGTCGGCGCCGGCGAGGCCGATCAGCAGCGCCAGCGCCGGATAGAGCGGCATCACGTAATGCGGCAGCTTGGTCGCCACCACCTCGAACACCACCCAGGACGGCAGCGCCCAGGCGAGCAGGAAGCCGACCGGCCGGCTCGTCTTGTGCCGCCAGATCCATCCGATCGCCAGCAGCAGCAGGGCGATGCCCGGCCAGAAGGTGGCGAAGGCGGCGAGCAGATAGGAGCCGGGCGGCGCACCGTGGCTCTCCTGCCCGGTGCCGAGCTTCTGGAACAGGTCCTGCCCGAGCGACTCGGTGAAGAAGCCGGGCCCTGCGACCTGCCAGATCGCCACGAACCACGGCAGCGTGATGACGAGCGCCCAGAGCAGGCCGCGCAGCGGATAGAGCGCCTTGACCACCGCCAGCGAGCGCGTCGCGATCACGAGCGCGGCGAGGGTCAGCCCGGCGATCATCAGGATCACCGGCCCCTTGACCAGCACGCCGCAGCCGATCGCGGTCCAGAACAGCGCCGCCGATCCCGGCGCCCGCGCCAGGCGGCCGACGAAGACCCGGGCGAGCGCGAGTTGCGCCATCAGCACGAAGGCGAGCAGCACCGCGTCGGTCTTGGCGAGCCGCGCCTCGACCCCGACGATCAGCGACAACGCGAAGACCGCCGCCGCCAGCAGGCCCACCCCCGGCCCCGACAGCGTGACGCCGATCAGGTAGACGAGCAGGACGCAGACCACCATCGCCGTCACCGACGGCAGCCGGTAGGCCCACAACGGCGCGTCGGCGCCGTAGCCGAGCGCCTTAACGAAGGCCGCCTGCAGCCAGTAGATCCCGATCGGCTTCTTGTAGCGCGGTTCGTCCTGGAGGCGGATGTCGACGTAGTCGCCGCTCTCCAGCATCTGCTTCGTCGCCTGGACGAAGCGGGCCTCGTCGCGATCGGTCGGGGGCAGCCGGTCGATGCCCGGCGCGAACAGCAGCGCGGCGAAGACGGCGAGGAAGACGAGGTCGACGGCGATCCGGGCCATCCGCAGCGGATCGGTACGCCGGGCGGGCGCGTCGGCCGGCGGCGGCGCGCCGGCGTCCATGTCCGTGTCGCGCCCCCCTGAGGTCGCCGCCCGAGAGCCGCCCCTCCCGTCACCGGTTCCGGCCGCGCCGGCCGTCGACACGGGCGGCACCGCCGCCGTGCCCGCACCGGCGTCCGCCCCACGCACGCTCTCGCCGGCGGGCGCGAACACCATTGCGCCGAGCCGGAACACGCCGGGATCGGCGCTCGCCTCGGCCCGATGGGACACGTATGAGGAAAGTCCGCCGGGGGCGCGAGCCGACGGGCCGGCCCCGGCCGTCCGGACGGCTGCGGGCGGTTCGACCGCTGCGACCACCTCGGAGGCCGGCATTGCGACCGGCACCGTGCCGATGGACGATGGGGGGACCGGCGAAACGAGGGCGAGGCCGGCCCCGGACGGCTCCCCGCCGGCGTCTGCCCTCTCCGCCTCCCGGGCTTTCACCACCTCGGGCGCAAGGAACTCCATGGAGCCGAGCCGGAAGCCCCGCGCCTCGCCGGTCTCTTCGCCAGTCGCTCGCTCAGGGCTCATCTCGTGCTTCCATCGGGAAATGCCGCGGCCGTCGCCAGCCGGCCGGGGAACGGCTCGCCGCCTGGCGCTCGCCGGCGGCCGACGGCGACGTCGCGGGCATGAACTGGCGACTCCGGCAGGGCTCGAACCTGCGACCTGCCGCTTAGAAGGCGGCTGCTCTATCCAGCTGAGCTACGGAGCCGGGATGGCCGGAGCCCGGCGGACGAGGCGAGGCTCGTCCTCCAGGGTCGCTCCGGCGGGTCGAACCCTCAGTGGGTCCAGGTTTCCTTGCGACTATACTTGAAGTTGTCCGAATAGGACACGCGCTTGGGCGCCTTCTCGTGGGCCTCGATCACCCGGTAGGGGATGCCGTGGCGCTCGCAATAGGCGACGGCCTCTTCGCGGCTGTCGAAGGTCAGGCGCACCTGCTGCTTCATGTCGCCGGACGAGGTGTAGCCCATCAACGGCTCGACCTGCCGGGGCTGCTCGGGATCGTAGTCGAGCGTCCAGCGCTGGGTCTTGGCCTGTCCGGACTGCATCGCCGTCTTGCTGGGCTTGTAGATACGGGCGGTCATCGTCGCTGACGCTCTCCTGAACATCGACCCGGCCGACGAACCGCCACGGTCCGCCGACGGTGATTTCCGGCGCGGTGTGCGCACCGGGGCGGAGGGCGGCACGCCGCCCTCGGCTTTCGATCCTGACGGGGTTTGGTCGGGGCAGCAAGATTCGAACTTGCGACCCCCTGCTCCCAAAGCAGGTGCGCTACCAGACTGCGCTATGCCCCGCGACCCCGGAACCCGCCAGAATCCGCGAGCTTTCTAGCCCCGCCGCCGCCGCCGGGCAAGGCCCGTCGTCACGCGGACGCTTTTCCGCGACCGTGCGGCTTGCGATCGCCGCTCTTCGCGGCGGCGGACGCTCCGCAGCGACATCGAGCCTCGCCGCCGCGTGTTCCGCGAAGGAACCACGACCCCGCCGCCGCCCGAATGCAGTGCAACACGCCGAATTTGTTCAAACCGAAACAAAAACCCCGGTCACATCAGAACAAGTATCTCAAAAAATCACATCTGCTCGGAGCCATCCATCATCTCCTCTGTTCGGAGAGGAGATAATGGCCGCGCAGGTCTGTCGGCGATCCGCACCGTCTCACCGGCATCCCGGCAATTGACATCTTTTCGGGCTTTTATTCGCTCGCTATTTTGATCAGGGAAGCGTATGATTATTTCAGACGCTGAGAAGGGCGCCTGTCACTCACACGAAATCGTCGACCACCTTTTCGGGCGAAAGCTCGCGGCCGGCAGGAAGGAGGCGACCATGTCTCTTCCGACCCAGATGGACATCAGCATCCGGATCGACGACGAGGTGCGCCGCCTGCATTTCGCCAACGAATTCGTCTACTCCGGCAAGCTCGCCGACCAGATCCTGCTCGAATATCCCCAGTCCGCGATCACCCGCGAGCAGATCACCCAGATCGTCGAGGTCTCGGCCGTGTGCCTCGGCGCAGTCCTCGTCATCGAAAAACGCGAGGACAGGGTTCTCATCGACAACCGTTGAGCACGTCGGCGGCGGAGGTCTGGCACCTCCGGCCGCCTCGTTCCCCTTGCCGTCCCGTGACCTCTTCCCCATCATCGTTTGACTTCCCCGCCTCGACCGGCTAAGCAACCGCCGCATCGCGCGGGTCTGTCCAGCAGGCCCGCGTGGTCGTTCACGCACCCGCGAACCCTGCGCAGCGCATGAGCAGCGGTTCTGTCGGTCCCGACCGCGGCGGATCAGCCGGCTCCCAGGAGCCCGGTTTCCCGCCGAAGTCCGGGGCAAAGGAGGGCGTGTGTCCTTTCACTTCGAGACCATATCAAGGATACGCGATGTCCAAGCGCCACAGCGCCAAATACAAGATCGACCGTCGCCTCGGCGAGAACATCTGGGGTCGCCCGAAGAGCCCGGTCAACAAGCGCGAATATGGCCCCGGCCAGCACGGCCAGCGCCGTAAGGGCAAGCTCTCCGACTTCGGCCAGCAGCTGCGCGCCAAGCAGAAGCTGAAGGGTCACTACGGTGACATTTCGGAGAAGCAGTTCTTCAAGATCTACGAGGAAGCCTCGCGCATGCGCGGCGACACCTCCGAGCAGCTGATCGGCCTGCTCGAGAGCCGTCTCGACGCGATCGTCTACCGCGCCAAGTTCGTCCCGACCATCTTCGCCGCCCGCCAGTTCATCAACCACGGCCACGTCAACGTGAACGGCCGGCGGGTGAACATCGGCAGCTACCGCTGCAAGGTCGGCGACGTGATCGAGGTCCGCGAGCGTTCCAAGCAGCTCGCCCTCGTCCTCGAGGCCACCGGCCTCGCCGAGCGCGACGTTCCGGACTACATCGACGCCGACCACTCCAAGATGACCGCGAAGTTCGTCCGCGTCCCCGGCCTCGGCGACGTGCCCTTCGCCGTCCAGATGGAGCCGAACCTCGTCATCGAGTTCTATTCGCGCTGATCCTTCGCCGCGAGCGAACGACCGACGTGGAGAAGGCCGCCCTTCGGGGCGGCCTTTTTCTTTGGGCGGCGGTCGATCGCAAGGCCGCGCGTTCGAGCGCGCGAAGGGCGCAAGGCGATCTCAAATCACGATATGTGTCAGTTTTTCCGGATTCTTGACGATGTAGATCGTGAAGATCTCACCGCCGCGTATTTCGAGAGCCGTCGTCTGTAGAACGCCGTTTGGATCGAGGCTCAGATGGCCCGGCAAGCCGTCGACACGAGCGGTTCGCAGCAGGATGGGTGGAGTTGCCGCCTTTCGCCGAGCGGAACCGAACAGTCGCAGAGCACGATCGGATCCGCGAATGACGTTTCGGAACGCGAGGACCTTGCCGCCTCCGTCGCTATGGATCTCGACGTCGCGTGCGAGTAAAGCCGAAAGCGCGGTGACATCGCCGTCACGCGACGCCGCAAAGAAGGCGCGCGCCAATCGGTCAGCCTCTGCCGCACCGACGCTGTAGCGTCGTCGAACATTCTGAACATTCTTGCGGGCGCGAGAAGCAAGTTTCCGAACGGCGGCAGGTTCACGGTGAAGCACGACCGCGATCTCGGTCAACGCCACGTCGAACACGTCGTGAAGCAGGAAGGCCGCCCGTTCAAGCGGCGACAGTCGCTCCAACGCCAACATCAGCATCACGGTGACGTCGTCAGCAACGGCTTCTTCCGTCTCGATAGGCTCGACCAGCGGCTCCGGTAGCCAGGGGCCGACATAGATTTCACGGCGCGCCCGCGCCGATTTCATCCGATCGAGGCACAGTCGGGTGACGACGCGCGTGAGATAGGCGGCCGGAGTACGGACGTCGTCTCCGACGCATATCCAACGGAACCAGGCGTCCTGCACGACATCTTCCGCCTCCGTGAACGATCCCAGCATCCGATAGCTGAGGCGCAGCAGGCGTTGCCGCTCTGATGTGAACTCCGAAATCCGTTGGTGGCCAAGCGGGACATCGGCGGTCGCGTCGTCGTCCATCCCGCCCTCCAGGAGGTCGGGAGCCCGATCCGTTTCGTTTCTCAAGGAGCACCACATGCCACTTTCCTCGTCCCCGTCCGACTGACCCGAGGACGAGCGAGTGTACGCAAATGTGACATGGCACCTGCAAAAACAAAAACGGATCGAGGTGTCACGAGCCCGATCACCGCGTCGTCAGTCGAGCAGCGCCGGTTTCTGGCGTCTGTTCGAGGAGACCATCATGAATGAGAGCACCCGCCTCAACTGGCACGAGGTGGCACCTGCCGGAGCCAAGGCCCTGTTCGGCGTCCATCACAATGTCACGCACAACACCAAACTGCCGGAGGAACTCGTCCATCTCGTGTTCCTGCGCGTGTCGCAGATCAACGGTTGCGCACATTGTATCGATCTGCATACCCGCGATCTGCTGAAGACCATGGCGGCCGACAAGGTTGCTCTGATCCCGGTTTGGGAAGAGGTGCCGCATCTTTTCTCCGAACCGTACCGTGCGGCGCTGGCCTGGGCCGAGGAGGTGACGCTTCTCAGCGAGACGCATGCTTCGGACCAGGCCTATGCTGCCGTTTCGGCGGTTTTCGAGCCGAAAGATCTGGTCGATCTCACGATCACGATCGCCGCCATGAACGCCTTCAACCGTCTCGGCGCTCCATTCCGGCTGCCGGTGCAGGCACGACCCTGACTGCGCGGGCACCTTTGCCTCGCCACGACAGCGTCGCGGTGCCCGTGAATTGGGGCACGTCAGCCCTGCGGTTCTGAACAGGACAAAGCCGCGGCGACCGGACCCGGTCACCGCGGCTTTCTTCGATCTCGGGTCTTCCGCGACGACGTCGGGACGCGCTCAGGCCCGCTCGGTCACGGCGATGCCGTTGGCCTTCATGTGGCTCTGCAGTTCGCCGGCCTGGAACATCTCGCGGACGATGTCGCAGCCGCCGAGGAACTCGCCCTTGACGTAGAGCTGGGGGATCGTCGGCCAGTTGGCGTAGTCCTTGATACCCTGGCGGATGTCGTCGTTCTCGAGCACGTTGATGCCCTTGTAGGGCACGCCGATGTAGTCGAGGATCTGGACGACCTGGCCGGAGAAACCGCACATCGGGAACTGCGGCGTCCCCTTCATGAACAGCACCACGTCGTTGGACTTCACTTCGTTGTCGATGAAAGCGTTGATGTCGGACATGTCTTCGATTCCCTCGGGCGGCCGTGGCGGCCGGCACCCGTTCGGTTGAGTGATAGGACGGGTCCCGCCGACTGTCGAGGCCGGCGGCCGCGGATCAGGGCTGCGCGGTCACTCCGGCGCGCTGGTCTGCAGCGCGAGGGCGTGGAGCACGCCGCCCATGTTGCCCTTGAGCGCGTCGTAGACCAGCTTGTGCTGCTGCACGCGGGTCTTGCCGCGGAAGGTTTCGGAGACGACGATGGCCGAATAGTGATCGCCGTCGCCGGCGAGATCGCGGATGTCGACCCGGGCGTCCGGAAGGGCGGCCTTGATCAGCTCCTCGATCTCGCGTGCCTGCATCGCCATGTCGTCGTCCTCCTGATGGGTCACCCGCGGCTCGCCCGCCCGCGGGAGCGCGCTCCGCCCGAAAAGCTTAGCCCGCCATGTAGGCCGGGAACCAGCCCTCGTGAGCGTCTTTCAACGCTTCGAGAGATATGGAGGCCGCGGCGCCGAGACGCAACGCCGCGCCGCCGGTGACGCCGATCGCCGCCGCCGGAACACCCGCCTCGCCGGCCCGGGCGAGCACCGCTCCTGCGACGTCGGCCGGCACGGTGACGAGGTAGCGCCCCTGGTCCTCGGAGAACAGCGCGACGTGGGGCGCTTCGCCTTCGATCTCGACGGAGGCGCCGCGCCGGCCCGCCATCGCCATCTCGGCCAGCGCCACGGCAAGGCCGCCGTCGGAAAGGTCGTGGCAGGCGGTGGCGGTGCCCTCGGCGATCAGGCCGCGCACGAAGTCGCCGTTGCGGCGCTCGGCGGCAAGGTCGACCGGCGGCGGGGCGCCCTCCTCGCGGCCGAGGATCTCGCGCAGGTAGATGGTCTGGCCCATGTGGCCGCCCTGCCCGCCGACGAGCAAGATCGTCTCGCCGTCGGCGGCGAAACCATAACCGACCCGGCGGCCGACGTCGGCGAGCAGGCCGATGGCCGCGATCGCCGGGGTCGGCAGGATCGCCTGGCCGAGGGTTTCGTTGTAGAGCGAGACGTTGCCGGAGACGACGGGGAAGTCGAGCGCCCGGCAGGCCTCGCCGATGCCTTTGATCGCCATCACGAACTGGCCCATGATCTCGGGCTTCTCTGGATTGCCGAAGTTGAGGTTGTCGGTGATGGCGAGCGGCGTGGCGCCGACGGCGGTGAGGTTGCGCCAGCATTCGGCCACCGCCTGCTTGCCACCCTCGAAGGCGTCGGCCTCGCAGTAGCGCGGCGTGACGTCGGCCGTGAGCGCGAGGCCCTTCGACGAGCCCTCGACGCGGATGACGCCGGCGTCGCCGCCGGGAATCGTCGCCGAGTTGCCCTGCACCAGCGTGTCGTACTGCTCGAACACCCAGCGCCGCGAGCACATGTCGGGGCTGGCGAGGATCGTCAGCAGCGCGCCGGAGAGATCGTTCGGCGCCGGCACGTCGGCGGCCGCCACCGCGGCGGGCGCTTTGGGCGCCACCCACGGCCGGTCGTATTCCGGGGCCTCGTCGCCGAGTTCCTTGATCGGCAGGTCGGCGACCACCGCGCCCTGGTGCTTGACGATGAAGCGCAGCGTGTCGGTGGTGACGCCGACGACGGCGAAGTCCAGTTCCCACTTGGCGAAGATCGCCTCGGCCTCGGCCTTCATTTCCGGCCGCAGCACCATCAGCATGCGCTCCTGGCTCTCCGACAGCATCATCTCGTAGGCGCTCATGCGCTCCTCGCGCACCGGCACCTTGTCGAGGTCGAGCTCGATGCCGAGGTCGCCCTTGGCGCCCATCTCCACCGCCGAACAGGTCAGGCCCGCCGCGCCCATGTCCTGGATGGCGATGACGGCCCCCGACGCCATCAGTTCCAGGCACGCCTCGAGCAGCCGCTTCTCGGTGAAGGGGTCGCCGACCTGCACGGTCGGGCGCTTCTCCTCGATGGTCTCGTCGAATTCGGCCGAGGCCATGGTGGCGCCGCCGACGCCGTCGCGGCCGGTCTTGGCGCCGAGATAGACCACCGGCAGGC
>CALCDT010000129.1 GCA_937900425.1 uncultured Alphaproteobacteria bacterium | reverse complement strand
CGGCGCCTGCGGCGCCCCGTCGGGCGGGCCGGCCGACGGCGGCCGGTCGGCCGTCGAGGGTCGCGGCAGGCCGCGCGCCAGCAGTGCGGTGGCGAGGATCGCCGCCGCCCAGACCGCGAACAGGTAGATCACCGGCCCGGGCAGGCCGAAGGCCCGTTCCGCCGCTTCGGCGAGGCCGACGAAGGGCTGCACCAGCAGCACCGCCGCGACCACCGGCAGGGCGAGCGCCAGCCCGGGACGGCTAGAGCGTCCCGCCATGGGGAGCCTCCGCCTCGGCGAGCAGCCGCCGGACGGCCGCGACGACGTCGGCATTGGCATAGGGCTTGGTGACGAGGCCGCTGGCACCGAGATCCTCCGCCGCCTGACGGTCCTGGGCCTGGCCCCGGGCGGTGAGGATCAGCACCGGCAGGCCCTTCAGCTCGGCGTCGGCCCGGATCTGCTTCAGCACCTCGAAGCCGCTCAGCCGCGGCAGCATCAGGTCGAGCACGACGATGCGCGGCCGGTGGCGGCGCACCGCCTCCATCACCGCGTCGCCGTGGGTCACGGTCAGGATGTTCCAGCCGGCGCGGCGCAGGATGAAGTCGAGCGACTCCATGATGGCCGGCTCGTCCTCGGCGACCAGGACGTCTATCGCCATGTCTCCTCCCCCTGCCCGTCCGGCTTCTGCGGCCACGAAGTCGCGGAGGGCCGGCGCCCGGCCGGCCATCCTTCCCTTTCACACCCGCTCCGGGTCCGGGACACTTCGATGACGGAACCCCCTCACTAAACAGCAATCAGCGCCCGTCGCCAAGGCGCCCGGCGGTTCCGGCGAGGAAGGGCGCGTGCAGGGCGCCACCTTCCTCCTCGGCCCGCGGCATCTCCTCCTGCCGGTGCTCGCACTCGCGGCGGATGCAGAGCCGGCAGGCCGGCCCGACCGGCACGTCGGCGTCGGCGTCGGAAAGGTCGAGGCCGGAAGCGTAGACCGTGCGGTCGGCATGGAGGATGTCGCAGGCGAGCATCACCGAGACGTGGAACGGCTGCTCGCGGAAGGCGGAAAGCCGCTTGGCCACGGTCTTGGCGACGAACAGGTGGCGGGCGCCGTCGGCGAAGCGCACGATCTGGCGCACCGGCTCGCCGGGCGTGCGGAAGGCGCCGTAGATCGCCCACAGCGGGCAGGCGTGGCCGCTCGCCGGCAGCATCAGTCCCGGCAGCGGGAACTGCTTGGTGAGCCGGCCCGCCGGATCGGAGCGCAGGAAGCCGAAGGGGATGCCCTCGGCGCCCTTGCGGCGAAGTGTCACGAAGCGGTGGGCGACCTGCTCGAAGCTGGCCGAATGGGCCTGGGCGAGAAAGTCGACGTCGTAGCGCCGGGCCTCGGCGAGGGCGAGGAACGGCGCGTAGGGCAGCACCAGCGCGCCGGCGAGATAGCTCGCGAAGGCGCGGGCGGCGAGCCGACGGGCGGCGTCCGTGGTCAGCCGGTCGTCGACGGTGTGGGCCTTCAGCACGTCGGGGGCGGCGAGTTCGCCGTAGAGCCGGGCGAGCTGGAACTGCCGCGTCGCCGCGCTCGCCGAGCCGCGGAAGCGAATGAGCCGCGCCTCGGCGTCATAGCGATACTGGCCACCCGCCGCGCCGCGGTCGCCGGCCTGCGCACCGCGCTCGACCCGGACCGCGAACTGCCGCTCCAGCAGGTCGGCGAGCAGGGCCTCGCCGAAGCGGCCGTGGCGCTCCATCCCGGCACGAAGATCGTCCGCGGCGGCCTCGAGCCGGGGAAAGTGGTTGCGCTCGTCGACGATGAGGTCGTCGAGCTCGCGGGTGGGCGACGACGAGCGATGAGTGACGCGCTCGCGGTCGAAGGCGTCGATCAGCGTGCGCGTCACGTCCGACATCGCCCGCGCCTCGCGGTTGATGGTGGCGAGGAAGCGCGCCCGCTCGGCCGGCTCGAGGTCGTCGACCTCGGCCAGGATCTCGGCGCCCGAGCGCACCGCGGTGATCCGGCTCAGCACCTGGTGCAGCAGTTCGGCGAGCAGGGGGTCCGAGCGCAGCCGGTTGGCGTAGGCCTCGGCGGCCGCCACCGCCTCGCCGTGGGCGCGGTGGAGCTGGACGATCGCGCGCGCCGCCCGCGGGTGGGCGGCGACGAGGTCTTCCGCCTCGGCCTCGCTCGGCGCCACGCCGGCGAGCAGCGGATCGGCGAAGACCTCGGCGAGATCATGGGCGAGCCGCTGCTCGCGCGCCCCGGTGAGGTCGTCGACCGCGACGCCGAGGCCGGCGGCGATGCGCAGCAGAACGCCGCCGCCGACGGCGCGGCGGTTGCTCTCGATAAGATTGAGATAGCTCGGCGAGATGCCGGCCCGTTCGGCGAGCGCGGTCTGGGCGAGACCGATCTGCTTGCGGCGGGCCCGGATCCGGAGCCCGATCGGCGAGCGCATGTCGCGGGAGCCTTCGCGCCGGGCCGCCCCGGCGGCCATGACAGGGGATCGAGGCTGCAGTTTACAGCTTCGCTTTTTGAAAACAACGCTTTGTCCGGCACATTTGCTTCGATGCCGGCAAATCGACACCGAACTCTCGCCCCGCCTGCGGCCCGCGCTCCCGCCGCGCCGGCGGCCCGGCCGGGGCTTGGTTACCAAATTGTTGCTGAATCGTTGACTCCGTCCGCCCGAACCGGTCTCTTTGCAGGACACGCCGCGCCGCAACAGGGCGCCGGCCCCAGCCGCCGGCCCGCCGGCGCCCGTCGAACCGTCTCGTGTCGTGGTGATCGTGCAGGACGCCCTTCTCTCCGACCTTCTGACGAAGACCGCCCGCGGCGACCGCGCGTCCTTCGAAGAGCTCTATCGGGCGACGTCGGCGAAACTCCACGCCATCGCCCTGCGTATCCTGCGCGATCCGGCGCGGGCCGAGGACGTGCTGCAGGAGGCTTTCGTCAAGATCTGGCGCTACGCCGGCCGCTTCGACCCGGCGAACGGGTCGGCCTTCGGCTGGATGGCGGCGATCGTGCGCAACACCGCGATCGACTGGGTCCGCCGGGTGCCGCCGCCGGCCAGCGTGGCCGACCCCGACGATCTTCTCGCCCGGCTGCCGGCGGAGGCGGCCGAGAGCGATCCCGGCCTGAGGCGCCTGCTCGCCGGCTGCCTCGACGGCCTCGGCGAGCGCCAGCGCAAGCTGATCCTGCTCGCCTATTGCTACGGCTTCTCCCGCGAGGAACTGGCCGATGCCTGCGGGCGCCCGGTCGGAACGATCAAGACCTGGCTGCACCGCGGCCTCGCCGCCTTGAGGACCTGTCTGGAAGAGCATCGATGACGGAGGAGGAACGCCAGTTTCTGGCGGGCGAATACGTGCTCGGCACGCTGCCGCTCGACGTGCGCGAGGCGGTGACCCGCGCCCGGCGCTCCGACCGCGCCCTCGCCGCCGCGCTCGACGACTGGGAGCGGCGGTTGACGCCGCTCGCCGACATGACCGAGCCGGTCGCGGTGCCCGCCGCGGTCTGGGACCGTCTCGTCGCCGAACTGTTCCAGGAGAACCCCGAGGTCTGGGCGACGCCCGTCCCCGTCGCACCCGCCGCCATGGCCCCCCGGGCGCCGGCGGCCCCGTCCCCGCAGCCGGCGCCGTCCGGACCGGCGTCGCGGGAAGCC
>CALCDT010000128.1 GCA_937900425.1 uncultured Alphaproteobacteria bacterium | reverse complement strand
AGCAGACGAACATGCGCCCGCCGCGGTCGTCGAGGATCACCTCGTCGAGATAGACGCCCTCGGCGCCGCAGAGGGCGCAGGGCCGGCCGAAGCTCTGGATTTCGAAGGGATGGTCCTCGAAATCGAGGCTCACCACCTCGGTGAACGGCGGCAGGGCGTAGATCCGCTTCTCGCGCCCGGCCCCGAAGAGCTGCAGCGCCCGCGAGCGGTGCATCTTCGGATTGTCGAATTTCGGCGTCGGCGAGGGATCCATCACGTAACGGCCCTCGACCTTGACCGGATAGGCGTAGGTGGTGGCGATGCGGCCGTTGCGGGCGATGTCCTCGTAGAGCTTGACGTGCATCAGCCCGTATTCCTCGAGCGCGTGCATCTTGCGGGTTTCCGTCTCGCGCGGCTCGAGGAAGCGCAGCGGTTCGGGGATCGGCACCTGGTAGACGAGGATCTGCCCGTCGGCGAGCGGCTGCTCGGGAATGCGGTGGCGGGTCTGGATGATGGTCGCCTCCGCCGTCCGCGTCGTCACCGCGACCCGGGCGACCTTCTTGAAGAAGGCGCGGATCGAGACGGCGTTGGTGGTGTCGTCGGCGCCCTGGTCGATGACCTTCAGCACGTCGTCCGGCCCGATCACCGCCGCCGTCACCTGCACGCCGCCGGTGCCCCAGCCGTAGGGCATCGGCATCTCGCGGCTGGCGAAGGGCACCTGGTAGCCGGGGATGGCGATCGCCTTCAGGATGGCCCGGCGGATCATCCGCTTGGTCTGCTCGTCGAGATAGGCGAAGTTGTAGGTGGCAAGGCTGCGGGCAGCCTCGGAGGAGCGGGTGCCTGTTGCCTCGGTCATGCGGCGGCGTCCTTCGATCCTTCTTGCCCAACGGCGGATGATCTGCCGTGCCGCCCACCCCTCTCCCTGTCCCTCCCCCACAAGGGGGGAGGGAACGATGAAGGTGAAGGCGACGTCCCACTCTGCCTTTCACCGAGCCGCAGTCTTTCGATATGAACGTCCTCCGAATCCTGCGTCCCCTCCCCCCTTGTGGGGGAGGGACAGGGAGAGGGGTGAGCCCTACGACGGACCCCGCACGAGATCATCCCCATCATTCCGCCGCCTCCCGCTCGCCCGTGTCCATCCCCTCGCCCGCCGCCGCCATATGGTCCGCGCGCATCCGGCGCACCAGATCGAGTTCCGCCTGGAAGTCGACGTAGTGCGGCAGCTTCAGGTGCTCCACGAAGCCGGTCGCCTGGACGTTGTCGCAGTGGGACAGCACGAACTCCTCGTCCTGCGCCGGCGCCACGACGTCCTCGCCGAATTCTCCGGCCCGCAGCGCGCGGTCGCAGAGCGCCATCGCCATCGCCTTGCGCTCCGACTGGCCGAAGACGAGGCCGTAGCCGCGGGTGAACTGCGGCGGCGTCGTCGCCGAGCCCTTGAACTGGTTGACCATCTGGCACTCGGTGAGACGCACCGAGCCGAGCGGGGCGGCGAAGGGCAGTTCCGGCACGTCGAGCTCCAGTTCGACCTCGCCGATCCGGATCTCGCCGACGAAGGGATGGCTGCGGGCGTAGCCGCGCTGGGTCGAGTAGCCGAGCGCCAGCAGGAAGCCCTCGTCGCCGCGGGCGAGCGCCTGCAGGCGCAGATCGCGCGTCATCGGGTAGGACGGCGCCTCACGCGTGAGATCGCCGGTGACATGGCCCTCGGGCATCGCGCCGTCCGGCTCGACCAGCCCCTCGGCGGCGAGCAGCGACGTGACGCGCGGCGCCGGCTGCGGCTCGCCCTCGCGCCGGGCCGGCGCCTCCACCGCGCCGCCGGCCGCGAGATCGGGGTCGAGCAGGCGGTGGGTGTAGTCGAAGGTCGGGCCGAGCAGCTGGCCGCCGGGCAGGTCCTTGTAGGTCGCCGACACCCGCCGCTCCACCGCCATCGCCCCGGTGTCGACCGGGCGGGTGTAGCCGAAGCGCGGCAGGGTGGTGCGATAGGCCCGCAGAAGGAAGATCGCCTCGATGAGGTCGCCCCGGGCCTGGAGGATGGCGAGCGAGGCCAGCTCGCGGTCGTGGAGCGAGCCCTCGGCCATCACCCGGTCGACGCCGAGGGCGAGTTGCTCGCCGATCTGGTCGAGGGTCAGGGCGGGAACCGAGCGGTCGCCGCGGCGGCGATCGGCGAGAAGGCGGTGGGCGTTGGCGATGGCGGCCTCGCCGCCCTTGACGGCCACATACATGTCAGCGGCTCCCTTCCCGGATGCGTGTCGTCCGCGGCAGGCAGGCGAGCGCCCCCGGCGCGGCGAGCACGAGGTCGACGCCGCGTGGAAACCGCGCGCCGTTGCGCCGCCACTGATCGAGGAAGCGCGGCGGCAGCGGCGTCGGCGCGAGGCGCGCCGTCGTCTCGATCCCCGGCCCCTCGAGTGTCAGCACGGCGCCGCCGTCGAGACTGGCGACCTGGAGGATCAGCGTCGCCGACCGGTCGGGAAACTCCTGCGACCCTTCCGCGAAACCGTCGAGCGTCGGCAGCGTCTCCGGCCGCGCCGCGACGGCGAAGGCCGCTTCGGCCGGGTCGGCGACGACCGGCGCACCGGTGTGGAAGCCGATCCAGGCCGCGACCGGAGCGGCTTCGGCGAGTGCGGCGTCGAGCCAGAGCGGCGTGTCCTGGTCGCAGAGCGTGAGGAGGAGCGCCGCGGCGGTGGCGGACAGCGGCTGCGGCGGCTCGGCGAGAGCCCCGACGGCGCGGATCTCGCCGGGCCGCGCCATCGCGTCCATCACCGCGCGGAAGACGCTCTGGGCGTCGAAGACCGGCGATGCGAAGCCGCCGTCGAGAGCCGTCGCCGGCAGAACCATCAGTCTTCTCCCCGGACCATCGTGAAGAAGTCGACCCGGGTCGCCTCGGTCTCGGACCGACGCACGGTGCGCTCGGCCTCACGGGCGGCGGCGAGCGGGGCGACCACGGCCGTCTCGACCCGGCCGCGGGTGTCCGGCTGCTGCCAGAGTGCGTCGAGGATCGCCGAAAGCCGGGCCTTGTCGCCGTCGCGACCGAGGGCGTAGGCGTGGCCGACCGTGCCCGACGCCAGGCGGACGCTCGCCCGCGTCACCGTCGCCTCGCCGACGTTGAACGGCGCGCCGCCTCCGCCGATCCGCCCGCGCACCGTGACGAGACCGGTCTCGGGGCCGCGCAGCGGCTGCGCGTCGAGATCGAGCGCGGCGTCGGCGGCGAGACGGGCGATCGCCGCGCCCTCGGCGCCGGCGAGGATCGCCATCACTGTTCTGCGGCGCGCGTCGTGATCGTCGTCCATCCGCATGATCCCCTCGCCTCTCCCGCGCCGGCCCGCCGAAAGCGGAACCTGTAAAGAGCGAGCCGGCGCTCGCTTTATTTGTCTAATAATCTAGACAACTAGACTTATTGGGATTACCTCTAGTCGCACATCGTGACGGAGATGTGACGCCGTGCCGAAACCCGCCGCCCCTAGCCGTGTCATCGACGTCGAGCGCCGCAACGGCGTCGCGGTCTGGCGCCAGATCGCCGATCGCATCCGCCTCGGCATCGCCGACGGCAGCCTCGGCGCCGGCGGACGCCTGCCGCCGGAGGTGGAGCTCGCCGCCCGCTTCGGCGTCAACCGCCACACCGTGCGCACCGCGATCGCCGCCCTGATGCAGGAGGGCCTGCTGCGGGCCGAGCAGGGCCGCGGCACCTTCGTCGCCTCGCGCCGCAAGGTCAGCTACGCCATCGCGCCGCGGACGCGCTTCTCTGCCGGCCTGCGCGGCCAGGCCGGGGCGCCGCGCAGCAACCTGCTCGCCCATGCCACGGAGGAGGCGCCGGGCCGGGTCGCCGAGGCCCTCGACCTCCGCCCCGGCGCCGCCGTGCTGCGGCTGGAAACACTGAGCGCCGCAGACGGCTTTCCCCTGACCCGCTCGACCGCCTGGTTCGACGCCGGCCGCTTCGCCGGCTTCGCCGAGGCCTTCGCCGAATGCGGGTCGATCACCCTCACCTTCCGCCGCTTCGGCGTGGACGACTACCTGCGCCGCTCGACGGTGATCTCGGCGCGCCACGCCGACGTCGACGACATCGCCGACCTGCGCCTCGCGCCCGGCGCCATCGTGCTCGTGGCCGCCGGGGTCAACGTCGACCTCGACGGCCGACCGATCCAGTATGCCGAGACGCGCTTTCCTGCCGACCGTGTCGACCTCACCGTGACGACGGCCGAGGCCGACGGCGGCCCCCTCAGATGAAGATGCGGCGCAGCAGCTGCGAGACGACGTCGGTGATCACCACCGTCGCCACGATCACGATCAGGATCGCGGAGGCCTGCGGATAGTAGAAGCCGCGGATCGATTCGAAGAGCACCTGGCCGATGCCGCCGGCGCCGATGACGCCGAGCACCGTCGCCGAACGCACGTTGGATTCGAAGCGGTAGAGCGCGAAGGACATCCAGAGCGGCAGCACCTGCGGCACGACGCCGTAGACGACTTCCTGGATCTTCGTCGCCCCGGTGGTCCGGATCGCCTCGACCGGCCGGGGGTCGATCGCCTCGACCGCCTCGGAGAACAGCTTGGCGAGGATGCCGGTGGTGTGGATCATCAGCGCCATCACGCCGGCGAACGGGCCGAGGCCGACCGCGACGACGAAGAGCACCGCCCAGACGATCTCGTGGATGGCGCGGAAGAAGTCCATCAGCCGCCGGCACGGGTGCAGCACGTACCACGGCACCATGTTGTGGGCGGAGAGGATGCCGAAGGGGATGGCGAGGATCACCGACAGCACCGTGCCCCAGAGCGCGATCTGGACGGTGACGATCATCTCCTCGAAGTAATAGTCCCAGTCCGAGAAGTCCGGACGGGCGAAGCCGGAGGCGTAGGTCGCCATGTTGCCGGAATCGGTGAAGAGATAGGTCCAGCGCCCCATCTCGGCCGGCGACCAGCTCCACGCCAGGGCGACGGCGAGGCCGCCCCAGAGCACGATGTCGCGCAGGGTCTTCGTCCAGTCGCGGCCGTCGGCGGCGGCGCGGCGGTCAGCCGGCGCAGGGGTGGCTTCGCTCATCGTCGTCACTCCGGTCGGGGATCGTCTGTTCGGCCGCATCGCGAGGCCGCCGCCCCCGTACGGGACGGGGACGGCGGACGGTGGTCCGGCGGGCCGGCGCGGAGCGGGACGGCGGCGGACGCCGCCCCTCCCCGGCCGCAGCCGCGGTCAGCTCTGGCTCTTGGCGATGATCTTCGCCTCGTAGCCGGCCTTCTCGGCGGCGAGCTTCTCGATCTCGGCCGCCTTCTGGTCGGCCGGCATCTCGGCGTTCGCCTCGATCTGGGCAATCTTCTTGGAGATCTCCATCACGCGGATCGGCAGCAGCTGATCGTCGTCGGAGGCGCGGAACGGCGCCCACTTGAGGCCGGCGAGGATTTCCTTCTCACGGGCGACGTCGCCCTTCGACTGCTCGGTGCCGTAGGTCAGCACGAAATCGCGCAGCGCCGTCTTGGTCGCCTCGGGGAGTTCCTTGTTCCAGACCAGCGGATCGGACGGGATCAGCGGCGACTTCCAGATCACCTTGATCTTCTTGAAGGCTTCCGGCTGGTTCGCCTCGATCAGGGCGAGGCTTTCGGTGTTGTTCGCCGCCGCGTCGACCTGGCCGTTGGCGACCGCCATGGCGTTGGTCTCGTGGTTGGCGTTGGTGACGGTCTTGAAACAGGTCTTGGGATCGACGCCGGCGGCGGCGAAGACGAAGGTCATCGGCACCAGGTAGCCGGAGGTCGAGTTGACGTCGCCGAGGCCGAAGTTCAGCGACTTGTCGCACTTCAGCAGATCCTCGACCGAATTGAGCGGCGAATCGACCGGGGCGAGAACCAGCGACCAGTAGCCGGGGTTGCCGGAGACGTCGACGGTCTGGGCGAAGATCTCGCCGTTGGCGCGATCGACGGCTTCCATCGCCGACTTGTTACCGTACCAGGCGAGGTCGACCTTGCCGAAGCGCATGCCCTCGATGACGCCGGCGTAGTCGGAGGCGAAGAAGGGCTTCACGGTGAAGCCGGTGGCCTTCTCCATGTCGGCGAGGAAGGGCTCCCACTTCGGGCGCAGCTGCTGCTGGCTCTCGGTGGAGATGATGCCGAAGTTGATCTCGGTGGCCGAAGCGGCGGTGGCGGCGAGGCTGCCGGCCACCACGGCGACGGCGGCGGCGGTCTTGAAGAAGGCGTTCATCGTCTGGTTCCTCTCGTGGTCACGGTCGTGGTCCAGGTTTCCGGGGGGCTCGCCGGTCGAACCCGTCTGCGGCGCGCCGCCGGTGGGCGACGGCCGGTCTTCCTCGATGCCGCAGGCGCGCACAAACCCGTGCCCGCGAACGGCCTTCGCCGCGGGCGGGGGATGACGGGATCGCGTTCGCTCAGGCGACCGGCGCCGCCGGGTCGTCATCGACCGCGGCGCCCTCCTGCGCTCCGGAAGATCCGGAGCCTCACACCGCGGCGGCGGCGACGAGGCCGCCCTGCGGGGAATGGCGGGTTTCGGGGCGCGCCTCGGCGCCCCTGCGGCCGGGCAGCGCCAGGTCGGCGGCCTCCATGCCGTAGAGATCGGTCAGGAAGTCGTCGGTCAGCGCCGCCGAGGGGCCGTCGTAGACGATCCGACCCTCGCGCATGGCGATGGTGCGCGGGCAATAGGCCCGGGCGTAGTCGACCTGATGCAGCGAGACGACCGCGGTGATGCCCTCGCGGGAGTTGATGTCGGAGAGCACGTCCATCACCCGGCGGGCGGAAGCCGGATCGAGCGAGGCGATCGGCTCGTCGGCGAGCAGGATGCGGGCCTTCTGCACCAGCGTCCGGGCGATGGCGGCGCGCTGCTGCTGGCCGCCCGAAAGGGTCGAGGCGCGCTGGCGGGCGACGTTCGGGATGCCGACCCGGGCCAGCGCGGCGTGGGCGAGGCGCTTCTCCTCGCCCGAGAACAGGCCGAGCGTGCCGCGCCAGGACGGGATGCGGCCGAGCGTGCCGAGCAGCACGTTGGTCAGCACCGGCAGGCGCGAGACGAGGTTGAACTGCTGGAAGACGACGCCGATGTCGCGGCGCATGCGCCGGGCGTCACGGGCCATGCGGCCGCCGACCTGCAGCGGCTCGCCGAAGATCTCGACGGTGGAGCGGGCGCCGTCGGCCCGCTCGAGCCCGGCGAGATGACGCATCAGCGTCGACTTGCCCGAGCCCGAGGCGCCGATGAGGGCGACCATCTCGCCGGGACGAACCTCGAACCCGACATCGGAGAGCGCCTTGAGACGCCCGAAACTCTTGGAAAGCTGGCGAACGGCGATCGCTGTCATGAACGTCTTCCCGTCTTCGTCGGTTTCCATGGGACCGGCCCCGCTGCCGCGACCGCGGCGAGGGCCGCGATGGGCTCAGGCGGCGGTGCCGGTCATCGCCGGGGCCGGCCGCGCCGCCGCCTCGTAGCGGTCGAGAAAGGCTTCGGCCGAAAGGGTGCGGAAGTCGTCGAGGGCCGCGCGCAGGCGTGCGTGGTCCCAGTCCCACCAGGCCAGCGCCTCGAACCGGGCCGCGGTCTCCTCGGAAAATCGTCGGCGGATGGTGCGGGCCGGAACGCCGCCGACGATGGTGTAGGCGGCGACGTCGCGCGAGACCACCGCCCCCGCCCCGACCACCGCTCCGTTGCCGATGGTGACGCCCGGCAGGATCGTCGCGCCGTGGCCGATCCACACGTCGTGGCCGATGGTCACCGCATGGTCGCGCCGCCAGCCGAAGAAGGCGGCCTCGTCCTCGGCGTCGTCGAAATAGTCGCCGGCGCGATAGGTGAAGTGATGGAGGCTCGCGCGCTCCACCGGGTGGTTCGGGGCGTTGATGCGGACGGACGAAGCGATGTTGACGAACCGGCCGATCGTCGCGCACCACATGGCGCCGTCTTCCATGACGTAGGAATAGTCGCCGAGGACGATTTCGCAGATCCGGCAGCCCGCCGCGATCTCGGTGTAACGCCCGATCGTCGAAGACGTCACCTCGGCGGTCTCGTCGATCACCGGACGTTCCGAGTATTTCGCCATCCCTCTCGCCCCGCTCCGTCGTCCTTCGCCTCCGGCGGTCGCGATCGATCGAGCAACGGCTCGTGATCGTCACCGGAAACGGGGATCGGCAACCCCGTCGCGATTTGTCGGTTGTTCTAGACAACCGTCGTCCTGCTTCCCGATCCCTAGCGGAGCGGCATAACAGGATGATGACGACGCGGCGGAGGGCTCGGGCGGAAGTGGCGGCCCGGCCGCTCGCCCTGACGGGGTGACGGGAGCAGGACGGGAAGCGGATCAGACGCGATCGCGCAGGTGGTTGTCGACGCTGCGCAAATGGCGCCGCATCGCCTCGGCGGCACCGGCGCCGTCACGCTCGGCGATGGCCTGGACGATGCGCTCGTGTTCGGTGAAGGAATGGTGGTCGGCCGGCGGACGGTCCGGCGTGTCGCGCAGCCGTCCCCAGGTCACCGCCCGGCGGATCGCCGTCAGGGTGTCGAGCAGGGCCAGCAGCAGCGAATTCTGCGAGGCCTCGGCGATCGACCGGTGCAGCCGGTTGTCCCACTGCTCGTAGAGCCGCCAGGTCGGCGCCTCCCGCGACTTCGCGAGGCAGAGCTTCAGTTCGCCTATGTGCCCCGGGGTGGCGTTGAAGGCGGCGACACGCGCCACCTCCGGCTCGAGGGCGATCCGGGCGCCCATCACCTCCGCCGGATTGGTGCGGTTCACGACGGCGTTGATGTCGGCCAGCGTGTCGATCGGCCGCTCGCCGGTGAAGGTACCCTTGCCGACGTGGCGCCAGATCACCCCCTCCGACTGCAGCACCGCGAGGGCCTTGCGCAGCGACGCCCGGCTGAGGTCGAGCGATTCGGCGAGTTCCCGCTCGGGCGGCAAGCGGCCGTCGTCCGGCAGGTCGGCGGCGCCGAGATAGGCCCGGAGCCTGTCGACCGGGGTGGACTTGAGGATATCCGACATGATCAATATGAACCAATTTTCGATTGGTTCAATGTATATGCGGGGATTTTGATCCTGTCAACGCGACGATCGACGCCAGGAGGAAATTGCACCAGTAGTTTGATAAGTCTGTATTTTCAGGCGTTATACAACGTGGTTTGCCAAACCGCCTCTGCAGTGCAGCACATCGAACCGGTTGACATGAACCGAGATCAATAGCCTATTGGTTCGGAATTGGGCCGGAAGAGCCCGGTTCTGGGAGGTTACAAGATGAGCCAGTTCGCAAGTCGAATCCGGGCGTCGGTCGCCGCCGCCGCCTTCTGCCTGACGGCAGCCCTGCCCGCGTCCGCGCTCGCGGATCCGATGCGGATCGCGTTCGGCGACATCGCCAGCGTGGAACTTCTGCACCTGCTCGCCGCCATCGAGCGCACCAAGGAACAGGGCGTCGACATCGACGTCACGTTCCTCAAGAGCGAGGACATCGCCGCCCAGGCGGTGGTCAGCGGTCAGGCCGACATCGGCGTCGGTGGACCCTACACCCTGGTGCAGAAGGTCAAGGCGCCGGTGCGCATGTTCATCCAGCTCTCCAAGCTGCAGTTCTATCCGGTGGTCAATTCCGAGTTCTACAAGGACTGGAAGGATCTGGACGGCCAGGAGATCGCGGTGCACTCGCGCGGGTCCGGCACCGAGGCGATCATGAAGCTGATGGCCGACAAGAACGGCATCGCCTATTCCAACATCTCCTACGTCCCCGGCGCCGAGGTGCGCACCGGTGCCCTGCTCCAGGGCAACGTCAAGGCGACCATCGTCGATTCCTCCGGCAAGCGCGTGCTCGAGGACAAGGCCCCCGGCAAGTTCGTGTTCCTGCCGCTCGGCGACATCAGCGCCACCGACGAGGCGCTGTTCGCCAACACCGACTATCTCGAGAAGAACGCCAAGGACGTCGAGGTTCTCGTCGAGAACATCCTCACCACCTGGCGCGAGGTGGCGGCCGATCCCAAGGCGGCGATCGCCATGCGTGAGAAATACGGCCTGCTCCCGGACGCGACGCCGGAGATGATCGCCGACATCGAACCCTATTTCACCGAACTCGGGCCGAACCTTCCGGTCAACGGCGGCTCCGACGCCGCCGACGACGACTTCGAGTTCTACACGATCTCCGGGGCGCTCGAAGGCAAGCCGGAAGACCTCAAGGTCGCCGACTTCTGGGATCTGCGCCCGCTCGAAGCGGTGCTCGGCCGGATCGGGACCCAGTAAGGATGCCCATGGCCGTCACCCCGCCCAAGGCGGGCGAGATCGGAGGAGCCCGCAACGGCTCCTCCGGGATCGCCGGCGCCCTCGACAGCCTCGCCAGTCGGTCGAAGGCGTTCTGGGTCGTCGTCTCGCTCGGCCTCTTCTTCGCAGCCTGGGAAATCGCCGGCCGCGTGCCGATCAGCTACGCTTTCCCGACCTTCCTCGAAACCGCCGCCGCCTTCGTCGAGATGCTGCTCGACGGATCGCTGATCCGCTCCTACCTCATCACCCTGCAGCCGCTCGTTCTCGGCGTCGCCATCTCGGCGGTGCTCGGCGTCGGTCTCGGCATCGTCATGGGCCTGTCGAACAAGGCCGAGTGGTTCCTGGCGCCGGTGTTCATCGTGCTGCAGGCGGCACCGATGGCGGCACTGATCCCCCTCGTCACCTTCGTCTACGGCATCGGCCTCGTCGCCAAGACGCTCGCGGTCATCCTGCTCGCCCTGCCGGTGATCGTGCTCAACTCCTACAAGGCGGTCCGGCACGTCAATCCCTCGCTGGTCGACATGTGCCGCTCGTTCCAGGGCACGAGGATGCAGCAGATCGTCAAGATCGTGGTGCCCGACGCGACGCCGGTCCTGTTCGCCGGCCTCCGGCTCGGCGTGGCCGCCGGCTTCATCGGCGTCATCCTCGCCGAACTGCTGATCACGCCGACCGGCATCGGCGATCTCATCACCTATTACCGCTCGGTCGCCGAATACGGCCACATGTACGCGGCCATCGCCTCGATCATCGCCGTCTCCACGCTGACGCTCGCGGGCCTCCAGCACGTCGAGCTGCGCTATCTGCGCCCCGAGAAGAGGAGAAAGTGACATGGCCGAACCCATGCGCGCCCCGCAGTCGGACGATCCCGCCCTCACCGTCGACGACGCCATCGTCGAGGTGCGCGACATCTGCAAGCACTACGGCGACGTCGAGGCGCTGCGCGGCATCAATCTCGATTTCGCCCGCGGCAAGATGACGACCCTGCTCGGTCCCTCGGGCTGCGGCAAGACCACGTTGCTCAAGATCATCGCCGGCCTCATCCCGGCGACGTCCGGCGAGATCCGCATCAACGGCCGCGTCGTCACCGGCCCCGGCCCCGAGCGCGCCTTCGTCTTCCAGGACTTCGCGCTGATGCCCTGGGCGACGGTGATGCGCAACGTCGCCTTCGGGCTCGAGCTCAAGGGCGTCGCCCAGGCCGAGCGCGAGCGGATCGCCCGGCACTACATCGCCGAGGTCGGCCTCACCGGCTTCGAGCAGAAGTATCCGCACGAACTCTCCGGCGGCATGCGCCAGCGCGTCGGCCTCGCCCGGGCCTTCGCGGTCGACGCCGACGTCCTGCTGCTCGACGAGCCCTTCTCCGCGGTCGACGAGCAGAACCGGCGCAAGTTCCAGGAGGACCTGCTCGCCCTCGTCGAGCGCGAGCGCAAGACCTTTCTCTTCGTGACCCACTCGATCGAGGAGGCGGTCTACGTCTCGGACCGGATCGTGCTGTTCTCCCCGCGCCCGGGCCGCGTCTCCCGGATCATCGAGCCGTCGATCGACCGCTCGGTCCCGCCCGACGTGATCCGCCGCAACGGCGAATATCTCGATACGGTCGAAGAGATCTGGCAGGGCCTCAGGCAGTATGCGGAGTGACGCACCATGAAAATCCTCGGTTTCAAGATCCCGATGATGGCGTCGCTGCTGTTCTGGATGCTGGTCTGGGAAGTCGTCGGCCGTCTCGACCTGATGTTCCTGATCCCGCCGATGTCGTCGATCCTCGCGAAGATGGGCGAACTGGTGGCGACCGGCTCCTGGCAGAACGCCTCGGTCATCACCATCCGCTCCTTCCTGCTCGGCATGGCGATGGCGATCGGGATCGGTGTTCCGGTCGGCGTGGCGATGGGCCGGATCAAGGTGGTCGACAACATCCTCGGCCTCTGGGTCAACATCTTCGTCAGCGCGCCGCTGTCGGCGCTGGTGCCGGTGCTGATGATCCTGTTCGGCCTCGGCGAGACGACGATCTTCGTCACCGTCTTCCTCTTCGCGGTCTGGATCATCGTGCTCGACGCCCGCGCCGGCGTCATGCAGGTGCCGCCCTCGCTGATCGAGATGGCGCGCAGCTACGGCGCATCGCGCTTCACGGTCTTCACCAAGATCATCCTGCTCTCGGCGCTGCCTGAAATCCTCGCCGGCATCCGCATCGGCGTCATCCGCGGCGTCAAGGGCGTGGTGATCGGACAGATCCTCGTCTCGGTCGTCGGCTACGGCGAACTCTTCGAACTCTATTCCCGCAACTTCGACATGGAACGGTTCTGGGCGCTGACCATCCTCCTGTTCGCGGCAGCCATGCTGTTGTCCGCGGCGGTCGAACACTTCGAGAAGCGCATAGAATATTACGCAGGAGCGCGATGATGAACGACATGACCAACAAAAACGCCGACTACGTGTTCAACCCGGCTCCGATCCCGACCTTGCCCGTCGTCGGCAGCGCCGCGCTGTTCCCGGTCCACCGGATCTACTGCGTCGGCCGCAACTTCGCCGAACACGCCATCGAGATGGGCCACGACCCGAACAAGGAGCCGCCGTTCTTCTTCCAGAAGAACCCCGACAACATCATCCTGCCGGGCACCGACTTCCCCTACCCCGCCGAATCCTCGGACGTCCATTACGAGGGCGAGATGGTGGTGGCGCTGAAGTCGGGTGGCGACAACATCCCGCTCGAGAAGGCCCTCGACTGCGTCTTCGGCTACGCCGTCGGCCTCGACATGACCCGGCGCGACCTCCAGGGCGAGGCCAAGAAGCTCGGCCGGCCGTGGGACATCGGCAAGGCCTTCGAGAAGGCGGCGCCTTGCGGAGCGATCCGCACGGTCGAGGAGATCGGCCATCCCGAGACCGGCACGGTCTGGACCAAGGTCAACGGCGAGATGCGCCAGAGCGGCGACCTCAACCAGATGATCTGGAAAGTGCCGGAGATGATCTCCTACCTGTCGCGCTTCTTCACGCTGCGCGCCGGCGACCTGATCTTCGCCGGCACCCCGGCGGGCGTCGGCGGCATCCAGCGCGGCGACGAGATCGTCGCCCACGTCGACGGCGTCGGCGAGATCGCCTTCAAGGTGGTCTGACGGCTTCACTTCGGACCGACTGGCAGCGCCCGCCCTCCCGAACGGAGGCGCGGGCGCTTTGGTCTCGTGGATCCTCGTACCGCTCCGTTCCGGCCGAAATCGCACCTCGCGCGCCCTCGAGTTGCACCGTCGACGCCGGTCTTGATATGCTCGCTTTACGAACGGCACCGATGGAGGAGCATGCGGTGACGATCACGACGGCATCGATCCGGCCTCTGCGCGTCGCCGCGGCGGCAGCACTCGCCGCGCTCGCGCTGGGTGTACCGTCCTCGTCCGCCCAGCAGCAGCCGGGCGGCGGCATCCGCGTCAAGCAGGTCGCGGCCATGGACAACAACGGCTTCGACCGCCCCCTGCCCGCCTTCAGCCTGATGGTGCCCTTCGACTGGAAGACGGAAGGCGGCGTCGTCTGGGCGCGCGATCCCTGCAACGCCATGGGCTACAATTTCGCCTTCGAGGCCTCCTCGCCCGATCGTGCCTTCGGCGTCAGCGTGCTGCCGACCGCGAGCTGGTCGGCCTATTACGGAATGCCGGCACCGCAGAGCGGCTGCGCGCAGGCCGACATCCGCTCCGCCGACGCGTTCCTCCAGTGGTACGTGCCGCGCCTCGTTCCGGGCGCCCGCCTGCTCGACTACCGGCCGCGTCCGGATCTCTTGAAGGAAGCCGGCGTTTCCGCCTCGCAGACCGCGCTCGGTGGCGGCGCCTATACCGAGACGGCAGCGGACGCCGGAGAGGTTCTCGTCGCTTTCGAAAGCGAGGGACGCCAGCTCCGGGGATCGGTGGCTGCGGTGATCGTACTGTGGCATTCGCATTTTCCGGGTTCGCCCAGCATGATGGCCGGCGTTCCCGGCACGCCCGACATGGACGTCTTCGGCGGCTCGAGCCTGCCGGCTTTCGGCGCCTTCGCCCCCGACGGCGCCCTCGACCTCCGGACCGCCGAACTCATCCGCAAGTCGATCGTACCGGGCGCGGAATGGAGCCGGCGCATCGCCGAGCATCGCGCCGTCATCAACCGGCAGAACCGGCAGACGGCCACCAACATCGGCAACATCCAGGCGCAGACCAGCCGAGAGATCGGCGACATGATCTCCAAAGGCTACCGCGACCGCAGCGCCGTTCAGGACCGCATGCACCGCGAGAGTGTCGAGGCGATCCGCGGGGTCGAGACCTACGACGATCCCTACAACGGCGGCACCGTCCAGCTCGACAATACCTACGATCACGCCTGGCAGCTCAACGACGGCTCCTACGTCCTCACCGACGATCCGTCCTTCAACCCCCATGCCACGCTCGGGCAGGACGGACAGGAACTGACCCCGACGCAGTGAAGGAGATCCTCATGCGTGTTCTCAGGTGGGTCGCGGCGGCCGTGTTCGCCCTCGCCCCGGCCGGCGCCCTCGCCCAGCAGTCCTTCGGCGAGGCCGGCACCATCGGTGGTGGCATGGGCGCCGGCGGCCAGTTCGGCGGACAGCAAGGGCAGCAGCCGTGGATGCCTCAGGGCCAGCAGGGCCAATATGGCGGACAACAGCAGCCCGGCCAGTTCGGGCAGCAACAGCCGGGGCAATTCGGCGGACAGATGCCGGGGCAGTATGGCCAGCAGCAACAGCCCGGCCAGTACGGCGGACAACAGCAGCCCGGCGGGTTCGGCCAGCCGCAACCCGGACAATTCGGAGGCCAGCCGCAACAGCCGGAGCAGTTCGGTCAGCAGCAACCGGGCCAGTTCGGCGGCCAGCCGCAGCAGCCGCCTGGCGGAAGCGGAATGCCACCGCAGTTCGCGCAGATGCTGGACCAGCTTGCCGCATTCGAGCGACAGGATCTCGGCGTTCCGCCGACCGATCGGCTCCACGACGGCGCCATGCACGGCCCGACACCGGCGACGATCCCCGGCGGCCAGCTCATCACCACCAAGGGTCTCGTCGAACTGATCCAGGGCCGTCAGGTGCCCTATATGCTGTTCGACGCGCTTGGTGGCAGCGAGATGATGCCCGGCGCCATTCCGGCGGTGCAGGCGTCGTCGCCCGGCAGCTTCGACGATCCGACCTCCCAGCAGATGGGGCGCTACCTCCAGCAGGCGACCGGCGGCAACAGGGAGATGCCGCTGATCTTCTATTGCGCCTCCGTCGAGTGCTGGATGTCCTACAATGCCTCGCTCCGCGCCATCCGGCTCGGCTACACCAACGTGCTCTGGTATCGCGGCGGCCTCGCCGCCTGGAAGCAGATCGGCGGCCCGACGATGCCTGCCGGCGGCGGCATGCAGGGTGGCGGTTACCAGAACCAAGGCTACCAGAACGGCGCCAGTTCCGGTGGCGGCTACGGCCAGAGCCATGGCGATCAGAACCAGGGCGGATACGGGCAGAACGGCTACGGCCAGCCGATGCAGTGACGTCGCGGACCGTAGCGCCGATGAACAGACTCCACCGGCCTCATCCTGAGGAAGCCGCGTGAGCGGCTGTCTCGAAGGGCGAGGGCGTAGAGAGGTCGGTTCAAACACACGCAGGCACTTGTCGAGATCCGGCGCACCCGACCTCGTCCTTCGAGACGGTCGCTGGCGCGCCCTCCTCAGGATGAGGTCTTCCAAAAATTTTCCCGTCGTCGCAAGGGCCTGACCTTTTCCCTCATCCTGAGGAGGCCCGCAGGGCCGTCTCGAAGGACGAGGGAAAAGCCCGCGTATCGCGACCTCCGCCCGCCGTCCCTCACAACCCCCGCGGGCCGAAGCGGTTAGATTTCGGGAAGCCCGCTGGCGGCAGGCGGCCGGCGGTGCCGCGGTCGGCGATCCAGTCGGCGAGCTCGGTGAGCGTGCGAACGTAGGTGCTGCCGGCCGACGTCGTCCAGGTGAGGCCGGTCTCGCCCGAAAAGACGCGGAGGTCGGCGAGGCCGCCGTCCTTGAAGCGTTGCAGGCGCACGCCCTTGCCCCGGCTCATTTCGGCGACCTGCGCGAGCGGGAACACCAGCAGCTTGCGGTTCTCGCCGATGGCGGCGACGTGGTCGCCGGCGACCGGCACGACGAGCCGGGTCTCGACCGGCGCGACGACGTTGATCACCTGCCGGCCCTTGCGGGTGGTCGCCACGAGGTCGGCCTCGTCGACCACGAAGCCGTAGCCGTCGGTGGAGGCGATCAGCAGCTTGCGGCCGCCCTTGAAGGCGAAGATGTCGACGACGTCGGCGCCCTCCTCGAGGTCGACCATCAGGCGCACCGGCTCGCCGTTGCCGCGCCCGCCCGGCAGCTTGTCGGCACCGAGGGTGAAGACCTTGCCGTTGGTGGCGACCAGCAGCAGCTTGTCGGTGGTCTCGGCGAAGAAGGCCGTACGCAACCCGTCCCCGGCCTTGAAGGCCAGCGACGAAAGGTCGGCGACGTGGCCCTTGAGCGCCCGGATCCAGCCCTTCTGCGACAGCACCACGGTGATCGGCTCGCGCTCGATCAGCGCCTGCGAGATGTCGGCGGCGGCGTGGCCACCGGTCTCGCCGAAGCTCGTGCGGCGGCGGCCGAGTTCGGTTTCGGGGCCGAAGGTCTTGCGAACCGCGGCGATCTCCCGGCGCACCACCTTCCACTGCTTGTCGTCGGATCCGAGCAGCGCCTCGATCTCGGAGCGCTCCTTGGAGAGTTTGTCGTGCTCGCCGCGGATTTCGATCTCCTCGAGCTTGCGCAGCGAGCGCAGGCGCATGTTGAGGATCGCCTCGGCCTGGACGTCCGACAGGCTCCAGCGCGCCATCATCACGGCCTTCGGCTCGTCCTCCTCGCGGATGATCCGGATCACCTCGTCGAGGTTGAGATAGGCGACGAGATAGCCTTCGAGGATTTCGAGCCGCTTGACGATCTCGGCGAGCCGGTGGCGCGAGCGGCGCTGCAGCACCTCGCGGCGATGGTCGAGCCACTCCTTCAGCACCTGCTTGAGGCCGATGACGTTCGGCACCTGCCCGCGCGACAACACGTTCATGTTGAGCGGAATGCGCGACTCGAGGTCCGTCAGCTTGAACAGCGATTCCATCAGCAGGTTGGCGTCGACGCTGCGCGAGCGCGGCTCCAGCACGATGCGCACGTCCTCCGCGCTCTCGTCGCGCACGTCGGCGAGCAGCGGCAGCCGGCGGGCCTGAAGCAGTTCGGCGATCTTCTCGATCAGCCGCGCCTTCTGGACCTGGTAGGGGATTTCGGTGACGACGGCGACCCAGGTGCCGCGGCCGAGATCCTCCACGTACCAGCGGGCGCGGACGCGGAAGCTGCCCCGGCCGCCGCGATAGGCCTCGGTGATCGTCGCCGGGTCGTCGACCAGCACGCCTCCGGTCGGAAAGTCCGGCCCCTGCACGAAGTCGACCAGTTTCTCGACGCTGGCGTCGGGATGCTCGATCAGGTGTATCGCCGCGTCACACAGTTCGGCGGCATTGTGCGGCGGGATCGAGGTCGCCATGCCGACGGCGATGCCGGACGAGCCGTTGGCGAGGAGATTGGGGAAGGCGCCGGGCAGGACGATCGGCTCGCGGTCCTCGCCGTCGTAGGTCTCGCGGAAATCCACCGCGTCCTGGTCGAGCCCGTCGAGCAGCAGGCTCGCCACCTCGGTCAGTCGCGCCTCGGTGTAGCGCATCGCCGCGGCGTTATCGCCGTCGATGTTGCCGAAGTTGCCCTGGCCGTCGACCAGCGGATAGCGCTG
>CALCDT010000127.1 GCA_937900425.1 uncultured Alphaproteobacteria bacterium | reverse complement strand
CCGACGGTGGTGCGCGCCGGCTTCATCCCGCTCGCCGACAGCGCGGCGCTGGTGGTGGCGGCGCGGCGCGGCTTCGCGGCGGCCGAGGGCCTCGCCATCGACCTCGTCCGCCAGACCAACTGGGCGGCGCTGCGCGACCGGGTCGCCGTCGGCCACGTCGACGTCGCCCACATGCTGGCGCCGCAGCCGATCGCCGCCTCGCTCGGCGTCGGCGGCTTTCCGGTGCCGATGGTGGTGCCGATGGCCCTCGGCCTCGGCGGCAACGCGGTCACCGTCTCCACGGCCCTGTGGGACGAGATGCGCGCGGCGGGGGCCGTCGCCGGAAGCGGGCCGGCGGCGCTCGGCGCGGTGCTGAAGCGGGTGGCGGAGGGGCGGCGCCAGCCGCTGACCTTCGCCATGGTCCATCCCTTCTCGGCCCACAATTACGAACTGCGCTATTTCCTCGCCGCCGCCGGCCTCCATCCCGACCGCGACGTCCGCCTCACCGTGGTGCCGCCGCCCTACATGGTCGAGGCGATCGAGAGCCGGCAGATCGACGGCTTCTGCGTCGGCGAGCCGTGGAACAGCCTCGCGGTCGAAAGCGGGGCCGGGGTGATCCTCATCGCCAAGTCCGAGATCTGGCGCTCGAGCCCGTGCAAGGTGCTGGGGCTTCGCGCCGATTTCGCCGAACGCGCGCCGGCGACGCTCGCCGCCCTGGTGCGGGCCGTCGAACGGGCCGCGCGCTGGGCCGACGATCCGGCCAACCACGCCGAACTCGCCGACCTCCTCGCCGAGCCGGACCTCGTCGGCGTCGCCGCGCCGCTGATCGCGCGCGCCCTCGGCGGCGGCCTCGTCGCCGAAGCCGGCGCCGCCCCGCGACCCCACCCCGATTTCCTCACCTTCCACCGCCGGGCCGCGACCTTCCCCTGGCGCAGCCACGCGCTGTGGTTCTACAGCCAGATGGTGCGCTGGGGTCAGATCGCGCCCTCGGCGGAGGCCGAAGCCCGGGCGGCGGCGACCTACCGGCCCGATCTCTACCGCGCCGCCCTCGCCGGCACCGGCGCGATCCTGCCGAGCGCCTCCTCGAAGCTCGAAGGCGCGCTGGTGCGCCCCCACGCGGTCGGCGCCGCCGGCGGGCGGCTCGATCTCGGTCCCGACCCCTTCTTCGACGGCCGGGTGTTCGATCCCGACGACGTCGCCGGCTACGTCGCCGGTTTTCCGCTCCGCACCGAGGCGCCCTGAAGCATCCGGGGGCGGCACGAGGCGCGGCCCGGGGCGCGATCCGGCCCGTCCGCCCGGGCGATCGCCGGCCCGCCGCCGGCCGGCGCGACTGACCGGCCGATGGGCAGTCTGCCCGCGATCCTTGCCCGCCGATTGAGCAGAGCTACCACGGCGCGGCCCCGGCCGCAGACGGTCCAGGCGAGCCGGGCCAAGGCGTTGAGGGCTCCGCCGCCACCTGGCACGCGATCTGCATAACAATTCCAGAGTACGCCAACGACGGCGCACCACCCAAGACATTCGCCCGATGCCGGGCCCCCGCGCAACGCCGCCGGACCGAAGCCGCTCCCCCTCCCGGGTGCCTTCGGCCGGCGGCGTTTTTGTTTTCGCCCTCTTGCGGAGTGCAAGATCCGATGACCGACACCCTCAAGCCCCGCCTTCTCGCCGCCCTCCTGATCGGCACGGCGCTCGCCACGAGTGCCGCCCGCGCAGAGATGCTCGACGTCGAGAAGGACGAACTGACCTTCGGCTTCATCAAGCTCACCGACATGGCGCCGCTCGCGGTCGCCAAGGAACTCGGCTACTTCGAGGACGAGGGGCTCTACGTCACCCTCGAGCCCCAGGCCAACTGGAAGGTGCTGCTCGACCGGGTGATCTCGGGCGAGCTCGACGGCGCCCACATGCTGGCCGGCCAGCCGCTCGGCGCCACCATCGGCATCGGCACCAAGGCCGACATCGTCACCCCCTTCTCGATGGACCTCAACGGCAACGGCATCACCGTCTCCAACGCCGTGTGGGAGATGATGAAGCCCCACCTCGAGATGGACGCCGACGGCAAGCCGGTGCATCCGATCAAGGCCGACGCGCTGAAGCCGGTGGTCGAGGCCTTCCGCGCCGAGGGCAAGCCCTTCAACATGGGCATGGTCTTCCCGGTCTCGACCCACAATTACGAGCTGCGCTACTGGCTCGCCGCCGGCGGCATCGCCCCCGGCTTCTATTCCCCCACCGACATCTCCGGCCAGATCCGGGCCGACGCCCTGCTCTCGGTGACGCCGCCGCCGCAGATGCCGGCGACGCTGGAGGCCGGCACCATCGTCGGCTACTCCGTCGGCGAGCCGTGGAACCAGGCCGCCGTGTTCAAGGGCATCGGCGTGCCGGTGATCACCGACTACGAGATCTGGAAGAACAATCCGGAGAAGGTGTTCGGGCTGACCGCGCAATTCGTCGAGGACAATCCCAACACCACCATCGCCCTCACCAAGGCGCTGATCCGCGCAGCCAAGTGGCTCGACGAGAACGACAACGCCAACCGCGCCGAGGCGGTGGAGATCCTGTCGCGGGCCGAATACGTCGGCGCCGACGCCGCGGTGATCGCCGCCTCGATGACCGGCACCTTCGAATACGAGAAGGGCGACAAGCGCGAGGTGCCGGACTTCAACGTCTTCTACCGGTACCACGCGACCTATCCGTTCTACTCTGACGCGGTCTGGTACCTCACGCAGATGCGGCGCTGGGGCCAGATCGCCGAGGCGCAGCCGGACGGCTGGTACGCCGAGGTCGCCGCGAAGGTCTACCGGCCGGACATCTACCTGAAGGCCGCCGAGGCGCTTCTCGCCGACGGCCTGATCGAGCGGGACGACGTGCCCTTCGGCACCGACGGCTACAAGGCGCCGACCGCCGACTTCATCGACGGCATCGAATACGACGGCCGCAAGCCCAACGACTATCTCGCCAAATTCGCGATCGGCCTCAAGGGCGAGCAGCGGATCGAAGGCGGCGACGTCATCAACTGAGCGACGGCCCCCGCTCCGGGCGCGCCGCCGCGCCCGGACGCCCCGTCCCCATCGATCCGGGAACCTTCTCCATGACCACCATCGACATCGAGCGCCCCCGCCGCTTCCCGCGCGAGCGCCTCGTCCAGGCGATCGACCGGGCCGCGCCGACGCTGAACCTCGTCGGCCTCGGCTTCCTCGTGCCGCTCGCCCGGATGGCGACGGGCGCCAGCCCCGCCGACCAGCTCCGCGACCTCTGGCGCAAGGCCGGGCTGCCGCTCGTCGGCATCGCCGCCTTCGTCGGCCTCTGGGCGCTGCTCGCGCCCCAGGTCCAGACCTCCCTCGGCGCAATACCAGGTCCCGCCGCCGTCGCCGCCCAGTTCGAGGTGCTCTACGAGGACCACCTCGCCGAGCGGCAGAAGGCGGCCGACTTCCACGCCCGCCAGGACGAGCGCAACCGTGACCTCGTCGCCGCCGGCAAGGCCGACCGGGTCAAGGAGCGGGCCTACACCGGCCGGCCGACCTTCCTCGACCAGATCCTGACCAGCCTCAAGACCGTGCTGCTCGGCTTCACCGTCGCGACGCTGGTGGCGGTGCCGCTCGGCATCCTCTGCGGCCTCTCCAAGTCGGTCGAGGGCGCGCTCAACCCGCTGATCCAGATCTTCAAGCCGGTGTCGCCGCTGGCCTGGCTGCCGATCGTCACCATGGTGGTGTCGGCGGTCTACGTCGACACCACCGACTGGCTGCCCAAGTCGCTGGTGGTCTCGGCGATCACCGTCACGCTCTGCTCGCTGTGGCCGACGCTGATCAACACCGCCGTCGGCGTCTCGGCGATCGACAAGGATCTCGTCAACGTCGGCCGGGTGCTGCAGCTCTCCACCGCGACGACGATCCGCAAGATGGTGCTGCCCTCGGCGCTGCCGCTGATCTTCACCGGCCTGCGCCTGTCGCTCGGCGTCGGCTGGATGGTGCTGATCGCGGCCGAGATGCTGGCCCAGAATCCGGGCCTCGGCAAATTCGTCTGGGACGAGTTCCAGAACGGCTCCTCCGACAGCCTCGCCCGCATCATCGCCGCGGTGATCACCATCGGCTTCATCGGCTTCCTGCTCGACCGGCTGATGCTGGCGCTGCAGTCCGCCGTCACCTTCGCCCCGACCCGCTGAGGAGAGACCCGATGGCCATCCTCGAACTCCAGGGCGTCGCCAAGTCGCACGGCGCCGGCGCCGGCCGGACGCAGGTGCTCTCCGGCATCGACCTTTCCGTCGAAGAGGGCGAGTTCGTCGCCGTCGTCGGCTTCTCCGGCTCCGGCAAGACCACCCTCGTCTCGCTGATCGCCGGACTGACGGCGCCGGACACCGGCACCGTCACCTTCGCCGGCGCCCCGGTCACCGGCCCCGGCCCGGACCGCGGCGTCGTCTTCCAGAACTACTCGCTGATGCCGTGGCTGACGGTCTCGGCCAACGTCGCCCTCGCCGTCGACGCGGTGTTCCCCAGGCTCTCCCGCGCCGAGCGGGCGGCGAAGGTCGCCCACCATGTGGCGATGGTCGGCCTTTCCCACGCCGCCGAGCGCCGGCCGGCCGAGCTCTCCGGCGGCATGCGCCAGCGGGTGGCGGTGGCCCGGGCGCTCGCCATGAACCCGAAGATGCTGGTGCTCGACGAGCCGCTGTCGGCGCTCGACGCGCTGACGCGGGCGAGGCTCCAGGACGAGATCGAGAAGATCTGGCAGGCGGACAGGAAGACCGTGCTGCTGATCACCAACGACGTCGACGAGGCGATCCGCCTCGCCGACCGCATCATCCCGCTCAACCCCGGACCGAAGGCGACGCTCGGCCCCTCGTTCAAGGTCGACCTGCCGCGGCCGCGCGACCCGGCCGCGCTCAACCACGACCCGGCCTTCAAGGCGCTGCGGGCCGAGATCACCCAGTATCTGATGAAGGCCGGCATCCGCCGCCAGGCAGACGAGGAGGGCGTCTGGCGCCTTCCCGCCGCCCGGCCGGTGACCGACGCGCCGCCGGCGGCCTGGAGCGCGGCCGCGAAATCCGGCTTCGAGCGGTCCTACGCCGAATTCTGGGAGGTGCGGAAGGTCTATCCGACGCCGAAGGGACCGCTGACCGTCGTCGACGGCTTCGACCTCAAGATGAAGAAGGGCGAGTTCGTCTCGCTGATCGGCCATTCCGGCTGCGGCAAGTCGACGGTGCTCTCCATGGTCGCCGGCCTCACCGAGATCACCTCCGGCGGCATCGTGCTCGACGGGCGCGAGGTGGCGGGCGCCGGGCCGGAGCGGGCGGTGGTGTTCCAGTCGCCCTCGCTGATGCCCTGGCTCACCGCCCGCGAAAACGTCGCCCTCGGCGTCGACCGGGTCTACCCGAACGCGTCGCCGGCCGAACGGCGCGAGATCGTCGAATACTACCTCGCCCGGGTCGGCCTCGCCGACGCCATGCACAAGCTCGCCCGCGACCTTTCCAACGGCATGCGCCAGCGGGTCGGCATCGCCCGCGCCTTCGCCCTCTCGCCGAAGCTGCTGCTGCTCGACGAGCCCTTCGGCATGCTCGACAGCCTGACCCGCTGGGAGCTGCAGGAGGTGCTGATGGAGGTGTGGGCGCGCACCCGCGTCACCGCGATCTGCGTCACCCACGACGTCGACGAGGCGATCCTGCTCGCCGACCGGGTGGTGATGATGACCAACGGCCCGAACGCCCGCATCGGCAAGATCATGGACGTCGACATTCCCCGGCCGCGCAGCCGCAAGGCCCTGCTCGACCACCCCGGCTACTACGCCTACCGCGAGGAGCTGATCAGCTTCCTCGCCGACTGCGACCACGCCCCGGCGAGCGCCGCGGCCCCCATCCCCGCCCCCGCGCGCGACGCCGGTCAGGCGACCGCGTCCCGCTCGGCCGCGTGACGCCCGCACCCCGGAGGAACCCCTTCGTCATGACCAGACAGAAACTCATCGTGGTCGGCAACGGCATGGCCGCCGGCCGGGTGCTGGAGCACCTCTTCGACGACGCCCCGGACGCCTTCGACGTCACGATCTTCAACGCCGAGCCGCGGGTCAACTACAACCGCATCATGCTCTCGCCGGTGCTCTCCGGCGAAAAGGCCTACGAGGACATCCTGATCCACGACGACGCCTGGTACGCCGGGCATGGCATCGACCTCGTCAAGGGCGTGCGGATCGACGCCGTCAACCGGACGGCGAAGACCGTCACCGCCGCCGACGGCTCGGTGCATCGCTACGACAAGCTGCTGATCGCGACGGGCTCGAACCCGGTGATCATCCCGCTGCCCGGCAAGGATCTCCCCGGCGTCGTCACCTACCGCGACCTCGACGACGTCGACCGGATGACGGCGGCGGCGAAGGCCGGCGGCCGTGCCGTCGTCATCGGCGGCGGCCTGCTCGGCCTCGAGGCGGCGGCGGGCCTGAAGGCCCAGGGCATGGAGGTGACCGTCCTCCACCTGATGCCGACGCTGATGGAGCGCCAGCTCGACCCGGCCGCCGGCTACCTGCTGCAGCGGGCGATCGAGGCGCGCGGCATCGAGGTGGTCTGCAAGGCCAACACCCACGCGATCCTCGGCGAGACCCGTGTCACCGGCGTGCGCCTCGACGACGGCCGCGAGATCGCCGCGAGCCTCGTCGTCATGGCGGTCGGCATCCGCCCGAGCGCCGCCCTCGCCAGGGCCGCCGGCCTCGACACCAACCGCGGCGTCCTCGTCGACGACGCCATGCGCACCTCCGACCCGGACATCTTCTCGGTCGGCGAATGCGTCGAGCACCGCGGCACCTGCTACGGCCTCGTCGCCCCGCTCTACGACATGGCGAAGGTGGCGGCGAAGGGTCTCCTCGGCACCCCCGGCGCCTACACCGGCTCGGTCACCGCGACCAAGCTCAAGGTCACCGGCATCGATCTCTTCTCCGCCGGCGACTTCGCCGAGGGCAAGGGCCGCGAGGAGATCGTGCTGCGCGACGCCGCCCGCGGCGTCTACAAGCGGCTGGTGCTGGAAGAAAACCGCCTCGTCGGCGCCGTGCTCTACGGCGACACCGCCGACGGCAACTGGTTCTTCGACATGGTGCGCAGCGGCACCGACGTCTCGGAGCTGCGCGAGACGCTGATCTTCGGCCCGGCCTTCGCGGGAGCGACCCCGCTGGACCCTACGGCGGCCGTTGCAGCCTTGCCGGATGACGCTCCCGTCTGCGGCTGCAACGGCGTCTGCAAGGGCAAGATCGTCTCGGCGATCACGACGAAGGGGCTGACCAGCCTCGACGAGGTCCGCACCCACACCAAGGCCTCGGCCTCCTGCGGCTCGTGCACGCCGCTGGTCGAGAAGCTGCTCGTCGCCACCCTCGGCGACGCCTATTCCGCCGCGGCGGTGACGCCGATGTGCAAGTGCACCGACCTCGGCCATGACGAGGTGCGCCGGCTGATCGTCGCCAAGTCGCTGAAGTCGATCCCGGCGGTGATGCAGGAGTTGCAGTGGAAGACGAGCTGCGGCTGCGCCAAGTGCCGGCCGGCGCTCAACTACTACCTGCTCTGCGACTGGCCCGGCGACTATGTCGACGACCAGCAGTCGCGCTTCATCAACGAGCGCGTCCACGCCAACATCCAGAAGGACGGCACCTATTCGGTGGTGCCGCGGATGTGGGGCGGCCTGACGACGCCGGCCGAGCTGCGGGCCATCGCCGACGTCGCCGACCGCTTCGCCATCCCGACCGTCAAGGTCACCGGCGGCCAGCGCATCGACCTGCTCGGGGTGAAGAAGGAGGACCTGCCGGCGGTCTGGGCCGAGCTCGGCAAGGCCGGCATGATCTCCGGCGCCGCCTACGCCAAGGGCCTGCGCACGGTGAAGACCTGCGTCGGCTCGGAATGGTGCCGCTTCGGCACGCAGGATTCCACCGGCCTCGGCGTCAAGCTCGAGAAGGCGATGTGGGGCTCGTGGACCCCGGCCAAGGTCAAGCTCGGCGTCTCCGGCTGTCCGCGCAACTGCGCCGAGGCGACCTGCAAGGACATCGGCGTCGTCTGCGTCGAGAGCGGCTACGAGATTCACTTCGCCGGCGCCGCCGGCATGCATGTCAAGGGCACCGAGGTGCTGACCCACGTCGACACCGAGGCCGAGTGCATCGAGGTGATCATGGCGCTGACCCAGCTCTACCGCGAGCAGGGCCGCTACCTGGAGCGGATCTACAAGTGGGCCGACCGCGTCGGCGTCGCCGCGATCCGCGCTCTCGTCGTCGACGACGAGGACCGGCGCGCCGCCCTGCTCGCCCGCTTCCTCTTCAGCCAGAAACACGCCCAGGTCGATCCCTGGGCGGAGCGGGTCGCAGGCTTCGAGGCGCACGAGTTCGCCCCGATGGCCGACGTCGGATACAAGGAGGCCGCCGAATGAACCAGATGCTCCAGAGCCGTTTCGCCGAGGAGTGGACCGTGGTCGGCCGCCTCGCCGACATCCCGGTCCAGGGCGCCCGGGTGGTGAAGAGCCGGCACGGCGACATCGCCGTGTTCCGCGCCGCCGACGACGCCGTCTTCGCCTTGCGCAACGCCTGCCCGCACCGCGGCGGCCCCTTGTCGGAGGGCATCGTCCACGGCCATTCCGTGACCTGCCCGCTCCACAACTTCGTCATCAGCCTCGAAACCGGCGTCGTCGAGGGGCCGGACGAGGGCTGCGCCCGCACCATCGCGGTCCGGGTCGAGGACGGCGTGATCTCGCTCGACCTCGGCCGCCTCGCCGGGGTGGCGCCATGACCGCGCCGGCGCTTTTCCGCCGCCGCGCGCTCGCCGCGTCCCGCCCCGGAGGCCGGCCGTGAAGCACGATCCCGCGCCCGGCACCGTCGTCACCCGCACCACCTGCCCCTATTGCGGCGTCGGCTGCGGGGTGGTTGCCACCGTCACGGCGGAGGGCGCCGTCGCGGTCTCCGGCGACCCGGACCATCCGGCCAATGCCGGCCGGCTCTGCGCCAAGGGCGCCGCGCTCGCCGAGACGCTGTCGCTCGACGACCGGCTGCTGCATCCGCGGATCGGGGAGCGGCGCGCCGGCTGGGACGAGGCGCTCGACCTCGTCGCCGCCCGCTTCTCGGCGGCGATCGCGGAGCACGGCCCCGACGCCGTCGCCTTCTACGTCTCCGGCCAGATCCTCACCGAGGACTACTACGTCGCCAACAAGCTGATGAAGGGCTTCATCGGCTCGGCCAACATCGACACC
>CALCDT010000126.1 GCA_937900425.1 uncultured Alphaproteobacteria bacterium | reverse complement strand
CAATCCGGCGACTCCCCCGTCACGGAGGACGTCCGAATGCGCGCGTTCCGTCTGCGGTTCCTCTCGATGGCGGCGGCGCTCCTCGCCACGCCTCTCTCGTTTCCCGCCGTCGCGGCGACGCCGGCCGACACGCTCGTCATGGCCCGCAACCTCGACGACATCATCAGCCTCGACCCGGCCGAGGTCTACGAGTTCTCCTCCGGCGAGATCCTCAACAACGTCTACGACCGGCTGTTCGTCTTCGATCCGTCCGACTTCACCAAGGTCGTCGGCGGCGTCGCCGAGAGCTGGTCGGTGTCGGCAGACGGTCTCGTCTTCACCCTGAAGATCCGCGACGGCCTGAAATTCCACTCCGGCAACCCGCTGACGGCGGCCGACGCGGCGTTCTCGCTGCAGCGGGTGGTCATGCTCGGCAAGCTGCCGGCCTTCATCCTCGCCCAGTTCGGCTGGACGCCGGAAAACGTCGCCGAGATGGTGACGGCGCCGGACGACCGCACCCTCGTCCTCAGGATCACCAAGCCGTTTGCGCCGAGCTTCGTCCTCAACAGCCTCGCCGCCGGCGTCGCCTCGGTGGTCGACCGCAAGGAGGTCGAGGCCCACGCCGAGAACGGCGATTTCGGCAACGGCTGGCTGAAGACCCGTTCGGCCGCCTCCGGCGCCTACCGCATCGCGAGCTGGCAGCCGAAGCAGGCGATGGTGCTGGAGGCGAACCCGGACTTCTACCGCGGCGCGCCGAAGCTGAACCGCATCGTCGTCCGCTACGTGCCGGAGCCCTCGGCGCAGCGCCTGCTGCTCGAGAAGGGCGACATCGACATCGCCCGCAACCTGACCACCGATCAGGTCGCGGCGCTTGCCGGCAACGCCGACGTAAAGGTCGTGACGACGCCGAAGACGACGGTCCTCTATATGGGCCTCAACCAGAAGTACGAACCGCTGACGAAGCCGAAGGTGCGCGAGGCGCTGCGCTGGCTCGTCGACTACGAGGGGCTCACCGGCTCCGTGCTGAAGGGCCAGTGGGTCGTCCATCAGGCCTTCTGGGGCTCCGGCTCGGCCGGCGCGCTCGACACGATCCCGTTCAGGCTCGACCCGGAGAAGGCGAAGGCGCTCCTCGCCGAGGCCGGCTATCCCGACGGGTTCGACCTCGCGATCGACGTCTCCAACACCGATCCCTACCTGTCGATCGGCCAGTCGCTGCAATCGACCTTCGCCCAGGGTGGCGTCCGCGTCTCGCTGGTCCAGAACGAGACCAAGCAGCTTCTGACCAAGTACCGGGCGCGCCAGCACCAGGGCGTAGTGATCTACTGGTCGCCGGACTATCTCGACTGGAACTCGTCGGCGGAGTTCTTTACCGCCAATCCCGACAATTCCGACGACGCCACCAACAAGACCGGCGCCTGGCGCAGCGCCTGGGACATTCCGGAGCTCACGAAGATCACCTATGCCGCGATCGGCATCGCCGATCCGGCCGAGCGCATGAAGACCTATCTCGACCTGCAGGAGACGGTGCAGAAGGATTCGCCGTTTCTGGTGATGTTCCAGCAGACCGATCAGGCGGTGCTGCGCGCCGACGTCACCGGCTACATCGCCGGCCCGAGCTTCGACACCGCCGTCTACTGGCTGATCGACAAGTGAGCGTGCGGCACGCGAGCGCCCGGCGTCGTCCGGTCGGGCCGGCGCTTCTTTCTGCCGGCCACGCGCGTCCCTTCTCCCGCGTTCGGGGGAAGGGGACCGAGGGCCGGACGGGGGGCGTGCCGCGCGGCGGCGCGAGGCGGAGCGCGTCCGCGCGGTGAGGGCAACCGTGATCCGCCTTCTCGGTCTCGGCCGCACTCTCGTGCGGGTCGTGGCGGTGTTCGCGCTGACCCTCGTCGGCCTCGCCTTCGTCACCTTCGCCGTCGGCCGGCTGCTGCCGACCGACCCGGTGCTCGCCGCCGTCGGCGACCGCGCCTCCGACCAGCTCTATGCGCAGATGCGGCTCGAGATGGGCCTCGACCGGCCGGTCGTCGAGCAGTTCCTCGCCTATCTCGGCCGTCTCGTGCGCGGCGATCTCGGCCCGTCCTTCACCACCGGTCGCACCGTCACCGAGGACATCGCCGCCTTCTTTCCGGCGACCGTCGAGCTGTCGACCGTGGCGATCCTGATCGGCGTCGGCCTCGGCGTGCCGCTCGGCGTCGCCGCAGCCGCCCGACAGGGCCGCCTGCTCGACCACGTCGTCCGGGTCGTCGCCCTCGTCGGCTATTCGGTGCCGGTGTTCTGGCTCGGGTTCGTCGCGCTGCTCGTCTTCTACATGCGGCTCGACTGGGTCGCTGGACCGGGGCGGCTCGACGTCGCCTACGAGTACACGGTCCCTTCCGTGTCCGGTGCGGTGCTCGTCGATACCCTGCTGGCGCGCGATGTCGACGCGTTCAAGAACGCCGTGGCGCACGTCGTGCTCCCGGCGCTTATCCTCGGCTTTTATTCGATGGCCTACATCACCCGGATGACGCGCTCGTTCGTGCTGGCCGAGCTTGGTCAGGAATATATCCTCGCCGTCCGCGCCAAGGGCGCCTCCGAGACGCGGGTGCTCTGGGCCCACGCCTTCCGCAACGTCGCGGTGCCGCTCGTCGCCGTCGTCGCGCTCGCCTATGCCCATCTGCTCGAGGGCGCGGTGCTCACCGAGACGGTGTTCGCCTGGCCGGGCCTCGGCCTCTACGTCACCCAGGGGCTGTTCGCCGCCGACCTCAACGCCGTCCTCGGCGGAACCCTGGTCATCGGCGTCGTCGTGCTCGTCCTCAACACCGCCGCGGACGCCGTCGCCGGCCTTCTCGATCCCCGTGCGAGGCGGCGATGGGCGTGATCGACCGCCGCCTCGCCGCGCCGCCGGCCTCGCGCCGCGAGGCGGCCGTCGCCGAGGCCCTGCGGATCACGGTCACGGTGCTGTCGAACCCGCTCGCCGTCGTCGGCCTCGCCGTCGTCCTCGCCTTCCTCGCGATGGCCGCGGCGGCGCC
>CALCDT010000125.1 GCA_937900425.1 uncultured Alphaproteobacteria bacterium | reverse complement strand
CTCGTCTCCGCCGACTTCGACCGGCGCATCTGCACGCCGCGCAAGCTCGCGGCGTGGTGCGCCTTCTGGGGCGAGGCGAAGTCGCGGCCGACCTACCGCGCGCTGTGCAGCGCCAACGACGAGGAATACCAGTCGACCGTCGTCGAGCTGGTCGGCCAACTCGCCGCGCCGGGCCAGGACGTCGCCTGCCTCGCCCGCGGCCTCGTCTGCATGCTCGAGGGGCTGTGGCTCAACCTGATGATGGCGCCGAAGGACCTGAAGCGCGAGCAGGCACTCGCCTGCGCCCGCGTCCATCTGGCCGCCGTCTTCCCGCATCGTTTCGACGCCGACGGGCCGCGCCGGGCGCCGGGGGACGGGGGAGCGGCGCGATGAGCTTCGCCCTCCCGCCGAGCGCCGTCGAATGGCGGGAGAGGGTCCGTCGCTTCGTCGATGCGGAGCTGATCCCGCACGAGATCGAGGCCGAACTGAACGGCGGCGAACTCGCGCCCGAGCTGCACGCCCGCCACGAGCGGCTGGCGCTGGAGATCGGACTGTCGCGCCTCGACGCGCCGCGCGAGCACGGTGGTCTCGGCCTTCCGGTCCTCGACCAGGTCGCCGCCACCGAACCGATCGGCCGCGTCACCAACGCCCTCGGCTGGTGCTACGCCGAGGCGCAGGGGTGGATGTTCGAGGCCTGCTCGGCCGAGCAGATCGACCGCTTCGTCAAGCCGCTGATGCGCGGCGAGCGGCATTTCGCCTACGCGATCACCGAGGAGGGGGCCGGCTCGGCCGTCGACGACATCGTCGCCACCGCCCGCAGAGACGGCGACCACTACGTCCTCGACGGCGTCAAGTGGCACGTCACCAGCGCCAACCTCGCCGACGTCATCCTGTTCCAGGGCAAGCTCGCCGACGGACCGACGGTCGGCAGCCACGCGCTGTTCTTTGTCGAGACCGGCACGCCCGGCCTCGAGACCGTGCGCTCGCCGGCCTACACCCACACCTTCCGCCACCACCACCCGATCCTCCGCTTCGACGGCGTCCGCGTGCCGGCGGCCAACCGGATCGGCGCGGAGGGCGAGGGGATGGACTTCACCTACGCCTGGTTCCGGCGCGAGCGGCTGATGATCGCGGCGCGGGCCTGCGGCGCGATGGAGCGGCTGATCGAGGAGGCGACCGCCTTCGCCCGCGACCGAGTCGTCGGCGGCGAGCGGCTGGCCGACCGCCAGCTCGTCCAGGCGATGCTCGCCGACAGCCTCGTCGATCTGCAGGCGGCGCGGCTCGTCACCTACGAGGCGGCGAGCGCCCATGATGCCGGCGCCGACCTCAAGGCGTTGCATGCCCGCTGTTCCATCGCCAAGCTGTTCGCGTCGGAGGCCGCCGGCCGCGTCGCCGACAGGGCGGTGCAGATCTTCGGGGGGCGCGGCTACATGCGTGAGAACGTCGCCGAGCGGATGGCGCGGGAGCTGCGCGTCGACCGCATCTGGGAGGGCACCAGCGAGATCCAGCGGCTCATCATCGCCTCGGGCCTCGTCAAGCGCGGCCTCGACGGCACCATCGGCAGCGCCGGAGCCGCCGCGATGCATTGACCATCGACCCCGAGGACGAACGGGTCACAAGGGCCGCAAGAGGGCGAAAGCCCCGGCGGCGACAAGCTCGAGAGGGGAGCACCGTACCGTGAACACGTCCACGCCCGACAGCCGCCGGCCCGCCGCGATCGCCGCCGCCGCGGCGCTCGCCCTGTTCGTCGCCGGCCCCGCCGCCGCCCAGGAGAAGGTCGTCCACGTCTACAACTGGGTCGACTATATCGGCGAGACCACCGTCGCCGACTTCGAAAAGGCCTCGGGTATCGAGGTCGTCTACGACACCTACGATTCGACCGAGACCGTCGACGCCAAGCTGCTCACCGGCCATTCCGGCTACGACGTCGTCGACCACGCCGCGTCGAAGGTGCCGCGCCTCATCAAGGCGAACATCTTCCTGCCGCTCGACAAGTCGAAGCTGAAGAACTACGGCAACCTCGATCCCGAGATCATGCAGATCCTCGCCGGCTACGACCCGGACAACAAGTTCGGCGTGCCGTACATGTGGGGGACGGTCGGCGTCACCTACAACATGGACATGGTGCGGCAGCGACTCGGCGAGGACGCCCCGCTCGACACACTCGACATCCTGTTCAAGCCGGAATACGCGGCGAAGCTCGCCGACTGCGGCATCTCGGTGCTCGACGAGCCGACCGACATGGTGCCGATGGCGCTCGCCTATCTCGGCAAGGATCCGAACTCCACCGAGCAGGCCGACTACGACGCCGTCGTCGAGCTGTTCAAGCCGATTCGCCAGTATATCAAGACCTTCGATTCCACGAACTACCTCAACGCACTGCCCAACAAGGAGCTGTGCATGGCGGTGACGTGGTCGGGCGACTATGCCACCGCCACCTCCCGCGCGTCCGAGGCGGGCATCGCCATCGACCTGCAGTACTTCATCCCGAAGACCGGCGTCGCCGTCTGGTTCGACCTGTGGCTGATCCCCGCCGACGCGCCACACCCGGAGGAGGCGCTCGCCTTCATCGACTACATGCTCGAGCCGAAGGTCGTCGCCGACGCGACCAACTTCACCTACTACGCCAACGCCAACAAGGCGGCGATGCCGTACGTCGAGACCGAGATCCTCGACAATCCGGCGATCTATCCGGACGAGGAGACCAAGAAGAAGCTGTTCGCGCTGAAGGAACTGCCGCAGGCCGCCGAGCGGGCCCGCACCCGCGCCTGGAGCCGCATCAAGACCGGACAGTGAGGGCGATCGTCATGGCCGCGGCCGATCCGTCGACGGTCTCGCCGGTGCCGGGGCGGAGGCGCCGATGACCGTCCCCGCCGGCTTCGCCTCCTATGCCGACAGGCCGTGGCTCGATCCGAAGGCGAAGCCATTCGTCGAGATCGACCGCGTCGTCAAGAAGTTCGGCGACTTCATCGCCGTCAACGAAGTGTCGCTGAAGATCTACCGGCAGGAGCTGTTCTGCCTGCTCGGCGGCTCGGGCTGCGGCAAGACCACGCTTCTGCGGATGCTCGCCGGCTTCGAGACGCCGACCTCGGGCCGCATCCTGATCGACGGACAGGACGTCACCGGCAAGCCGCCCTACGAGCGGCCGGTCAACATGATGTTCCAGTCCTACGCGCTGTTCCCGCACATGACCGTCGGCGACAATGTCGGCTACGGTCTCAAACACGAGAAGATGACGGCCGCGGAGCGGCGCGACCGCGTCGCCGAGATGCTGGCGCTGGTCAAGCTCGAGGGCTTCGCCAAGCGCAAGCCGCACCAGCTCTCCGGCGGCCAGCGCCAGCGGGTGGCGCTCGCCCGCTCGCTGGCGAAGAACCCGAAGCTGCTCCTGCTCGACGAGCCGCTCGGCGCGCTCGACAAGAAGCTCCGGGAGCAGACGCAGTTCGAGCTGATGAACATCCAGGCGAAGGTCGGCGTGACCTTCGTCATCGTCACCCACGACCAGGAGGAGGCGATGGCGCTGTCGACGCGCATCGCCGTCATGGACCGCGGCTCGATCATGCAGATCGGCACGCCGACCGACATCTACGAGTATCCGAACTGCCGTTTCACCGCCGACTTCATCGGCTCGATCAACCTGTTCGAGGGCGTCGTCGCGGCGGTCGGCGACGGCCTCGTCGAGGTCGTCTGCGAGGAGGCCGGCTGCCGCCTCGCGGTGCTGCATCCCGGCGACATCCGGCCCGGCACGCCGGTCGCCGTCGCGGTGCGGCCGGAGAAGGTGGCGATCGGCCGGGAGCCGCCGGCCGACACCGCCCGCAACGCCGCCGAGGGGCAGGTGCTCGACCTCGGCTATTTCGGCGACCGGTCGCTCTATCGCGTCCGTCTCGCCTCCGGCCGCATCGTCCTCGTCAGCCACCAGAACGTCCGCCGCGCCCGCGACGACGAGCGCCAGGTCGACTGGGACGACCGCGTCTGGCTGAGCTGGACGCCCAAGGCGGCGCTGGTGCTGACGGAGTGACGGCGATGGGGGAGGGCCGGCGGCTCGAGCGGCTGCATCTCCGACATGTGATTCCTGCACTGCATAGCGTCTC
>CALCDT010000124.1 GCA_937900425.1 uncultured Alphaproteobacteria bacterium | reverse complement strand
GGCCGGCGGCCGCGAGGAGGGCGACGAGCGCGGCGACGCCGGCGGCACGGCGCCGCCCAGGGGCGTCCGTCTCCCTGTTGAGCCGGCGGTCGAGGAGGGTGATCAGCGCGCCGATCCACGTCACCGGATGGCCGATCCGGCGATAGAGGCCGCCGGGATAGCCGGCGAGCGCCTCGACCGCGAGAGCGGCGAGGGCGACGAGGGGAAACAGCGCGAAGAGCGGCAGGGCGGCGGGGTCGAGCGGAGCCATCGCGGGATCGCGTTCCTCTTGGTGCGTCGCCGGCCGGCCCGGCGTGGCGGTCTCTCGGGGCGCCTGATGCCGCCCCGGCGTGCGAGGGTCTCGTGGTGGGAGGGAGCCCCGCCCGGCGTGGCGGAGCAACGTCGCGGCGGGGCGACAGTTGCCCTTCCCGCCGCCTCGTGTAAATGCGTCACGGCGAACCCGTCGAGGAGCCCGTGCGTCCGTGACCGAGCCCGCCGCCATCCTGCCCCACGTCCGCCGCGGCGCCGGCGACGCCGTGCCGCTGGTCTTCCTCCACGGCTTCGCCGGCTCCGCCGCCGGCTGGGTCAACCTGCAGATCGCGCTGGAGCGCCGGCGTGGTTCGATCGCCTTCGACCTGCCGGGCCACGGCAAGGCGGCGGACCGCCGACCGATCGGCCATGCCGGCGTCGCGATGCGGGCGGTGCTGGACAGCCTCGACGGCCTCGGCGTCGCGCGCTGCCACCTCGTCGGCCATTCGATGGGCGGTGCGGTGGCCAGCCTTCTCGCAGTGAAGGCCGGCGACCGGGTGGCGAGCCTGACGCTGCTCGCCCCGGGCGGCTACGGCCGCGAGATCGCCGCCGGCCTGCTGCGGGCCTATGCCCGGGCGAGGAGTGCGGACGAGATCGGCCGCCTTCTCGCCGGTTTCTTCGGCCCCGGCTTCGCGCTGCCGCGGCGCATGGCCGAAGAGATCGCCCGCGAGCGCACCGAGCCCGGCCGCACGGCGCCGCTCGCCGAGATCGCCGAGGCGATCCTCGACGGCGACGGGCAGAAGACCCTGCGGCGGGAGGATCTCGCCGGCCTGTCGATGCCGGTCAAGGTGATCTGGGGCCTTTGCGACGGCGTGCTGCCGGTCGGGCAGGCGGAAGGTCTGCCGGGCGCCTTCGCCCTCCACCGCCTCGCCGGCGTCGGCCACATGCCCCATCTCGAGGCGCCGCGGCTGGTCGCCCGGCTGCTGGCCGAGCAGATCGCCCACGGCTGAGGCCACGGGACCGATGGGCCGGAAGATCAGGCGTAGGAGGGGCGGGCGGCGGGCCGCGCATCGCCGCTCGCAGCCGTCGCGACCGGCTTGTTTCCGGCACCGCTTTGCGCTATAGCCCGCGCGATCAATCCGCCGCTCCGGCCTTTGGCCGTGCCCGGCCCCTTGTCGGGAGCACGGTCTTTCGAGCGGCGACCCCGGATATCGACGTCGTCCGCCGCCGGCCTCTCGCCGGGCCGGTGCGGCGATGCCCGGTCCGCCCGTCGGCCGGAGAACGAGGACCAAGACGATGAAGCAGGGCATCCATCCCGACTATCACACCATCAAGGTCGTGATGACCGACGGCACCGAGTTCGAGACCCGCTCGACCTACGGCAAGGCCGGCGACACCATGAACCTCGACATCGACCCGAAGTCGCACCCGGCCTGGACCGGCGGTACCCAGCAGCTGATGGACCGCGGCGGCCGCGTGTCGCGCTTCAAGTCGAAGTTCGGCGGCCTGTTCGGCGGCTGAGCCTGCTGCCTTCCCGTTGTTCCGGAAGACCCCGGTCGCAGGCGCGGCCGGGGTTTTTCGCGTGCGCGGGCGTGCCGGCGCACCGTCGCGAGGCCCTCGTGCGGCCCAGTCAGTCGGGTTCCCGCCGCGTCGTCGAAGGCTTTTTGTCGGGCCGGCCATTGCATTTTCGGCCGTATTGGCTACATATGTCCCATCGACGTTTTGTTCTTGATGACTGTCCCGCGCCCATCTGCGGTGTTTCCGACGATCTCCACCAAAGTCGATCAACCGTCGCCGGCCCTCTCGCCGGCGGCATCTTCTATTGAACGATTGAAAGGAATCGTCATGAACGAAGGCACCGTGAAGTGGTTCAACTCGACCAAGGGCTTCGGCTTCATCGCTCCTGAGAACGGTGGTCAGGACGTGTTCGTCCACATCTCCGCCGTCGAGCGCTCGGGCATCGGCAGCCTGGTCGAAGGCCAGAAGGTCAGCTACGAGATCGTCCAGGATCGTCGCAGCGGCCGTTCCTCCGCTGACAACCTGCGCGCGATCTGATCGGCGCCCCGAGCGGGCGACCCATCGCATCGACCGGAGGACGCGTGGCGATGCCCGCGTCCGACCGGGTTCGAAAAGGCCGGCATCGTCCGGCCTTTTCTATTTTCATCCTCTGAACGAAAGGGCCCGACCATGGCGGGACCGACCAAGGAATCCGTGTTCAAGACCGGTAACACGGCCAAGGACCGCAACAACCGCGCCGACCAGACGACGATCGTCGCCCGCGAACTGATGCAGGCGGAAGAGACCGCGCGCGTGAAGAAGACTGAGCGGCTGCGCGCCCTGCGGCTCGCCCGCGAGGCGGAAGACGCCGCCGCGACCCCGGCGCCGCGGACGGTGAAGGCGCGGGCGAAAGCCAAGGCCTGACCGCAGGAGCCCCGAAGCGGGAGATCGCTTAGGGGTCCGACCGCATTGCGCTCGGCCGAGCGATCGGTCGGCCTCGCGAAACGGCCGCGCGGCGATCGCCGTGCTCGCTCGCGGCCTGGAGCCCGGCCCGTCGGCCGGCGCCACCACGGTCCGGTGCCGAATCGAACCGCGGGTCTCGACCCTTCGTCCGCCCGCGCCCGTCTCAGCCGAAGGCGCCGTGCAGCAGGAAGAGCGCGCTCTTGGCGAGGGCGTAGACGACGCCGGAGACGACGACGCAGGAGGCGACGCCGGTGACCCAGCCGGCGAGGATCATCAGCCCGTCGCGCTCCAGAAGGCCGAGGCCGAACAGGCAGATCGCGAGCGCCGGCAGCATATTGCCGAGCGGAATCGGCAGGAACAGCACCACCGACAGCAGCAGGCAGAAGGCCCCGGCGGCGTTCTGGCCCGGCGGATAGGCCAGCGGCTTCAGGCGCGGGCGCAGGAAGCGTTCGCCCTTCGCCAGCATCGGTGCGATCCGCTCGACGACGCGGGCGAAGTCGGACCGCGCCATCGACCGCGAGGCGATCACTTTCGGCAGCCACGGCTTCCGCCCGAGCATCAGTTGCAGGGCGAGAAACAGCAGCGGCGCGCCGAGGATCGCCGAGGTGCCGGGCGGCGTTGGGATCGTATTGGGAACGGCGAAGACGAAGAGCAGCGCGCCGTGAGCGCGGTGACGCAGCACGTCGACGAGGTCGGCGACCGAAATCCGCTCGCGCGCGGTGTCGGCGGCGATCGCGGCGAGGATCGTCGACAGCCGGCCGCCGCGCGGCGGCGTCGGTCCGGCCGCGGGCGGGCCATCCTGCGCCCGCCCGGGCGGCGGCTGGTCGATCGCGGGCGGGTCGAGGGGCACGGGCTGGTCGAAGGGCATGGCGGAGATGGAGGCGTCCCGGCCGGTGGTCCGGCTTCGTCATGAGAGTCCGGGGGCGGCGGGGTCGCCTCGCCCGATCGACCGATTCTACACCGTCTGCCTTGCGAAATCGTGACGGGCGTCGGGAGAATCTGATGTGCCCTGCGGGCCGGAACGGGATCGGCCCTCTCATACCCGGCTCGTGAATTTCCGGCTCCCCGGAAATTCACGCGGTCACGGCCTGACCGGCCGGTGTCCCTTCACAGTTGCTATCGGTCCTCGCCGAAGAGCGCGGAGACGCCGGGCAGGTCCTTGCCTTCCATCCACTCGAGGAAGGCGCCGCCGGCGGTCGAGACGTAGGTGAGATCCTCGCCGACGCCGGCCTTGTTGAGGGCGGCGACGGTGTCGCCGCCGCCGGCGACGGAGACGAGCTTTCCGGCCCTGGTGCGGGCGGCGACGTGCCGCGCCGCCGCAATGGTGGCGTGGTCGAAGGGCGCGATCTCGAAGGCGCCGAGCGGACCGTTCCAGAGCAGGGTGTGGGCGTCGTCGATCACCGCGTGGATGCGCTCGACCGACTGCGGGCCGACGTCGAGGATCATGCCGTCCGGGGGAATGGCGTCGAGGCCGTAGTTCTGGCTCGGCGCGCCGGCGGCGAAATGCCAGGCGACGGTGGCGTCGACGGGCAGCACAACGGCGCAGCCGGACTGCTCGGCCTTTTCCATGATGCGCACCGCGGTGTCGGCGAGATCGTGCTCGCACAGCGACTTGCCGACGCCGATGCCGGCGGCGGCGAGGAAGGTGTTGGCCATGCCGCCGCCGATGATCAGGGCGTCGACCCGGGTGCAGAGATTTTCCAAGACGTCGATCTTGGTGGAGACCTTGGCGCCGCCGACGATGGCGACCACCGGCCGCTTGGGCTTGCCGAGGGCGGCCTCGAGCGCCTCGAGCTCGGCCTGCATGGTGCGGCCGGCATAGGACGGCAGCAGCCGGGCGACGCCCTCGGTGGAGGCGTGGGCGCGGTGGGCGGCGGAGAAGGCGTCGTTGACGTAGGCGTCGCCGAGTTCGGCCAGCGCCTCGGCGAAGGCCGGATCGTTCTTCTCTTCGCCCTTGTGGTAGCGGGTGTTCTCCAGCAGCAGGATCTCGCCGGGCTTCAGCGCCTCGACCGCGGCCTTCGCCGTCGCGCCGATGCAGTCGTCGGCGAAGGCGACGGGCCGGTCGAGCGCCTTCGACAGGGCGCCGACGACGGGCTTCAGGCTGTCCTCGGCCTTTCGCTCGCCCTTCGGACGGCCGAAGTGGGCGAGGAGGATCACCCTGGCGTGCAGCCGCGTCAGCTCGCGCACCGTCGGCACGATGCGCTCGATGCGGGTCGCGTCGGTGACTTCGCCGTTCTCCATCGGCACGTTGAGGTCGACGCGCACGAGCACGCGCTTGCCGTCGAACTGGCCGTCATCGAGAGTCTTGAAGCTGGTCATCGCGAGGTGTCCTCAGTTGGCATGCGCCGCCAGAGACCGGGATAGTCGACGACGAGCCCGAAGCGGTCCACGGGAAGGTCGGCGACGAATCCGCTGTCCCGGCTTTCGTAACGGTAGAGACGGCCGGGGCGCAATGCCTCGTAGCGCTGGATCGCGAGACGGGGAGCGAGGGTGTCGGCCGGAATGTAGACGACGGCGATCGTCTCGGCGCCGCCGCGCCCGTCGCCGAAGATCCGGCGGATCGGCAGAAGGTTGGTGAGGGGCGTTCCGGCGAGATCGAGATCGACCGCCCCGTCGAGCGCAGGCAGGCGCGCCCCGTCCGGCCCGGTCCACACGCCGCTCTCCCGCGACGACAGCACGACCTCGACGCCGTCCGAGGCGAGGAGGCGGAAGGCCCGCGCCCGCCAAGCGGCGTCGATTTCGAGGTCGTAGCGGATCGCCCTCGCCCCGTCCTCGGGCGGTGTCAGCAGAAGGCCGCGGCAGCGCAGGCCGCCCTCGACCGGCGTCAGGTCGACGTGTTCGAGCCCGTCCCCCGCCTCCGTCCGCCAGCGGACGGTGAGGCTCGGAACGGGCTCGAAGGTCATCGGGACCGGCTCAGAGCGTCTTGCCGATGGCGACGGCGGTGTCGGCCATGCGGTTGGAGAAGCCCCACTCGTTGTCGTACCAGGACAGGATGCGCACGAAGGTGCCGTCCATGACCTTGGTCTGATCCATGTGGAACGTCGACGAATGCGGGTCGTGGTTGAAGTCGATCGAGACGTTCGGATCAAAGGTGTAGCCGAGGACGCCCTTCAGCTTGCCGTCGGCGGCCGCCTTGATCGCCGCATTGATCTCGTCCTTCGAGGTGCTGCGCTTCGCCACGAACTTGAAGTCGACCACCGAGACGTTCGGCGTCGGCACGCGGATCGAGACGCCGTCGAGCTTGCCGTTGAGCTCGGGCAGCACGAGGCCGACGGCCTTGGCGGCGCCGGTCGAGGTCGGGATCATCGACATCGCCGCGGCGCGGGCGCGGTAGAGGTCCTTGTGCATGGTGTCGAGCGTCGGCTGATCCCCCGTGTAGGAGTGGATCGTCGTCATGAAGCCCTTCTCGATGCCGAT
>CALCDT010000123.1 GCA_937900425.1 uncultured Alphaproteobacteria bacterium | reverse complement strand
TCGAACGCCTTCGTCGGCGCGGCCGCCGACGGCATGGTCGCCGCCGGCGTGCCGGCCGCGATCGTCCGCACCGAGCGGTACGGCGGCTGAGGGTCAGGCGGCGCGCAGCGTGCGCAGCAGCGCGGCGCGGTCGACCGAGCGGACCTCGACGTCGAACTCGTCGTCCTCGCGGCGCAGCCGCAGCGGCACGACGACGCCAGCCGGGCCGAGCGACCACAACCGCGTGTAGAATCCCGCGAGGCTCGTCACCGGAGTGCCGTCGACGGCGAGGACGACGTCGCCGGTGCGCAGTTCTGCCCGCGACGCCGGGCTGCGCGGGCTGATGCCGACGATCACGACGTGGTCCTCGATCTCCTGGGCGAAGACGCCGAGCCAAGGGCGCGGCGGCCGGGCCGGCCGGCCGCTGGCGACGTCGTCGAGGATAGGCGGCAGCAGCTCGGCGGGGACGAACATGTTGATCGGCTTCGGCCCGCTGCGTGAGCGTCGCTCGAGGCTGAGCGAGCCGACGCCGACGACCTCGCCGGCCGGGTTGAGCAGCGCGGCGCCGCTCCAGTGTGGGTGCGCCGGCTCGGTCATGATCGCCTCGTCGAGCAGATATTCCCAGTAGCCGGCGAACGGCATCCGGGCGAGCACCCGCCCGGCGGCGGCGTGGGCGAGGCCGCCGGCGCCGGCGATGATCACCGGGCTCTGCGGGGTGAGCGAGCGCGACGTGCCGAGCGGCAGCGTCGGGACGCCCAGAGGATCGAGCGCCTGGACGAGGCCGAAGCCGGTGACCTGGTCGATGCCGCGGACCTCGGCGGACACCCGGCGGCCGTCGGCGAGCGTCAGCACCACCTCGTCGGCCTCGGTGACGAGATAGGCCATCGTCAGCACGAGGCCGTTGGCGCCGATGACGATGCCGTTGCCGAGCCGGTCGGTGCCGAGCGTCGTCGCCGTCAGCGCATCCTCGGGGACGTGCGCCTCGAGGGCGACGACGGCGGCGAGGGCGTGCTCGAGATCGAAGGCGCAGTCGTGCGCGGCCGGTCGCAGCGCGACCTCGACCTCCAGTCCGTCGAACGGGAATGCCACCGCAGCCTCCTGTCGCAAAGCCCCCAAAATTGGGGCCGACGCCGCCGTCCGCAAGGGGCGCCCACGGCCCCGATTCCGATCCTGCCGCCCCTATGTAGCATCCGCGCACACCTTGGTATCTCCTGTACGCCGGCCGGCGACACACGAGATCAGCGGAGGCGCGGCCTTCCGTCCGGGCCGCCGCTCGTCTCGTTGCGAGGTTCGCCGATGCCCTCCCTGTTCGATCCCGTCCGCCTCGGCACCATCGCCGCTCCGAACCGGATGCTGATGGCGCCGCTGACCCGCGGCCGCGCCACCCGCGCCCACGTGCCGACGCCGCTGATGGCCGAGTACTACGCCCAGCGCGCCTCGGCCGGCCTGGTCGTCTCCGAGGGCACCGGCATCAGCCGCCGGGGCCTCGGCTGGGCCTACGCGCCGGGCATCTGGGACATCGAGCAGGTCGCCGCCTGGCGCGTCGTCACCGACGCCGTCCACGCCGCCGGCGGCCGCATCGCCTGCCAGCTCTGGCACATGGGCCGCATCGTCCATCCGAGCTTCCTCGACGGCGACCGGCCGGTCTCGGCGTCGGCGACCACGGCGCCCGGCTTCGCCCACACCTACGCGGGCAAGCAGCCGCACGTCGAGGCGCGGCCGCTCGACGCCGCCGAGATCCCCGGCGTCCTCGGCGACTATCGCCGGGCGGCCCGCAACGCGATCGAGGCGGGCTTCGACGGCGTCGAGATCCACGCCGCCAACGGCTACCTGATCGACCAGTTCCTACGCGCCGGCGCCAACCTGCGCACCGACCGCTACGGCGGCTCGATCGCCAACCGCATGCGGCTGCTGCTCGAGGTGACGGAGGCGGTGGCGGGCGTCGTCGGCTCCGGCCGCACCGGCGTGCGGCTGTCGCCCAACGGCGAATCCCAGGGCGTCAACGATCCCGACCCGGAGCCGCTGTTCCGCGCCGTCGCGACCGAGCTGTCGCGCCTCGACCTCGCCTTCCTGGAACTGCGCGAGCCTGGCCCCGACGGCACCCGCGGCAAGCCCGACCACCCGCCGGTGCATCCGGTGATCCGCGCCGCCTATACCGGCACCCTGGTGCTGAATTCCGACTACGACGGCGCCAGTGCGCAGGCCGCGCTCGACCGCGGCGAGGCGGACGCCATCAGGTTCGGCCGCGGCTTCCTCGCCAATCCCGATCTGGTGCGTCGCATCCGCGACGGCATCCCGCTCGCCCCCGACGATCCGGACACTTGGTACAGCGAGGGACCGCGCGGCTACACCGACTATCCGACGGCGACCTCTGCCCGCCGGGAGAGCCGCCTCGACGAGGCGCAGACCTCTCCCGCGAGCGGTCCGGCCGGCGCGATCGCCTGCTGATCACGCGGTGCAGGCGCGGCGCGAGCGCCCGCCTGCACGGATGCCCCGCATATTCCGGCTGAAACGCCTTGCCGACTTGCTGCCGCCGTCGCGGTCATCGTCCGTGGTGCGTGTTCCGTCGCCGCGGGCGCTCCGCCGTCGACAGCGGCCGCCTGGCCGCGCAACGCGTCATTTCGGACGCCGCGGGCGGGTCTCGATGGTTTCGGAACGGTCCCGAAAGGACGTCGCTCCGGCCGGCGCCGCGCGATCAGGAGTGGCGGCGCGACGAGCCGAGGGCGAAGTCGATGTGTTCGGCGAGCGTGCCGGCGTCGAAGGGTTTGCGCAGGATGCGGACGTCGTCGCCGAGCCGCCGCCGCACGCCTTCCTCCGAGAACGAGGTGATGAAGATGAAGGGTACCTCGGAACGGCGGGCGGCCAGTTCCTGGTAGAGGCCGATGCCGCCCATGCCCGGCATCTGCACGTCGGAGATGATGCAGTCGCTGGCGAGCGCGTCCGGCGAGGCGAGGAACTCCTCGGCCGAGCTGTACACGTGCGCCTCGAAGCCGAGGGAGCGGACCAGGCTGCGGGTCGCCCTGCGCACGGAGGCCTCGTCGTCGATGACCGAAATATTGCGCAAGATGCACGACTCGCCTGTAATGAGGTGTTTCGATCGTCGACGGACCGCGATCGTCTGTCATCACAGTGGAGATTTTCGGTCCGCGTGAAAATCATACTGAGGTTTACGAAGCGCGCGAGGACTGCGTCGAGGCGGGCCGCTTCAGGTCGAGCGCCTCGGCCATCTTGACGAGATCAGCGAAGGAGCGGGCGGCCATCTTCTTCATCACCCGGCCGCGGTGGATCTTCACGGTGATCTCGCTGAGGCCGAGTTCGCCGGCGATCTGCTTGTTCATCAGGCCGGCGGTGGCGAGGACCATGATCTCGCGCTCACGCGGGCTGAGCGAGGCGTAGCGCGACTTGACCTCGTCCATGCTCGCCTCGGCGCGGCGCCGCTCGGTGTCGCGGGCGATGGCCGCGGTGACGGCGTCGAGCAGTTCCTGGTCGCGGAACGGCTTGGCGAGGAAATCGACGGCGCCGGCCTTCATCGCCCGCACCGTCATCGGGATGTCGCCGTGGCCGGTGACGAAGATGATCGGCGGATGCGCGCCGGTCTCGGCGAGGCGGGCCTGGAACTCGAGGCCGCTGACCATCGGCAGGCGAATGTCGAGGATCAGGCAATTCGCCTCGCCGGCGAGCTTGCTCTGGGTCAGCTCCTGGGTGGTGCCGAAGTGCTCGACCCGGTAGCCGACCGAGCGCAGCAGGCTGCTGACAGCGCCGCGAAAGCTCGCCTCGTCGTCGACGACGAGGACCAGAGGGGCGACCTCAGGCATGATCGGTGTCCTCCGCGCGTCCGGCCGCCGGCGGCAGGACGAAGTGGAACGAGACGCCCCGCTCGGGGTTCGGCGCCGCCCAGATGGTGCCGTCGTGCGCCTCGATGATCGAGCGGCAGATCGACAGGCCCATGCCCATGCCGGTCGCCTTCGTCGAGAAGAACGCCGTGAAGAGCCGCGCCATCGCCGTCTCGTCGATGCCGCTGCCGGTGTCGGCGACGGTGACGACGACGCCGGGGCCGTCCCAGCGGACCTGTCCCTGGGGCGGTACACCGCGGCCGACGCGGATCGTCAGCGTCCGCTCAGGAGCCTCGGCCATCGCCTGCACGGCATTGACGACGAGGTTGATGACCACCTGCTGGATCTGGACGCGGTCGGCGACGACCGCCGGCGTGTCGTCGGCGAGATCGAGGGCGAGGGTGACGGCGTGCTCGGCGATCTCCCGCTCGACCAGCGAGACCGCCTCGGCGACGACGGCGGCGAGGCCGATCTC
>CALCDT010000122.1 GCA_937900425.1 uncultured Alphaproteobacteria bacterium | reverse complement strand
GGCCGCTCCGGGCGGCACGGCACCGCCGGCCGCCGTGCCGTCGTCGGCGAGACCGGAGGCCGGATCGCCCGCGACATCCGCACCGGTCGGCGCGGCGTCGGGCCGTCCCTCCGCGTCCGTCCGCCCCCCGGCGTCGTCCGCCGCCTCGCCGCGCCTGTCGCTCGTCTGCAGCATGAAGGTGCCATGTCGGGCGGCGCGGCGGCCGCCGCGGATCCTAGAGTTCGCGGAAACGGTAGCCGACGCCGTAGAGCGTCTCGATCATGTCGAAGTCGTCGTCGATCGCCTTGAACTTCTTGCGCAGCCGCTTGATGTGGCTGTCGATGGTGCGGTCGTCGACGTAGACCTGGTCGTCGTAGGCGGCGTCCATCAGCGCGTTGCGGCTCTTGACCACGCCCGGACGCTGGGCGAGGGCGTAGAGGATCAGGAACTCGGTGACGGTCAGCGTGACGTTCTGCCCGTTCCAGGTGCAGGTGTGGCGCTCCGGGTCCATCATCAGCGGGCCGCGGTCGATGTTGCGGGCGGTGTCGACCGCCTTGGCCGGGCCGGCCTCGCGCGGAGTGATCCGACGCATCACCGCCTTGACCCGCTCGACCAGCAGGCGCTGGGAGAAGGGTTTGCGGATGAAGTCGTCGGCGCCCATCTTGAGACCGAACAGCTCGTCGATCTCGTCATCCTTGGAGGTGAGGAAGATCACCGGCATGTCCGACTTCTGGCGCAGCCGGCGCAGCAGCTCCATCCCGTCCATCCGCGGCATCTTGATGTCGAGGATCGCCATGTCCGGCGGCACCTTGGCGAGGCCGTCGAGCGCGGAGGCGCCGTCCGTGTAGGTATCGACGCGGTAACCCTCGGACTCCAGCGCGATGGCGACGGAGGTGAGGATGTTGCGGTCGTCGTCGACGAGGGCGATGGTCGGCATGGGTCCTCGACTGGTTTTCGCGCGCCGCCCGATGCGACCCGTCACGCCGGTCCCGGCGGCCGGGATCGGAAGAGGGGGAGCGCGGGCCGTCACCGCGCCGCGCGAATCGCACGCGCCATGATGAACCCGTTCCGCGGCGACTGCCACAGCAACCGGGAAACCGGCCGCGACCCCGTCCTTCGCGCAGGAATGCGGCGAAATCGGGAAGCAGCGCTCCTCGCGGCCCGACCCGGCGTGATCGGGCCCTATTGTTCACGGCCGATATGGGGTCGCCGGCGCCAATGTCGAGTGCGGCGTCCGCGCCCGGCCGAAACGCAACGCCTCCCGTCGTCGTTCCCGATCCCGCCGATGCCGCCGGTCTGGGAAGCGCCCGTCGTCGCGTCTCAGTCGTCATCTGCCGACTTCACCCGATCGCCCGTTTCCACCAGCCTGCCCGGGTCTCGTGAGAAGCCCTGCAACCCGTGAGCGATCCGATGCTGGCCGGACTGCATGCCCTGGTGACGACGCCCGGGGCGTCGATCGCGTTGTCCTATCTCGTGCTGGCGATGATGCCCGGTCCGAACTTTCTCGTCGTCGCCCGGGCGGGGCTGTCGACCGGCAAGCGGTCCGCGCTCTTGGCCGCTTTCGGCGTGGCGACCGGCGCCGGGCTCGTCTGCGCGGCGATGCTGAACGGTCTCGGCGTCCTCGCCGCCGAGGAGGCGATCCGCCGCCCGGCCGTTCTGCTGTCCGCCGCCGCGATGGCGGCGATCGGCGGCCGCTGCCTGCTCCGGCCGGCCCGGAAGCGAACGCAGGCGCGGATCCTGCCGGCCTGGGAGCGAATGCCGCCTTGGTTCGGAGCCTTCGGGTTCGCCTTCCTCACGGCGGCGTCCAATCCGGCGACGGCGCTGTTCTTCGCGACCTCGACGCTGGCCGGCGCGCCGTTCCACAGCGGCGGCGACGGCCTTCTCGTGCCATGCCTCGTCTTCTGCCTCGCCTTCGGCTGGTTCGCCTGCGTGGCGCTCGCCGTCGCGGCCCGGCCGGCGCGGCCGCCCGAACCGGAGCGGCATCGGGTGCGCGAGGCGATGATCGGCGCGGCCTTCGTGATCTGCGGCTGCGCCGCCGCCGTCTCGGAATTCTGGCGCGGATAGCAGGTCTCGGGAGCCCGCTCCGGCATCCGAACCGGCGGCGATCCGGTGGCGGCGGGATCGCCGGCCGCCGTCCGTCACCCGCCGGCCGTCGTCGAGGCGCGGCGTGTTAGACGATGCCGCCGCCCCCTCCCGCCACCGCCGGACGCTCGGCGGCCGCCTTCGCCCGGTAGCCGCTCGCCCGGTAGGCCGCGACCGGGTCGATCGCGCCGCCGGCCTCCAGCCGGGCGGTGGCGAGGATCGGCTCGACGTCGGTGCGGTAGGCGGCCTTCAGCGCCGCCGACGCCATCAGCGCGTCGTTGGCGTCCTGGAAGCCGGCGAGCGCCGTCCGGTCGACGAGAAGGGCGCTCGCATAGGCGCGCTGCACCTCCATGGCGCTCGCCATCAGGCTTTCGATCGGATCGGTGACGTTGTGCGACTGGTCGAGCATGTGCGACGGGTGGAACCCCGCCGCGTCCGCCGTCTCGGCGTCGACCAGTTCGTTGAAGACGAGGAACAGCCGGTAGGGGTCGACCGAGCCGGTGTCGAGGTCGTCGTCGCCGTATTTGCTGTCGTTGAAGTGGAAGCCGCCGAGCTTGCCGAAGCGGATCAGCCGGGCGACGATCATCTCGATGTTGACGTTCGGGGCGTGGTGGCCGAGGTCCACGAGGCAGAGGGCCTTGTCGCCGAGTTCCGCCGCGATCAGGTAGTTGGTGCCCCAGTCCTGGACCACCGTCGAATAGAACGCCGGCTCGAACATCTTGTGCTCGGTGAACAGCCGCCAGTCCGCCGGCAGGCCGGCGTAGACCCTCCGCATCGCGTCGAGATAGCGGTCGAAGGCCCGGGAGAAATGGCTCTGGCCGGGGAAGTTCGAGCCGTCGCCGATCCACACCGTCAGCGCCTTCGAGCCGAGCGCCTCGCCGATGGCGATGCATTCCAGATTGTGCTCCACCGCCTGGGCCCGCGTCGCCGCGTCGGTGTGCGACAGCGATCCGAACTTGTAGGACAGCGGCTGGCCGGGCTGGTCCTGGAAGGTGTTGGAGTTGATCGCGTCGAAGGAGAGGCCGCGGCTTTGCGCCTTGGCGAGGAGGTCGGCGGGGTCGGCCTTGTCCCAGGGGATGTGCAGCGAAACGGTCGCCGTCGCGCGGGTGAGCGCGTGGATCACGCCGCAGTCGTCGAGCTTGTCGAAGATGTGCCGCGGCTCGCCCGGGCCGGGAAAGCGGGCGAAGCGGGTGCCGCCGGTGCCGACGCCCCAGGACGGCACCGCCACCGAGAAGCCGGCGACCTTGTCCTTGATGGCGTCGATGGCGATGCCGCGCCGGTCGAGCCGCTCGCCGAGGGCGTCGTAGTCGCGGGCGAGGGCCGCGCGCAGGGGCTCGTTGGCGGCGGCGATCTGGTCGGAGGCGATCGGCTCGGGCATGGGGTCCTCCCGGGGTCGTGGTTTCTTGTTTTCGTGTCCGAAATGCCGCGCCGGCTTGTGTCGCTCACCCCTCTCCCTGTCCCTCCCCCACAAGGGGGGAGGGGACGCCGGATTCGAAAGGCTTTCGCAACGCAAGTGCCTCAGTACGGCGAGGAGCTCGTTGGATGAAAGTCCTCACCTTCATCGTCCCCTCCCCCCTTGTGGGGGAGGGACAGGGAGAGGGGTAGGCCGCACGCTCCGAAGGCTCGTTGCAGCGCCCGTCTCCATACCTATCGCGCCTCCTACCGCGTGAACGCCTGGGCGTTGCCCGCGTCGACGTTGAGGATGTTGCCGGTCGATTTGGCCGACATGTCGGAGACGAGGAAGAAGGCGGCTTCCGCGATGTCCTCCGGGTAGACGGAGAGCTTCAGCATCGAGCGCTTGCGATAGTGCTCCTCGAGTTCGTCGGGGGCCATGTTGTAGGCGGCGGCGCGCTGCTCGCGCCATTCGCCGGTCCAGATCTTGGAGCCGCGCAGCACGGCGTCGGGGTTGACGGTGTTGACGCGGATGCCGAATTCGGCGCCCTCCAGCGCGAGGCAGCGGGCGAGGTGGATTTCGGCGGCCTTCGCCGTGCAGTAGGCCGAGGCGTTCGGCGAGGCGGCGAGGCCGTTCTTGGAGGCGACGAAGACGATGGCGCCGCCGCGCTTCTGCGCCTTCATCAGGCGGAAGGCCTCGCGGGCGACGAGGAAATAGCCGGTGGCGAGGATGTCGATGTTGCGGGTCCACATCGACAGTTCGGTCTCGTCGATCGGCGCCGCCGACGAGATGCCGGCGTTGGAGACGAGGATGTCGAGCCCGCCGTACTCGCCCGCCGCCCGGACGAAGGCGGCGGCGACCGCCGCCTCGCTGGTGACGTCGAGCGGGACGGCGCGGACGACGTCGCCGCCGTGCCGGCCCGAGAAGTCGGCGCGCGCCGCATCGAGTGCCGCCTCGTCGATGTCGGCGAGAACGACGCAGGCGCCCTCGGCGAGAAACCGCTCGGCGATGGCCCGGCCGATGCCGCCGGCGCCGCCGGTGACGAGGGCGACGCGGCCGGCGAGCGGCTTCGGTCTCGGCATGCGCTGGAGCTTGGCTTCCTCGAGCAGCCAGTATTCGATGTCGAAGGCTTCCTGTTCGGGCAGGCCGACATAGGTCGACACCGCCGAGGCGCCGCGCATCACGTTGATGGCGTTGACGTAGAATTCGGCCGAGATCCGCGCGGTGGCCTTGTCCCTGGCGAAGGTGATCATGCCGACGCCGGGCACGAGGAAGACCACGGCGTTGGGATCGCGCATCGCCGGACTGTCGGCGCGGCGGCAGCGGTCGTAATAGGCGGCATAGTCGGCCCGGTAGGCGGCGACGGCGTCCGGCAGGCCGGCGAGGGTCTTCTCCACGTCGGGCGCGGCGGGATCGAAATCGACCACCAGCGGCCGGATCTTGGTTCTGAGGAAATGGTCGGGACAGGAGGTGCCGAGGGCGGCGAGGTCCGCAAGCGGCGCGGAGCCGACGAAATCGAGCACCGCGGCGCCGTCGTCGAAATGGCCGACCTTGCGCTCGCTTTCGGAGATCATGCCGCGGATCGCGGGCATCAGCCGCGCCGCGAC
>CALCDT010000121.1 GCA_937900425.1 uncultured Alphaproteobacteria bacterium | reverse complement strand
ACCTCGGCCTGCTGATCATCGACGAGGAGCAGCATTTCGGCGTCAAGCACAAGGAGCGGCTCAAGGAGCTGAAGTCGGACGTCCATGTGCTGACCCTGTCGGCGACGCCGATCCCGCGCACGCTGCAGCTGGCGCTCACCGGCGTGCGCGAGCTGTCGCTGATCGCGACCCCGCCGGTCGACCGCCTCGCGGTGCGCACCTTCGTCACGCCCTTCGACCCGCTGGTGATCCGCGAGGCGCTGCTGCGCGAGAAATACCGCGGCGGCCAGGCCTTCTACGTCTGTCCGCGGGTCTCCGATCTCGCCGACCAGAAGGAGTTCCTCGAGCGCACGGTGCCGGAGGTGCGGGTGGCGCTCGCCCACGGCCAGATGGGCGCGACCGAGCTCGAGGACATCATGAACGCCTTCTACGAGGGGCGTTTCGACGTGCTGCTGTCGACGACCATCGTCGAATCGGGCCTCGACATTCCGACCGCCAACACGCTGATCATCTACCGGGCCGACATGTTCGGCCTCGCCCAGCTCTATCAGCTGAAGGGCCGCGTCGGCCGCTCCAAGACCAGGGCCTACGCGATCTTCACGACCCCGGCCGAGCGCAAGCTGACGGCGACGGCGGAGCGGCGCCTGCGCGTGCTGCAGTCGCTCGACACGCTCGGCGCCGGCTTCCAGCTCGCCAGCCACGACCTCGACCTGCGCGGCGCCGGCAATCTCGTCGGCGAGGAGCAGTCCGGCCACATCAAGGAAGTCGGCTACGAACTCTACCAGCAGATGCTGGAGGAGGCGGTCGCCTCGCTCAAGACCGGCGACGACAGCCTGACCGACGACCAATGGTCGCCGACGATCACGGTGGGAACGCCGGTGATGATCCCGGACCACTACGTCCCCGACCTCCAGCTCCGCCTCGACCTCTACCGCCGCCTCGCCGACCTCGACGAGCCGGGCGAGATCGACGGCTTCGGCGCCGAGCTGATCGACCGCTTCGGGCCGCTGCCCGAGGAAGTCGAGCATCTGCTGAAGATCGTGATGATCAAGGCCTTCTGCCGGCGGGCCAACGTCGAGAAGGTCGACGCCGGGCCGAAGGGCGTCGTCATCGCCTTCCGCGGCGGCGAATTCGCCAACCCGGCGGCGCTGGTGCGCTACATCGGCGAGCAGGGCGTGCTGGCGAAGATTCGCCCCGACCACAAGGTCGTCCTCGCCCGCGACTGGCCGACCCCGGAGCAGCGGCTCAAGGGCACGGCGGCGGTGCTGGTCCGGCTGGTGCGGATGGTCGACGAGGTGAAGCCGAAGGCGGCGTGAGCTTGCTTCGGCTAGAATATCCCGGCCAAGACGGCGCCAGCGATCTCCTGCTCCCGTTACCGAAGCAGATCTGGTCGCCGCTCCGCAACCGGCCCGATGGCCGGCCGGCGTTCAGCCCGTGGCGGCGACGTACACAATAGTGTTGAACCCGCTACGTCGTTGTGAAAAAAGGACTTTACCGTGGCGCGCAGGCTGCGGACACAAGTTGCCACATAGAGTTGAAATTATGCTGGTGCAAAAGAACTTCAAATACAACAAGGCGCCGGCTCCGCCTTATTCTTATATAATTTCTATGAATGGAAAAAGAAAAATACCCTTCTCATGGAGAATGATTGGAAGAGGGCTGCCATGCGGCGCCCAGGTCTATACGCAATCCGACTTGGAGTTTGCCCACGCATCAAATGACCGAACGGGGGCATATGTTGCTGTGATCGGCGTTGCTCTTGATCTGGCGACAAACACCTCCAGCAATTCGACTGTCCCGGAAAAATTGCTCGGAGCACTCGTTCATGGGGAGGAAATGTTCCTCCGGGCACTGGACTATCTGGCCGGCAGACACGTCATCGTCTATCGGGAGGGGTTGGGGATACCTCCAAAGATTGTCAATGATGCCTGCGCCATGTTGAAGGTCAATTACAACGCCGAAAATCATCTTATTTCATCAAACTTTCACTTGATAGAAGTCCTTGACGAAGGCGCAAGCCTGCGGCCAGAATTCGTACACGAACGAAAGCTATGGCAAACAGGGGCTCTCGGCAATCTTTCGCCCCTGGAGCACACGAAAATTCTGACGCCGAATCACATTCTCAACACGAAGACATTCCGGACATTACGCTTTTACCCAAGAGATACCCTGCCGACCACGGACAATATCAGTGATCTGGCAGACGAATTCATCCTGCTTGCCCGGGCCCAGGCGTCGATGCTCGGTTCGAGGCGACGCTTGGTGCGAGGCCTGACCGCCGGGATGGATTCCCGCGCCTCCCTGGCGTTGATCCGGAACCAGAATGACGTTTTCTTCACCTACTACACGAGACCGGTCGAACGGGCCGACGCGCTCATCGCCGGTCAGATCGCCGACCGCCTGTCGCTCGACCATTTCATTCTCGCCTCCGAGGAGCAGTTCGACGCGACCGTCGCCCTTGGTGGCACCTCCAAGGTGATCCCGGTCTCGATCGACAAGAAGCTCGTGCGACGGGTGAAGGCATGGTCGTGGTACAAGCACAGGGCGTCGCTGATTTCTGCATACGCCCAGAGCCTTCTGCCGAACATTCCTGGAAAGACGCTTCACATACGCTCGAATCTGAACGAGATCGGGCGGGCCTTCTGGGGAAAGAACGGACCCTGCCATGAGCGAGGAGACGTCCTGCCGCGCGCCAAGCCTCTTTGGCACAAGTTCGCGAAGGACCATTTCACGCGCTTTTTCGATGAAACCGAATTCACCGCCGAGAAACTATACGGGTATGACATGCTGGACATGTTCTACTGGGAGCACCGCTGCGGCACCTGGATCTCGGAAGTCTTGCAGGAAACGGATTTTGCCTTTGACACGCATGCCTTCATAAACTGCCGGAGAATGTTGGAGATCTCTCTCTCCGCTCCTTTCCTGTCCCGACGCGCAGGTAGCTTGTTCACGGAGATATTCAAGCGAGGCGCCCCGGAACTGTCGGACATCCCGATCAATCCGCGTCTCTGAAACCAGGCTCTTGAAGTCCCGACCTGCCGGAACTGACGAGCGCAGACAGGCCCGACAGGGTGCCGCCCGGTCGGGCCGTGACCTCGTGACTATCCGACGAGCCGGACATTCACGAGCCGGGTATGGAGGGTGATGGGCCCTTTCCGACTTCGATATCTTCGACCCGAAATTCCCTCGAGTCGGGCCGCAGGGTCCTCATAAGCTCCGCGGAAATCGTGGCGGGCCTCGGCTCCGCGGCGCCGTCCCCCTGCCGCCGTCACTCGGCCGCGTCGGCCGAAAGCTCCGCCGAGATCCGGGTGAAGGCGTCCGCGAGGACTTCCGGCGACTGGGCGCCCGAGAGGGCGTAGCGGCCGCCCATCACGAAGCAGGGCACGCCGGTGATGCCGATGCGGCCGGCGTAGTCGATCTCGGCGCGCACGATCTCGACGTCGAGGTCGCTTTCCAGCCGGTCGCGGATCTCGTCCCCGTCGAGGCCGACTTCGTCGGCGACGGCCATCAGCGTCTCGATCCTCGTGAGGTCGCGACCTTCGGAGAAGAAGGCGGCGCAGAGCGCCTCGACCATGGCGTCGCCGAGGCCCTCGGCGCCGGCCCAGCGGATCAGGCGGTGGCAGTCGAGCGTGTTCGGCGTGATCTCGATGCGGTCGAAGGCGAAGGCGACGCCGACCGCCTCGCCGACCTCCTCGAGCCTTCGGTGCATCTCCTCGATCCGACGCGGGTCGGCGAACTTCTCGGACAGATAGGTCCGCCGATCCTTGCCGGCGGAGGGGATCGAGGGATCGAGCTGGAAGGCGCGCCAGCGCACGGCGACGTCGAGTTCCGGAACGAGGGAAAGGGCCGCCTCCAGATTACGCTTGCCGAGGTAGCACCACGGGCAGATCACGTCGAGGAAGACGTCGACGGCGAGGCCGCCATGGGGGTGCGTGTCCGACATGAGGGCGTCCTTTGCGGCGTTCGGCGAATCCTCCGGATGCGACGCGGCCGGAAATGGCCGGCGACGGAAGCCGGGGAGGCGCGGAAAATCGGGTTCGGAACCGCCGGTCGGGAGGCATGGGAGGATCGGTCGGCTCGACCGCGTGATAGCAGATCGAAGCCGCCGGCGCAGGAGTCGCTGCACCGCCAGACGACGCCCTTTCGACCAGATGGTTGAAATTCCTTCCGCTCCCGCCGTTCACGATTTCGTGATCCGCGAACCCCGGGGTCCCGTCGTGCCGGCGAGACCGACCGGTCAGGCGGCCACGACGGCTTTGGCGGCGCGGGGCGCTTCGGCCTTCACGAAGAGGGCGGAGCGTTCGACCTTGCCGTCGGTTCCGCGCGGGATCGCCGCGACTTTCGCCACCACCGACGGCCGTTCCAGCAGGCCGAGCCCGTCCGCCTCGAGGAAGGCGGCGACGTCCTCCGGATCGATCTCGGCGCCGTCGCTCGGGACGTAGGCCATGCCGACGCGCTGGCCCAGCAAGGCATCGTCGAGGGCGTAGGCGGCCGCGTCGGCGAGGCCGGGGAAGCGGGCGAAGCGGGCGTCGAGCGCGGCGAGATCGATGGTCTCGCCGGCGACGATGGCGCTGTCGGCGACCATGCCACCGGCACGCAGGCCCTTGCCGTCGGCGGTGAGTTCGCCGAAGACGCCGGTTCGCAGCCGGCCCTCGCCGTTGACGGCGAGCACGCGGCCCGAGCCGCCGGCGGCCGGCTCCGGCCACGGCGCATCCGGCACGATCGCGCCTTCGAGGACGATCTCGCCGGTCGAGGCTGAGGGACGGCGGTCGCCGGCCCGCATCCGCGGCTTGAGCCGCAAGGCGGCCGCCACCGCACCGGATGCGAGGACGAGGTCTCCGGCCGGCCAGGGCGCCGCACGACGACCCTCCACCCGTCGCACCGGCACCAGCGTCAGTCCGCCGAAGGACGAAAGATCCGTCACCGTCCAGCCGTCGAGCGCCGGCGTCTCGCCACGGCCCGGCTGGTGGGCGACGAGAGACAGCGCCGGGCGCACACTCTCGCCGGCGGCGTCGAAGGCTTCGGCGAAGGGCCGGGCGAGGGTGGCCGGAATCATCAGATGGAGGGGACCGCTCTCGCCGTCGCCGCTCTGCACCGTGCCGGCGACGAGACCCTCGACGCTGCGGCCATGATGGCAGACCAGACGGGCGTCGGCGACGAGCGCCGTCGCGAGGGCGCAAAGGCCGCCGAGGCCGGCGGGCATCATGGAGGAAGCGAGCGTCGCCCCCGAAGCGACGCCGGCCGCGTCGGCATGGGCGCGGCCTAGCGCGATCAGATGATTGTGGGTCAGCGGCACCGCGACGAGGCGGCCGTCGCGTCGGGAGAAGGAAAGGGCCGCGACATGGTCGGCCGCATTGCCGCGGCGCTGCAGATCCGGCGCGGCGCCGAGGCCGCCGAGATCGGCCATCACCAGCGCGAGGTCGATCAGACCGTCCGGCTGCTCCTCGCCGAGGCCGATGACGAAGCGGATCGTGAAATTGTCGGCGGCGATGTCGCGCATGTGCTCGCCGCAGGGACGGTCCTCGACCTTCGAGGCGGTGACGATGGCGCGGATGCCGGCGTGCTCGACGGCGCGGGCGATCTCGCGGTCGGTCCAGTGCAGCGGCAGCGGCACGACGACGAGGCCGGCGCGCCAGGCCGCGAGGATCACGATCGCCGCCTCGGCGACGTTGGGAAGGTTGACGCCGAGCACGTTGTCGGGCTTGAGGCCGAGGCCGGCGAAGAAGGCGGCGAGGCCTTCGACCCGAAGGTCGGCCTCGCGGTAGCCATAGCGCGCCGCGACGCCGGGCACCGGCCCGTCCGGGCCGTCG
>CALCDT010000120.1 GCA_937900425.1 uncultured Alphaproteobacteria bacterium | reverse complement strand
CGACGCGCCGTCTAGGCGGCATCGAGCAGCTCGAAGGGATAGCCGCCCGCCTCCAGCCCCTCGCGATACTCTTCCGCCTCGTCGCCCGGCTCGCGCGAGAGGCACAGGAAGCCGCGCGGATCGTGATGGATCGCACCGAGATCGGCCCAAAGCTCTTCCCACGCGTCGTAGGCTTCTGTGATGGCGTGGCCGTAGCCCGTCGCGGCACCGTAGGCGCGCCGGATGATGCGGTGATGGTCGCCAGAGGCCGCGAGCGGGTTGGGGATGGTGCCCTGCTCGAGCAGCGTCACCTCGTGCCCGCGCTTTGCCAGCGACCAGGCTGTGGAAAGGCCGGCAATGCCGGCGCCGACGACGATGACCTTCATGGCTTCCCCTTTCCGCTTCGGGCACATTCGCCTGCCCCGTAGCACGCCGCGGCGACCTTAGCCGCGCGACGTATCCCCGCAAGGTGCTGCAGGCGCTTTCCTCCCGGCCAGGAAACCGGCTAGACGATGGGAATGACCTCGACTGCATCCTTGCCCATGACCGCACCAGCCTATCTAGACTTCGATCCGGCGACGCGCCGCGTCCGCTGGCCGACCGGCTGCGACCGGGACGGCTTTCGGAGATCGTCGGTCAGGATCACCTGTTCGGGCCGCAGGGCACGGTGACGCGGATGCTGCGCTCCGGCAGCCTCGGCTCGCTGATCCTCTGGGGGCCGCCCGGCACCGGCAAGACCACGGCGGCGCGGCTGCTCGCCCGCGAGACCGATCTCGGCTTCGAACAGATCTCGGCGATCTTCTCCGGCGTCGCCGACCTGAAAAAAGTGTTCGAGAGCGCGCGGATGCGCCGGCATTCCGGCCGCGGCGCGCTGCTGTTCGTCGACGAGATCCACCGCTTCAACCGCGCGCAGCAGGACAGCTTCCTCCCGGTGATGGAGGACGGCACCGTCACCCTCGTCGGGGCGACGACGGAGAACCCGTCCTTCGAGCTCAACGCCGCGCTGCTGTCGCGGGCCCACGTGCTGGTGTTCAAGGCGCTGGAGCCCGACGCCATCGAGACGCTGCTCGCCCGGGCCGAGGCGGCGACGGGCCGTCCGCTTCCCCTCGACGAGGGGGCGCGGGCGGCGCTGATCCGTATGGCCGACGGCGACGGCCGCGCCTCGCTGACGCTGGCCGAGGACGTCTGGCGCGCGGCGGGGGAGGGCGAGGTGTTCGACGCCGCCGGCCTGCAGGAGGTGGTGCAGCGGCGGGCGCCGGTCTACGACAAGGCCCAGGACGGCCACTACAACCTGATCTCGGCCCTGCACAAGTCGGTGCGCGGGTCCGACCCGGACGCGGCGCTCTACTGGTTCTGCCGCATGCTCGACGCCGGCGAGGATCCGCTGTTCCTGGTGCGCCGGCTGATCCGGATGGCGGTGGAGGACATCGGCCTCGCCGACCCGCAGGCCCTCGTCCAGGCCAACGCGGCGAAGGACGCCTACGAGATGCTGGGCAGCCCGGAGGGCGAACTCGCCATCGCCCAGGCCGTGGTCTACGTGGCGAGCGCGCCGAAATCCAACGCCGTCTACACCGCCTACAAGGCGGCGCTGCGGACGGCGAAGGAGAGCGGCTCGCTGCTGCCGCCGCGCCACATCCTCAACGCGCCGACCAAGCTGATGAAGTCGGAAGGCTACGGCGAGGGCTATCGCTACGACCACGACGAGCCCGACGCCTTTTCCGGCCAGGATTACTTTCCCGAAAAGATCGGCCGGCAGAGTTTCTATCGTCCGGTCGAGCGTGGATTCGAGCGCGAGCTTTCAAAGCGGATGCAGTTCTGGGAGCGGCTGAGGCGCGAACGCTGAGGCCCACGCGCGGCGGCCGTTCAGGCGTCGGCATTTGCCAACGCCGTCACGATCCACCGGCCGGACCGGCCGACGACGACGCCTCGCGCTCGAAGGCGTCGCGGAAATCGTCCGAGGCGATCGTCCCGAGAATGCGCGAGAGGGCGGCGGCGTCGTCGGCGCCGACGAGATGCTCGAAGCGCCGCTGGGCGGCGCGCCACATCGCCTCGGCCTCGGCCAGCCGGGCGTGGCCGAGCGGGGTCAGCGAGACCCGCTTGACCCGGCGGTCGGCCGGGTCGGGGGCGAGAGCGACGAGGCCGTCGCGCTGCAGCGGCTTCAGCGTGTGGCCGAGCGCCGAGAGATCCATGACGATCGCCGCGGCCAGCGGCTGCAGCGCCGGCTCGCCGAGCCGGCGGATCTGCGCGAGCAGCGAGAACTGGGTGCCGCGCAGCCCGCTCGGGGCAATGGCGTCGTCGTAGAGCTGTCCGAGCCGGCGCGCCGCGCGGCGCACGGCGCTGTTCGCGCAGACCGTCCAGACGTCGCGAGTGGAGCGGCCATCGGCTTCCTCGTCCTGTCCTGCGGGCATGGGTGCCTTTCGTTCTCTTCAGGTCGCGACGGTCGGCCGTCCGCCGGCGCCGCTTCGCGCTTGGTGTCTTCTCGCCGCCCCGGCCACGGCACGGCGAGGGCCGGGAACCCTTTCCGTCTTCGCTGGTTCGAGCCCCCCTGTGCCTTCGCGCGTCGTCCGCGGCCCCGTCGGTGCGGGTCCCAAGGGTCGGGCCGCGTCGGTGGCCGCCGTCGACGGCGAGCTTGCCACGACGGCCGTGCCTCTTGCCAGCGGCGCCGGAAAGTCCTATTAGTGGTATATACCACTATTTGAACAGGAAAGGAACCTTCCCATGTCCACCCTCGGCACCGCCCTCGTCACCGGCGCCTCCTCCGGCATCGGCGCAACCTATGCCGACCGCCTCGCCCGCCGCGGCTACGACCTCCTGCTCGTCGCGCGCAGCGGCGACCGCCTCGCCCGCCTCGCCGAGCGGCTCGGTGCCGAGACCGGCGTCAAGGCCGAGGTGATGATCGCCGACCTCGCCTCGCGCTCCGATCTCGACGCCGTCGAGAAGCGCCTGCGGAGCGACCCGGCGATCACCCTCGTCGTCAACAACGCCGGCCTCGGCGACATGGGCGACCTGCTCGACAGCGATACCGCCGGCCTCGACCACATGATCGACGTCAACGTCGTCGCCGTGAACCGTCTCGCCGTGGCCGCGGCGCAGACCTTCGCCGCGCGCGGGTCGGGCGCCATCGTCAACATCGCCTCGGTGGTCGCGCTGATCCCGGAGCGGGTCCACGGCACCTACAGCGCCACCAAGGCCTTCGTCCTCAACCTGACCCAGGCGCTGGCCGCGACGGTCGGCGAGCGCGGCCTGCGCATCCAGGCGGTGCTGCCGGGCATCACCCGCACCGAGTTCTTCGACCGGGCCGGCGGCTCGGTCGACGCGCTGCCGCCGGAGATGGTGATGTCGGTGGATGACCTCGTCGACGCGGCGCTTTCCGGCTTCGACCACGGCGAGACCGTGACCATCCCCTCGCTGCCCGAGACGGCGGACTGGGAGGCCTTCACCGCGGCCCGCCACGCCCTGGGCCCCAACCTTTCCCGCGACAAGCCGGCGCCGCGCTACCGCGGCGCCTGACGTCGCGCCCGCCGAGTCGCGACGCCCCGGGTGACAGGCCGGAGGCGGGGCGGCGCTGGCGAGAAAAGGGAACGACCCGCCCGTGACGACCGCCCCCGGCGGCGGCCGTCACGAGGGCTTTGACAGCCCCGGCGATCCCGGCCACCATCCGCCCGCCGCGACAGCCCGGGTGATTTGCATGTACGTCCGCTCCGAAGCGCTCACCGGAATCGCCGGCGTCGCCCATGCCTTCTTCACCCGCGAGGGCGGGGTCTCGGAGGGGATCTACGCCTCGCTCAACCTCGGCCTCGGCTCCGCCGACGAGCGGGCGAAGGTGATGGAGAACCGCGCCCGGGCGGCGCGGGTGCTCGGCGTCGCGCCGGACCGTCTCGTCTCGGCCTACCAGATCCATTCGCCGGACTGTCTGCTGGTCGAGGCGCCGTGGCGACCGGAGGACAATCCCCGGGTCGACGCGCTGGTGACGCGGATGCCGGGCATCGCGGTCTGCGCCGGGGCGGCCGACTGCGGGCCGATCCTCTTCGCCGATCCGGAAGCCCGCGTCGTCGGCGCCGCCCACGCCGGCTGGAAGGGCGCCTTCACCGGCGTGCTCGAGGCGACGCTCGCCCGCATGGAGGAAGCCGGCGCGACCCGCGCGCGCGTCGTCGCCGCGATCGGCCCGATGATCTCGCAGGCGGCCTACGAGGTCGGCCCCGAGTTCCTCGCCCGCTTCCTCGACCAGGATGCGGCAAACGCCCGTTTCTTCGCCCCCTCGCGGCGCGCGGACCATCACATGTTCGACCTGCCGGCCTACCTGGCGATGCGCCTGACGCGGGCCGGCGTCGGCCGCGTCGACGACGTCGGCCTCTGCACCTATTCCGATCCCGCGCGCTTCTTCTCCTATCGCCGCACCACGCGCCGCGGCGAGCCGGACTACGGCCGCCACCTCGCGGCCATCGCGCTCCAGCTCTGAGGACACGACCGACCATGGCCCTTCACTTCGAACCTTCCGAGTTCGACGCCCGCCGCGCGGCGCTGACCGAGGCGATGGCGGCGCGCAAGATCGACGCCATGCTGCTCTTCGCCCAGGAGAGCATGTACTGGCTGACCGGCTACGACACCTTCGGCTACTGCTTCTTCCAGTGCCTCGTCGTCAAGCGCGACGGCACCATGGCGCTGCTGACCCGGGCGCCGGACCTGCGCCAGGCCCGTCACACCTCGATCATCGAGGACATCCGGCTGTGGGTCGACCGCGGCGAGGCGAGCCCGGTCGGCCAGCTCAAGGACCTGCTCGACGACATGGACCTGCTCGGGGCGAGGCTCGGCATCGAATACGACACCCACGGGCTGACGGCGCGCAACGGGCGGGCGATCGACGAGGCGCTGCGCAGCTTCGCCGACCTCTCCGACGCCTCCGACCTCGTGCCGGGTCTTCGGGTCGTCAAGTCGGCGGCGGAGATCGCCTACGTGCGCAAGGCCGGCGAGATCGCCGACCGGGCATTCGAGGCGGCGATGGCCGAGATCCGCTCGGGCGCCGACGAGGGTCGCATCCTCGCGGTGCTGCAGGGCACGATCTTCGAACTCGGCGGCGACTATCCGGCCAACGAGTTCATCATCGGCTCGGGCGAGGACGCGCTGCTCTGCCGCTACAAGTCCGGCCGCCGCAGCCTCGCCGCCAACGACCAGCTGACCCTCGAGTTCGCCGGCGCCTACCGCCACTACCACGCCGCGCTGATGCGCACGGTGGTGATCGGCGAGCCGACGGCGCGGCACCTCGAGCTCTACACGGCGACGCGGGCGGCGCTGGAGGCGGTGGAGGAGGCGATGCGGCCGGGCAACACCTTCGGCGACGTCTTCGAGGCCCACGCCAGGGTGATGGACGAGCATGGCCTGATGCAGCACCGGCTCAACGCCTGCGGCTACTCGCTCGGCGCCCGCTTTTCGCCGAGCTGGATGGACTGGCCGATGTTCTACCGCGGCAACGACGCGGCGATCCGCCCGGGCATGACGCTGTTCGCGCACATGATCATCGCCGACAGCCAGACCGGCACCGCGATGACGCTCGGACGGACCTATCTGACCACCGACGGGGCGCCGGAACCGCTGTCCGGGTTGCCGCTCGATCTTGCCGTCGCCGGCTGAGACCGCTATCGACGGAAGGACTTCCGGCCGCGACGGGTCCGGGAACCTTGGGGAAGGAGTTCACCGACATGACGGACCGCATGCCGCAGGGCCACGTGCCGACCCGCCGCAGCCTGATCGGGGGCCTGGCGGGCGGGGGCCTCGCCCTGGTGCTCGGCGGCTGCCAGTCGTCGCGGACGGCCGCGACCGGCTCCTCCCAGACCGCGGCGCGGACCCTCGCCGCCCCGCCGGAGGCGACGCAGCCGCAGCGCGCGCCGGTGCAGGGCGCTTCGGCCTCCTTCCGCTTCGGCCAGCTGCTCGGCGTGCCGGCCGACCGGGCCGACGATCTCGCCACACGGATCGGCCTGCGCGCCCGCGCCCGCGGCCTCTCCCTGCTGCGGCGCGAGGACGCCAGCGCCAGCTATCTGGTGCTCGGCTATCTTTCCGCGGTCGGCGACGACCGCAGCACCACCGTCTCCTACGTCTGGGACGTGATCGGGGCGGGCAACCGCCGGCTCCACCGCATCACCGGCTTCGAGCTTTCGGGCGGGGCCGGCGGCGATCCATGGGCCGGGGTGTCGAACGAGGCGCTAGACGCCGTCGCCGCGCGCACCGTCGAGGCGCTGGCGGCCTGGACCAACCTCGCCCCGCCCGCCGCCGGCGCCGC
>CALCDT010000119.1 GCA_937900425.1 uncultured Alphaproteobacteria bacterium | reverse complement strand
CCGCCGCCCCCGCCGCCGGAGGAGCCGCCGCCCGACGAGCCACCACCGCCGCCCGAGGCCCGCGCCGAGGCGGCGGCGAGCGCCGCCATGCCCTGGCTGATCGAATGGGTGATCGTGCGGCTAACGCCCGTGGAGATGCCGCCGATGTCGCCGGCGCTGCGCGAGCCCGAATACCAGGACGGCTGCATCGCCGCGGCGGCTTTGGCGGGATCGGTGGCGCGCGCCAGCACGTCGCGGAACTGGTCGGTCCATTCCGTCTCGACGCCGAGCGCCACCGCGTAGGGCAGCATCGCCTCGAAGTGCTCCGGCGTCCGGTCCGGCGGGTTGTGGAACCTGAGGCGGTCGGCCTCCGCCACCGTCAGGTAGAGCCGCGTTCCGGCGATCTCGTCGAGGGCCCTGCGGCCGAGCGGCGTCGGCGCCGGCAGGAGCCGGAAGAAGACGAGGTTGACGACGACGACCGCGACGAGCAGCACCGTCGCCGCGAAGCCGACGGAGCCGAGGTAGATCAGCACCCCGGCCGCCCAGAACACGAACGCCATCAGCGTCATGGCGGTGTAGGCGAGACCCCGCCCGAGGTCCCGGAGCCGGCCGCGGAAGCCGCTGCGCCAGGCGTCGAGGGCGACGACGCCGAAGCCGTAGACGAAGCCCGTCGCGACGAGCGTGATGATCGGCGCGACGATCGCGTCGTCGGCGGTCGGCGCCGTCGAGGCGGTGACGAGCCAGACGAGCACGGTGAGCGCGAGGCCCGGCACGAGCCACAGATAGTTGTTGCGGCGATAGGCCTTGCCATAGGTCTCGCCGAGCTTGCGGGAGAGCGTCTGGCCGGCCTTGGCGAGCTTGGTGTTGCCGCTGCCGGAGAGCGTCAGCGTCGCCGCCTCGCCGGGCAGCGCGACGGCGAGCGCCGCGGCGGTCTCCGGCGACAGCTCCTTGCGGCCCCGCTGTCGTTCCAGCGTCACCGCGCCGCGCTCCGGCTCGTCGATGCGGAGGTGGCCGCGGGTCGCCGCCTCGAGCAGTGCCGCGGTCAGGCAGCCGGCGTCGTAGCCCGTGTCGAGATAGCGCATCGCCGCCGGCGGCAGCGTCGGCGCGTAGACGGGGATCAGCGGCCCCGGCTCGGGATCGACGCCGACCCGCCGCCACGCCCAGACGTAGTAGCCGAGGACGAGGAGGGTACCGATGCCACCGACGATCGCCGGCATCAGTTCGCGCAGCGCCAGCGTCAGCGCCGACGGCTCGGCGACGACCCCCTTCGGGAAGGCGACCGCCACCGTCATGCCTTGGCCCGGCGGCAGCGGCGCGTCGGCGGTGAACACCACGGTGCCGTCGCCGTCGCGGGCGATCGTCGCGTCGTGCGCCCGCGAGCCGGCGGCCCCGGTATAGACCGCCGTCGACGGCACCTCGGTGCCGGCCGGCAGCACCACGCTCGCCGTCGCCTCCTCGATGGTGAAGGCCCACTCGTCGCCGGTGGCGTTCCAGTAGACCTCGTCGTAGTCGGGGAAGAAGCCGATCTGCTGGTCGATGCGGTAGCGCAGCACGTAGGTGTGGACGCCGTCCGCCAGCATCCGGTCGGCGTCGCCGATGACGATCCGCAGGCGCGGGCCGTCGCGCTCGGTGCGGTAGGGCTCCTCCCGACCGTCACGCTCGACCGAGAGGATGTCGAGGTCGGAGACGGTGCGGCCGTAGCCGGCGGCGCGGTCGAGCGGGATGTCGCGGAAGATGCCGCGGCGGATCTGGCGGCCGCGCACCACCACCTCGATCGTCTCGGTGACGGTCAGCTCGCCGTCGCGGTCGACCTCGATGCGCGAATCGAACGACAGGATGCGCTCGCCGCCGCCCGGATCCTGCGCCGCCGCCGGCAGCGCGGCGAGGGCGACGACGATCCACAGGAACGCGAGCGCCCGGAGCGCCGCGCGCGCCACGGCGACGGCTCTCACGAGAACGACACCTTCACCGGCTTCGAGGCGGCGGCGCGCTCGTCCTCGTCGAGCTCGAAGAACTGAGCCTTCTGGAACTTGAACAGGCCGGCGACGATGTTCGACGGGAACTGCTCGATCATCACGTTCAGCTCGCGCACCGAGCCGTTGTAGAAGCGCCGCGAGCCCTGGATCTGGTTCTCGGTGGCGGTCAGTTCGTCCTGCAGCGCCCGGAAGTTCTGGTCGGCCTTGAGGTCGGGATAGGCCTCGGCGAGGGCGAACAGCCGGCCGAGCGCGCCGGAGAGGAGCTTCTCCGCCGCCGCCTGCGCCTCCGGCGAGCCCGTCGCGGCGACGGCGTTGTTGCGCGCCTTCACCACCGCCTCGAGCGTCTCGCGCTCGTGGCTGGCGTAGCCATTCACCGTCTCGACCAGGTTGGGGATGAGGTCGTAGCGGCGCTTCATCTGCACCTGGATGTCGGACCAGGCCTCGGCGACGCGCGCCCTGAGCGACACGAGGCCGTTGTAGACGCGCACCGCGTAGAGCGCGACGAGCACCACGACGGCGAGAACGATCAGCGTCTCCATCGGCAACTCCCCCCGACATCGCCGCAAGGCGCGGCGCCCCACTCTAGAGCGCATCGCCGCGGGATGGAAACGTTCGGTTCCAGAAATCGCCCCGATATCAAAAGGTTGACCGCATCCCCGCGACGTCGGCCGGGCGCCCCGCGCGACGTGCGGAGCGGGGCGCCTCCGCCGTGCCGGCTTGACGTGGCGGCCCCGGCGTGCCCCGACTGGCTGCGGGGCCATGGGGGAGGTGTCATGTCGATGCTCGGCAGGAGCGCGGGCCTGTTGCTCGCGGTGATCGCGGCGACGGCGGCGTTCGGTCCGTCGCGGGCGGAGGCGGCCTGCGCGGCCGACGAGGCGGAGCGAGCGCGGCCGGTGCAGCTGCTGCCGGTCGCCCTTGTGCCGGTGTCGACGCCGGTCCATCCGGTCGAGGGCACCGACGGGCGCGTCCACCTCGCCTACGAGTTCGCCGTCGTCAACGTCACCCCGGTCGCGGTGCG
>CALCDT010000118.1 GCA_937900425.1 uncultured Alphaproteobacteria bacterium | reverse complement strand
CGCCGCCGGACCCCGCGCCGATCACGAACAGATCGTAGTCGAACTCGGCCATACCGTTCTCCCGCCGCCCGAACGCCGTGGGCCTCAGAGCTGGTGGCCGCGCTTCTGCATCTCCTCGCGGACGCGGGTCACCATCAGCGTCCCGACCTCGTCGCTCCACTGCTTCGCCGCGCCGACCGCGAGCGCCAAGATCTCCGGGCTCAGCTCAGCGAGCTTGGTGCCGGCCGGCGACTGGTAGAAGGCGATGATCGTCTCAAGCTCCTCGGTGGTGAACCGGCGTGCCCAGACCTCCTGGATGGTCTTGTCGAGCTCGCGGCGCTTCGGAACCATCTGCAGGGCAACCTCGTCCGTCACCTCCTCGATGTCCTTGGCGAGCGCCGGGTTCGAGCGGATGAAGAGGCTCTTCGTCTGCGTCGCGAGCAGCGGCAGGATGTCGTCGAACCCGACGTTGGTCTTCGCCGCCGTGATCGCCCGCTGGGCCAGCGCGAGCTGCTCGGGCGTGAAGCTGTCGATCTGGATCGGAGCCTGCTGCTCCTGAGCGGAGGTCGCTACGACACCACCGACGGCCACAGTCGCTGCGACGGCCGCGAGCCAGGCGAGCCGCGAGCGACGGATCGAGGCACCAAACATCTGGATCTTCTCCTTTGTGTTCTTCAGCGCCGCGCCGTCTCGCCGGCGGCGAGGACGGCGACCCCCTCGGGACGCGCAACATATGCCCTTTCGGCGAGGTCCACGAACAGCCCGTGCTCGACGACGCCGGGGATCGACGCCAGCGCGGCCGCGAGCGCGGCGGGACGCTCGATGGCGCCGAAGGCGGCATCGACGATGTAGTGTCCACCATCGGTGACGAACACGTCACCGTTGCGGCGGCGCAGCTCGATCGCCCCCGCGAGACCCAGCCCGGCGGCGGCCGCGCCTATCGCCCGCACCGTGGCGCCGACCCCGAACGGCACCACCTCGATCGGCAGGCCGAAGGCGCCGAGGGTCGGGACGACCTTCGAGCCGTCGGCGATGACGACGAAGCGCTTCGCCGCCGCCGCCACGATCTTCTCGCGCAGCAACGCGCCGCCGCCGCCCTTGATCAGGGCGAGGCCGGGCCCGATCTCGTCGGCGCCGTCGATGGCGAGGTCGAGTTCCGGCGTCTCGTCGAGCGTCGTCAGCGGGATCGACAGATCGCGGGCGAGCGTCGCGGTGCGCTCCGAGGTCGGAACACAGACGACGTCGAGGCCGTCGGCGACGGCCCTCGCTAGCCCCTTCACCAGGAACTCGGCGGTCGAGCCAGTGCCGAGGCCGAGCCGCGTTCCCGGCTTCACCTCGGCGAGGGCTGCCTCGGCGGCGGCGGCCTTCAGTGCGTCGGGATCGACCATGCTCACTTGTCCAGCCCGGCGACGAGCATGTACTTGACCTCGGTGTACTCCTCGATGCCGTGATGCGAGCCCTCGCGGCCGATGCCGGATTCCTTGACGCCACCGAAGGGCGCGACCTCGGTGGCGATGATGCCGGTGTTGATGCCGACCATGCCGTATTCGAGGCCCTCGCCGACGCGGACGATGCGGCCGATGTCGCGGCTGTAGAAGTAGGCCGCGAGGCCGAACTCGGTGGCGTTGGCAAGGCGGATCACCTCCCCCTCGGTCTCGAAGCGGAACAGCGGCGCCACCGGGCCGAAGGTCTCCTCGCGGGCGATCTTCATGGCGGCGGTGACGCCGGTCAGCACCGTCGGCTCGAAGAAGGTGCCGCCGAGAGCGTGACGCTTGCCGCCGACGACGACCTTCGCGCCGACGGCGACGGCGTCGGCGATGTGGTCCTCGACCTTCGCGATGGCCTTGTCGGTGATCAGCGGTCCCTGCTCGACGCCGGGCTCGACGCCGTTGCCGACCTTGAGTGCCGCGACCGCCTTGGCGAGCTTCTCGGCGAAGGCGTCGTAGACGCCGGCCTGCACGTAGATGCGGTTCGCGCAGACGCACGTCTGCCCCATATTGCGGAACTTCGAGAGGACAGCGCCGGTGACCGCCGCATCGAGATCGGCGTCGTCGAAGACGATGAAGGGCGCGTTGCCGCCGAGCTCGAGCGCCACCTTCTTCACGGTCGAGGAGGCCTGACGCATCAGAAGCTTGCCGACCGGCGTCGAGCCGGTGAAGCCGACCAGCCGGACGTCCGGGTGCGACGTCATCACGCCGCCGATCGCCGGGGCGTCGCCGGTGAGCACGTTGATGACGCCCTTCGGGAAGCCGGCGCGGTGGGCCAGCTCGGCGAGGGCGAGCGCCGTCAGCGGCGTCTCCGGCGCAGGCTTCAGGACGACGGTGCAGCCGGCGGCGATCGCCGGCGAGATCTTGCGGGTAATCATCGCCGCCGGGAAGTTCCACGGCGTGATCGCGGCGACGACGCCGAGCGGCTGGCGGGTGACGACGATGCGGGCGTCGGCGCGGTGCGACGGGATCGTCTCGCCGTAGATGCGCTTCGCCTCCTCGGCATAGAACTCGACGAAGGACGCGGCGTAGTCGATCTCGCCACGCGCCTCGGTGAGCGGCTTGCCCTGCTCGGAGGTGAGGATCAGGGCGAGATCCTCCTTCGCCGCGACGATCAGGTCGAACCAGCGGCGCAGCAGCCGCGACCGCTCCTTGGCGAGCGTCTTCGACCAGCCTGCGAACGCCGTCTTGGCGACGGCGACGGCGGCCTCGGTCTCGGTCGCGCCGAAGCGGGGCACCGCGCCGAGGAGCGCACCCGTCGCCGGGTTGGTGACCGGATCCACCGGCGTCCCGATCCACGCGCCGTCGACATAGCAGCGATCCTTCAGGAGATCGGCGTCGGAAAGCGTCAGCATGGTCGTCATGGGGGCTCCGGAGACTTGGCAGGCGGTCCTGGGCGGACGGTGGTGTCGCGGCGCTCGAACACAGGCCGCGGCGGCTGCGGTGCTTAACATTCCTCAGGAACGAAACCAACCGCTCGGCCGCGCCGCGACGAGAGTCGGACGGTCGCGACGGCGCCGCCCTGGCAAGGTCGAACGCCTTCCCGCTCCTTGCTCCCGCTTTCGTGACACCTTGTCGCCGCCGCTACCGTCGGCTACCGAACGAAGCCCCCTTTCGTGAAGGTCCCATGTCCGCTCCTCCCGTCCTCGTCTTCGACCTCGACGGCACTCTCGTCGACACGGCGCCGGACCTGTTCGCCGCCCTGAATGCCGTCCTCGCCGAGGCGGGCCACGCGCCGGTGGGGGAGGAGATCGCCCGGACGATGGTCGGTCGAGGCGCCAGGATGATGCTGACCCGCGCCTTCGCCGCCCGCGGCGTCACGCTGGAGGGCGCGGCGCTCGACGCCGCCAACGCACGCTTTCTGGAGGTCTACGAGACCGGCATCGCCGATGGCAGCCGGGCCTTCCCCGGCCTCG
>CALCDT010000117.1 GCA_937900425.1 uncultured Alphaproteobacteria bacterium | reverse complement strand
CATCCACCCCTCCGCGCTCGTCAAGGACCTGCCGCTGTCGCGGCGGCAGATGGTCGAGATCGCCAAGGCGCTGGTACGCGAACCGCGCATCCTGATCCTCGACGAGGCGACCTCGGCGCTGACCGCCGCCGACGTCGCCAGGGTCTTCGCGGTGCTGAAGCGGCTGCGCGCCGACGGTCTGGCGCTCCTCTACATCTCCCACCGAATGCACGAGATCGCCGAGCTCGCCGACGACTGCACGATCTTCCGCAACGGCCGCAACGTCGCCTCCTACGAGGCCGGCAGCAAGGCCGACGACGAGGTCGTCGAGCTGATGATCGGCCGCGAATACAGCCACGCGTTTCCGCCGAAGCCGGCGTCACCGCCGGCCGATCGGACGCCGGTGCTGGAGTGCCGCGGCATCGCCTGGGCGAACCGGCTGCGCGGCATCAGCCTGGCGGTGCGACCCGGCGAGGTGGTTGGCCTCGGCGGCGTCGACGGCCAGGGCCAGCGCGAGCTGCTGCTCGCCCTCTTCGGGGTGCTGCGTGGCCTCTCGGGCGAGGTGCTGATCGACGGCCGGCCGGTAACGATCGACGGCCCGGCCGCGGCCAAGCGGGCGGGCATCGACATGGCGCTGATCCCCGAGGACCGCAAGACCGAGGGCCTGATGCTGCCGATGACGGTGCGCGAGAACCTGTCCTTCGCCGCGCTCGACCGGATCTCCCGCCACGGCCTCATCGACCGGGCCGCGGAAGACCGGCTGATCGACGAGATGGTCTCGCTGCTCGCCATTCGCGCGGCGAACGTCGACGTGCCGGCGGGGGCGCTGTCGGGCGGCAACCAGCAGAAGGTGGTCATCGCCAAGTGGCTGATGCGGCGACCGCGCATCATCCTCCTCAACGATCCGACCCGCGGCATCGACGTCGGCACCAAGCAGGAGATCTATCTCCTGCTGCGCCGCCTCGCCGACGCCAGCGCGGCGATCCTGTTCTACTCGACCGACTACGACGAGCTGATCGGCTGCTGCGACCGGGTGCTGGTGCTCTACGACGGCGCGGTGAAGCGTGAGCTCGTCGGCGCCGGGATCACCGAGCGGGCGCTGATCGCCTCGGCCCTCAACATCGGCGGCGCCGCCCGGCCGGCGGACGCACGCGCATGAGCGAGTGGCGCTACTGGTTCGCCGAGCAGCGCGGCACCCTGCTCGCCCTCGGCATTTTCGTGCTGATGTTCGTCATCTACACGGCGAACCATCCGGCCGGGCTCACCGTCAACGTCGCCCAGACGGCGGCCAACAAGGGCGTGCTGCTTGCCTTCGTCGCGATGGCGCAGACGCTCGTCGTGATCACCGCCGGCATCGACCTGTCGGTCGGGATGATCTTCATCCTGACCAACTGCCTCGCCTCGTGGATCGTCGTCGGCACGCCCATCGAGACGGCACTCGGCGTCGCCGGGGTGCTCCTCGCCGGCGTCGTCTGCGGCGCCGTCAACGGCGCCATCGTCATCTTCGGGCGGCTGCAGCCGATCGTCGCCACCATCGCCACCGGCGCGGCCTATTTCGGCCTCGCGCTGCTGCTCCGGCCGTCGCCCGGCGGCTCGGTCAACGAGGACCTCGCCGACGCCCTCACCGGCCGGCTGTTCGGCGTCGTGCCGACGAGCCTCGTCGCCCTCGCCGCCGTCGTGCTCGTCGTCTGGGCACCGTTCCGCCGGTCGGTGACGGGACGCGCCGCCTTCGCCGCCGGCTCGGCCGAGGCGGCCGCCTACATGTCGGGGCTGCCGCTGAAGCGGGCGAAGTTCCTCGCCTACACGCTGTCGGGGCTGCTCGCGGCGATCGGCGGGCTGTTCCTCACCTTCTTCACCTATACCGGCGAAGCGGCCTTCGCGAGCGGCAACGCCTACACGCTGTTCTCGATCGCCGCCGTGGTGCTCGGCGGCGTCTCGCTGTTCGGCGGCCGCGGCAGCGCCGTCGGCGCGATCTTCGGCGCCTTCGCCTTCCGCACCATCGGCGACCTCCTGTTCGTCTTCGACCTCGACCCGCTCTGGCAGCCGCTGTTCCAGGGCGTCGTGCTGCTCGTCGCGGTCAGCGTCGGCGCCGTCGCGCTGGTGCGGGTGCGCAACCGGCTGGAGTGGTTCGGATGAGCGACATGACGAGCGCCCGTCCCGGCGGCCTGCCGAAGCTGCTCCGGCGCATCGACCCGGCGGTGGCGACGTCGTTCGCCTGTATCGTGCTGCTGCTCGTCGTCGGCAGCGTCTATTCGACCAGCTTTCTGTCGCCGGAATACCTGCTGCAGCAGCTCAAGGTCGCGTCCTTCCTCGGCGTCATCGCCACCGGCATGATGCTCGTCATCCTGCTCGGCCAGATCGACCTGTCGGTGCCGTGGGTGGTCGCGGTCGGCGCCATGATGGCCTGCGCGGCGGCGGCGCACGGCACCGCCGGGCTCGTCCTCGCGATCCCCTTCGGCATCCTCTGCGGCGTCGCCATCGGCGTCGTCAACGGCATCGGCGTCGCCTATCTGCGCATCCCCTCGATGATCGTCACCCTCGCCACCAACGCCGTCGCCCAGGGGCTGATGGTGCTCTACACTGGCGGCTTCTCCCCGCAGGACTCGGCCTCAGCGGCGATGCGCTGGCTCGCCACCGGCTTCCTGCTGCCGGGCGTCCCCAACGCTGTCGTCGTCTGGGCGGTGGTCGGCACGGCGATGGCCTGCACGCTGTCGCGCACCTCGTTCGGCCGCATCGTCTATGCGATCGGCAACCGCGAGCGGGCGGCCTATCTCTCGGGCGTCGACACGCGGCGCATCGTGATGATCGCCTTCGCCGTCTCCGGCGGCCTCTCGGCCTTCGGCGGGGTGCTGCTCGCCGGCTATGCGTCGAAGGCGGCGCAGTCGATGGGCGACGCCTACCTGCTGCCGTCGATCGCCGCGGTGGTGCTCGGCGGCGCCTCGATCCTCGGCGGCAAGGGCTCCTATCTCGGCACCGTCGCCGGCGTCGTCCTGATCACCCTGCTGCAGTCGATCCTCTCGGTCATGCAGATGCCCGAGGCCGGGCGGCAGGTCACCTACGGCGTCGTCATCGTCGCCATGCTGCTGCTCTACGGGCGCGCCCCCGCGAGCCGCTGACGTGATGCGGCCCGAGACGAACGCCACGGTTCCCCGCGCGCGCACGCGTGCCGGCACCGTGCCTCGGTCAAGGGACCTCGGCGACCGCGCGCTTCCCCTCCCCGTGCCGAACGGGATCCGCCGCTATCGTCGCGTCCGCGACAGCCGGTAGCAGGCGAAGGCGAGGAGCGCCGTCGTCGCGCCGACCGCCATCAGCCCGGCCGGCGTGATCCGTGCGCTGGCCTGCAGCGACAGCCACCTGCCGAGGCGGAAGTCGACGATCGCCTTCATGTCCTGCGGATGGCCGACGGCCTCCGGAACCGCATCCTCGTTCATGAAAGTCCCCCGTCCGTCGCCGCCACTATAGCCGCGCGGAGCGCCGGGACGGCAAGGCGCCGAAACAGACCGGGAGCCGGGCCATGGTCCGCTTGCAGTTCGGGTAGCAGCCCGAACCGAGCGGAACAGTATAGGGACAATATCGCCGGCCGAACCGGCATAAGCCATTGAAAAAGGCTCTTGGCGACCCCAGCAGGATTCGAACCTGCGACCTACCGCTTAGCATCCCACTTCGGCTTTCGCCGCCGCCCGGCGGGCGTTCGTGGTCTGGACTATCCCTTCGCCGTGGGCGCCGCGCGCCTTTAGGCGCCTGCCGTCTAGTCTCTACACCTTCCCGCCGGAGCGTCGGCTCGGGCGGGCTTGGCTCGGGATCGCCAGCCGCGGGCGCGGCGAGGGTTCCCCGAATTTGGCAGGTTCTACGTCCGCCGTTTCCGGCGGCGCACTCCTCACGAAGGCGGTTGCTCTATCCACTGAGCTATGGGGCCGTCGCTGTCCCCTTAGCGCATGCGCCGCCGCGCCGCCAGACTCCGGGTCCGCGGCCCGGTCAGTGCGTCCAGGGGAAAGGGCGATCGGCGCGGAAGTTGTCGGAATAGGCGATCCGCTTCGCCACCCGCTCGTGCGGCTCGAAGAGCTCGAAGTCGATGCCGTGGCGCTCGGCGTAGGCGCCCGCCTCCTCCTTGGTCGGGAAGAACAGCTTCACCTGGCTCGTCATGTCGCCGGACGACGTCCAGCCCATCAGCGGATCGATGCTGCGTGGCTGCGCCGGCTCGTATTCGAGTACCCAGCGGTTCGTCTTGCCGCGACCCGACTGCATCGCCGTCCGTGCGGGCCTGTAGATCCGCGCGACCATCACCACCTCTCGCCTCCGGCGGCGCGCATCGCCGCCGTTCACCTTCGTCCGTGCGGGGAATGGTCGGGGCAGCAAGATTCGAACTTGCGACCTCCTGCTCCCAAAGCAGGCGCTCCACCAAGCTGAGCTATACCCCGTCCGGTCCCCGGACCGCTTCGAGATAGCCCGCCGCTCCGCCGCCGGCAAGCGGTGGGCCGGGCCTCGCGCCGGTCAGCGGCGGTCGAGCCCCTCGACGCGGTCACCCGGCTCCAGGCCGAGGCGGTCGGCGGTGCCGGCGAGGACCTCGAGGACGAAGCGGACCGGCGTCTCCGACGGCACCGCGTCGAGCGAAAACGGCACCGTGTGCCGAGCGATCGAGGCGACGGTCCCGTCGGAACGGATGAAGATCATGTCGAGCGACAGGATCGTGTTCTTCATCCAGAAGGCGACGTGCTGGTCGGTCCCGAAGTCGAACAGCATGCCGTGGTCCGCCGCCATGCTGTCGCGGAACATCAGGCCGCGGCTGCGCGCCTCGATCGTATCGGCGATCTCGACCGTGAACGGATGGCGGCCCGAGGCGGTGACGAGGACGACTTC
>CALCDT010000116.1 GCA_937900425.1 uncultured Alphaproteobacteria bacterium | reverse complement strand
GCTCGGCGAAGCGCCGGGCATAGGCCCGCTCGAACGTGCCGAAGTCGGCCTTGTCCCAAGCGTCTCTGAACGAGAATCGGTCCATCTGCCGGGCGTCGACCGACGGGATGCCGAGGGTCTGCACGAACTCGCGGGTGCGGGTGTCGTAGGTGACGTAGAGGGCCGGGATGCCGTTGGCGAGCGCCAGCAGGTTGCCGTGCAGGCGGAAGCCTGTGACCGCATCCATCGTCCTGAGGCCCGCCTCGAAGGCCTGCACGCTCTCGAACACCGCCAGCGACCGGCGGTAGAGGTCGAGGAGCGGGTCGTCCGGTCCGTAGAGCCAGTTCTCGTTTACGAGCGCGTCGACGGCGCTCTTCATGGTCGCTTCCGGATCGGACACGAGCCGTTGCTCGGCGTAGTAGATCGCCTTCTCCTCGAGCTCGCCGGCGCAGAAGATCGTCATGCGGTGGCGCTCGGCGAGGGTGCGCATGACGTAGCGTTGCAGCGTCTGGAAGCCGAAGGTCTTGCGACGCAGGGTGAAGCCGAGCTCGGCGATGTCCTCGGCGGCGATGCGGTTGACTCGGATCGTCGGCTGGCGGTGGCGGAACACCGTCGGGCAGCCGATGACGCGGGTGTTGTCGATGCCGATCGACTTCAGCGCCTTGACCGAGAGCGCTCCGCGCACGGCGAGCGAGGTCGAGCGTTCGGCGACGAGCTTGAGGAAGCGCTCGGTCGATGCGTTGACATAGGTCTCGGCGTTGTCCGGCGTCTGCACGCCGATGCCGAAGGCCATCACCGGCACCTTGGTGCGCTCCAGGAGGGTGGTGATGCCATCCCACTTGCCGTTGGTGTTGATGTAGTTCGAGCCGCGCAGGAACAGGTAGTCGAGAGCGTCGATCTTCTCGACGTACTCGTCCGACGGCGCCTGTCCGTCGGCGGCGTAGATCGGCACGAGTTCGGCGAAGTCGAGGATGCGCAGCGAGGACTCGAAGACGAAGCAGTCGCCGATGTTGGTGAACAGCGTCGTCGCCTTGTCCGGCTGGCCGAAGGTGTGGGTGACCACCTTGTCGTGGTCGATCACCCGGCCGGCGGGCATCAGCACGCCGATGCGGGGCTTGCGGGCGGTCGCCGGCTGAGGGTCGCTCGGGAGCTTGGCCATGATCCACCTCCGTCGCCGGCCGGAGGCCGGACGATATCGATTGCATTGCCGCGCAAATATCGAAGCAAATGCGCGGTATTTTCTCTGCGACCTCTGGGAGGAAGTCAGTACAGGATCAGATTATCGAATGTAATGTTGTCGGCAACGTGAAATGTCGGGTGGTCGGTGGCGGAGGGCGCAGATCGTCGTCAGGCGGCGTGCTCGTCGATGCCGGGCGGCCGCCGGCGGCCGCGGCGCCGGCCGGCGCCGAGCACCTCGTCGATGAGCGACGCCTGCCGGGCGAGGCAGCGATCGAGGGCGTAGCGCTCTACCACGGTGCGACGGGCGGCGGCGCGCAGCGACGCCGGGCCCGGCCCGCCGTCGAGAGCCTCGACGATGCGGTCTGCGAGCGCCGCGCGGTCGAAGAAGGGGGCGAGCAGGCCGTTGTGGCCGTCGGCGATCACCTCGGTCACCGGCGCCGTCGCCGAGCCGATGACGAGCGCGCCCGCCGCCATCGCCTCCAGCATCGACCACGACAGCACGAACGGCACCGTCAGGTAGACGTGCGCCGCCGACACCTGGAAGAGCCTGATCAGCCGGGCGTGCGGCACGTGGCCGAGAAAGATCACCCGGTCCGGATCGAGCGGCGTCCCTTCCGCCGCCAACTCGCCCAGCATCGCCTCGCGCCAGCCGCCGCCGTCGGGTGGCGGCCGGCCATAGCTGACGCCGTCGCCGCCGGCGATCACGGCGATCGCCCGCGGCCGTCGCCGCAGCACGTCGGCGAGCGCCCGCATGAACTGCGGGAAGCCGCGATAGGGTTCGAGGTCGCGGGCGGCGTAGGTGACGACCGGATCCCCGGGCTTCAGCCGCCGCCCGTCGGGGAGCACGAACCGGGCGGTGGGGTCGGGGCGGATGCGCTCGACGTCGATACCCTCGTGGCAGACGGCGATGCGGCGCCGGTAGGGGGCCGGAAAGCGGCTCCGCTGCCAGTGGGTCGGGCTGATGCCGCCGTCGGCGGCGTCGAGCGCGAGCAACTGCGTGGCGTTGAGGAGCCGCAGCCGGCGGCGATCGTCCTCGCCGACCGGCTCGGCCGGGTCGTGGCCGACGTCGCCGCCCTCAGCCCGGTAGAAATATTCGCAGTAGCCGAGCACCGGCGTCGTCGGTAGCACGTCCTTCGCGAACAGCAGTCCGCCCCAGCCGAGGTGGCCGACGACGAGGTCCGGCGGGCCGTCGCGCCGGGCGAGGTTGCCGAGCGCTTCGGCGACGCGATGGCCGATGCGGACGTGCTGTTCGGTGGTGGCGAGGTGGCGGGCGAAGCGGTCGCCGCTCCGGGCCGGGGGCTCGACGCGGTGGCGCACCACCGCGACGCCCGGCACCCGCGCCGCCACCGTCTCGCAGACGAGGGTGACCGTCCAGCCCCGCTCGGCGAGGAAGGGCGCGAGGTGCTGGAACTGGCCGGGGCCGCGCCGGTGGACGAAGACGATCCGCATCGCCCGTGCCGGTTCGCTCAAGTCTCGCCGTAGCGCATCGTGGTGGTCCAGACGAGCTCCAGCCGACGCAGCAGGTGGAAGGCCGAGGTCAGTTCGCGGGCCTCCTGCTCGTCCCGCGCCACCTGACGGTGGTAGCACTCGTCGAGGTCGCGGATCTTCTGGCACAGGAACTGGCCCTTGTCGGCCAGCTTCAGTCGCGCGGCGCGCCGGTCGCGCTGCGAGTGGGCGCGGTCGACATAGCCGGAATCGACGAGCTGCTTGAGATTGTAGGAGGCGTTGGACCCGAGATAGTGGCCGCGCTCGAGCAGGTCGCGGACCGAGAGTTCGTCCGGGCCGATGGTGAACAGCAGCATCACCTGCGCCGGGCTGATGTCGTCGATGCCGAGACGGATGAGCTCGACTCGCAAGAGATCGAGATAGCGCCGGTGGGCCCGCTCGATGACCCGGGCCAGCTCGAGATGGGTGACCGGGGCCGTCTCCGTGTCCGGCTCACCGGTGCTTCTCTCCAGGGACGATGCGCCGTTGACCCATACGACCGTCTCATCGTGGTGGCCGCCGCCGTCGGCGTCGTGAACGAGCTTCTGTGGCATCGTCGCCATATGTCACATCCTTCGTTCGGACTTGGTTTGATTTTCGAAACATTTCTTTAGATCCCTCCTTCTGTATTTACTCCCCGTTGTATTATCCGATCGTTGATCGCTGTCGTATTTATGTCGTGTCATCATCCGACCACATTAATACGGTCGATGTCGATCACGTACGATGAGTTTCCGGTGAAATGCGGCCACTCTGGGGAGGGGGAGTGGTCATTTGTGGGCGTTTCGAATTCTGCATGAGATTTCATCTAAATCGCGGAGGACGTGTGCGCTTCCAAAGTCAGACGAAATCCCGCTCGCCGGGCTCCACGGAGCCAGCAGATCCGCGCACTCTGGCCCGTGATGGCAGGCGCGTCTTCGTGGCCGGCATCATCTACGCTGCACTTCTGAGCGGCGTGATCACGGTTCTGCAACTCACCGTTCCGCTGTTCATGATCCAGGTGCACGACCGGGTGGTGAACAGCCGCAGCTACGACACGCTGACGATGCTGATCCTGCTCGCCGGCGGCGCGCTGATTCTCTACGGCGTGCTCGAATTCATCCGCGCCGTGACCTTCCAGGCGGTCGCTGGCGAGATGATCCGGCGGCTCAACCTGCCGGTGATCCGCTCGGCGCTGTCGGCCTCGCTGGAAACGGGATCGTCGCGTGCCACCCAGGCCCTGCGCGATCTCAGCGAGCTGCGGGCGTTCCTCACCTCGAGCGCGATGGCGGCGCCGATGGAGGCGCTGTGGTGCCCCATCTTCCTCGTGGTGATGTTCCTGCTGCACCCGCTCTACGGCCTGCTCGGCGTCGTTTCCGTCGTCGTCATGTTCGCCATGAGCCTGCTGTCGGACCTCTCCACCCGGTCGCTGCTGAAGGAGGCCAACGGCGCCAATATCGAGAACATCGCCCGCATCGGCTCGACGCTGCGCCACGCCGAGGCGATCGAGGCGATGGGCATGCTGCCGGCTCTCGCCCGGCGCTGGTGCGCCGGCCAGCACGACGCCGCCGACCTCCTCAACGCCGGTTACGTGCGCGGCCGCGGCCTCCACGCCGCCGCCCGCGTCGTCCGCCTCGGGCTGCAGGTCGCCGCCCTGTCGCTCGGCGCCGCCCTCGTCATCGAGGAGGCGACGAGCCCCGGTGCGATGATCGGCGCGACGATCATCCTCTCGCGCCTGCTCGGGCCGGTGGACAGCCTGACCGACAACTGGCGCTCCTGGGTCTTCGCCATGGCGAGTTGGGGGCGCATCCGCGAGCTCCTGGAGACGAGCGCCTCGGCCCGCGAGACCGCGCCGACGCCGCGCTGCGAGGGCAACCTCGAGGTCGAGCGGCTGATCTATGCGGCGCCCGGCAGCGAGGTGCCGATCCTCAAGGGGCTCACCTTCTCGCTGTCGCCGGGCGAGGTGCTCGGCATCGTCGGCCCCTCCGCGGCGGGCAAGTCGACCCTCGCCCGGCTCCTCGTCGGGGTGGTGCGGCCGACCGCCGGCGGCGTCTTCCTCGGCGGCCACAACGTTTTCCTGTGGGAGCGCGGCTCTTTCGGCGACATGGTCGGCTACCTGCCGCAGTCGGTGTCGCTGCTCGACGGCACGGTGCGCGACAACATCGCGCGGATGCGGGATTCGGACCCGCGCGAGGTGATCGCCGCCGCCCGCGCCGCCGGCGTCCACGAGATGATCGGCCGGATGCCGCTCGGCTACGACACGCCCGTCGGCGACGGCCGCTTCACCCTGTCGGGCGGCCAGAAGCAGCGCATCGCCCTCGCCCGCGCCCTCTACGGGCGCCCGCGGCTCCTCGTTCTCGACGAGCCCAACGCCAACCTCGACGCCGAGGGCGAACAGGCGCTGATGGCGGCGATCGACGCGGTGCGCCGCGACCGCGGCATCGTCGTGATGATCGCTCACCGCCCGGCGATCATGGAGTGCGCCGACAAGCTCCTGGTCTTGCAGGACGGCCGCATCGCCCAGTTCGGCGAACGTACCTCGGTCGTCGCTACGATCACGCCACGTGGCCGCGCGCCGGCGCGCTCGGCGACCGTCTCGAAGCTCCAGCCGGAGGGCGCTGCATGAGCGACCGAATCGGCGAAACGGACCCGACCCGCCGTGCCGACCGTACCGGCACGCTGCTGCCGCCCGGCCGCGATGGACCGGAGGCTTCCGGCACGGGCATCGCCTACCGCGTCGAGCAGGCCGACGATCCCGAGCCGACGGTGCGGCTGCGCACGCCGGTGGTGTGGGGGATCCTCGTCGTCGTCCTCGGCTTCGGCGGCTTCTTCGGCTGGGCCGCGTCGGCGAGCCTCGACAGCGCCGCGGTCGCCAGCGGAACCCTCGTCGTCGACAGCAAGCGCAAGACCATCGGCCATCTCGAGGGCGGCATCCTCAAGCGGCTGC
>CALCDT010000115.1 GCA_937900425.1 uncultured Alphaproteobacteria bacterium | reverse complement strand
GGCGCCGTCGACCGGGTCAACTACACCATCATCGGCGACACCGTGAACGTCGCCTCGCGGCTCGAGTCGCTCGGCAAGTCGGTGGCGCCGGACGAGGAGTGCGTGCTGCTCGCCAGCACCCAGACCATCGCCCTCGCCGGCTTCGACCTGTCCTGCGTCAATGTCGGCGCGATCTCGCTGCGCGGCCGCAGCGGCCCCGTCGAGGTCTGCCGCGTCCTCTGGCAGGAGGCCGACCTCGACCGCCTCGCCGAGGCTTGACCGGCGCATGCGGAGAGCTTGTGTCGCGCCGCCGTCACGGCTCCTATAAGGTTCGATCGTAGACGGTTCCGGCATCAGGAGATTTGCCGCACCGCGGGGGGAGTGCCGAGGGTGGACATTCTGACGGTCGAGGGCCTGACGGTGGCCTTCGAGGGAGACGAGGGGACCACGGTGGCCGTCGACGGGGCATCGTTCTCGGTGCCGGCCGCGAAGACGGTGGCCCTCGTCGGCGAGTCCGGCTCCGGCAAGTCGGTGATCTCCCAGGCGATCATGGGCCTGTTGCCGGCGAAGGCGAAGATCACCGGCGGCCGCATCCTGTTCCGCGATCCCGACGACGGCGGCCGCGAGACCGACATCGCCCAGCTGCCGCGCCGCGGCCCGGCGATGCGGTCGATCCGCGGCAACCGCATCGCCATCATCTTCCAGGAGCCGATGACGTCGCTGTCGCCGCTCCACACCATCGGCGACCAGATCGGCGAGGCCGCCCGGCTGCACCGCGGCGTCGGCCGCGCGGAGGCGCGGCGGATGACGGCCGACATGCTGCGGCTCGTCCAGTTCCCCGATCCCGACCGGGCCGTCGACGCCTATCCGTTCGAGCTCTCCGGCGGCCTGCGCCAGCGGGCGATGATCGCGATGGCGCTGATCTGCAACCCGGCGCTGCTCATCGCCGACGAGCCGACGACCGCCCTCGACGTCACCATCCAGGCCGAGATCCTCAAGCTCATCAACGACCTGCAGACCGATCTGAAGATGTCGGTGCTGATGATCACCCACGATTTCGGGGTGGTCGCCAACGTCGCCGACGAGGTCGTGGTGATCTATCACGGCCGCATCATGGAGAGCGGCCCGGTCGAGGACATCTTCCGCGACCCGCAGCACGACTACCTGAAGGCGCTGCTGAAGGCGGTGCCGCGCTTCCACATGGAGCCCGGTGAGCGGCTGGTGCCGATCCGGCCGATCCAGCCGCATCCGGGCGGTTTCCTGAAGGCGCCGCGGACGACGCCGATCACCTCGACCGGGCCGATCCTCGTCGTCGACGGCGTCTCCAAGTCCTACGGCCGCAAGCACGGCGGCGGCGATCTCCCGAAGGCGATGGACACGGTGAGCTTCACCGTGCAGCGCGGCGAGTGCCTCGGGCTCGTCGGGGAATCGGGCTCGGGCAAGACGACGACCGCCCTCGCCATCCTGCGGGCGCTGCCGATCGACGAGGGTCGCATCCTGTTCGACGACGGCGCCGGGCCGGTCGACGTGGCGAGCCTGAAGGGCGCCGACCTGCTCGCCTACCGGCGCAAGGTCCAGCTGATCTTCCAGGACCCGTTCTCGTCGCTCAATCCGCGCATGCCGGTGAGCGAGATCCTCGCCGAGCCGCTCGTCATCCACAAGATCGGCACGGAGGCGGAGCGGGCCGAGCGGGTGCGCGAGCTGATGCGCCTCGTCGGCCTCGACCCGCGCATGCTGCGCCGCTATCCGCACTCCTTCTCCGGCGGCCAGCGGCAGCGTATCGGCATCGCCCGGGCGCTGGCGCTGCGGCCCGACCTGATCCTCTGCGACGAGCCGGTGTCGGCGCTCGACGTCTCGGTCCAGGCGCAGATCCTCAACCTGCTGAAGGACCTGCAGACCGAGCTGAAGCTCACCTACCTGTTCGTCAGCCACAATCTCGCGGTGGTGGACTATCTCGCCGACCGCGTCGCCGTGATGTGCCGCGGCCGCCTCGTCGAACTCGCGCCGACGCGGACGCTGATCGCCGCGCCGGTGCATCCCTACACCCAGGCCCTGCTGAAGGCGGTGCCGGAGGCGAGCCTCGAGGGCCGTCTCGACTTCGCCAGCCTCGCCGCCTCGCGGGCCTCCGATCCGGCGGCGTGGCCCGAGCCCTTCCGTCTGCCGCCCGGCACCCGCCCGACCCTCGTCGAGATGAAACCGGGCCATTTCGTCTGCGCGCCGGGGCTCGCCGCCGGCGCGTCGCTCGCGGAGGCCGTGTGATGTCGATCCGTTCGCTGTTCGCCGCGGCGCTGGTCGCGACGGCGCTCGTCGCCCCGGCGTTCTCGGAGCCGGCATGGGCCGAACCCGGCCTGCCGACGCCGGTCGAGACCGCGACGCTGGCGAACACCCACCCCGACGGCCTGCCGCCGATCGAGGAGCGGCTGCCGCAGCCGCCGCTCGTCGTCGACGTCGAGGCCGAAGGCCGCCGGCTCGGCAAGCACGGCGGCGACCTCGTCACCCTGATCGGCAAGCCGAAGGACGCGCGCCTCATCAACGTCTGGGGCTACGCGCGGCTCGTCGGCTACGACGTCGACCTGAAGCTCAGGCCGGACATCCTCGAATCGATCGACAACGATGGCGACCGGGTGTTCACGCTGCACCTGCGCAAGGGCCACAAGTGGTCGGACGGGGCGCCGTTCACGGCCGAGGACTTCCGCTACTGGTGGGAGGACATCGTCCAGAACCGGGAGCTGTCGCCCGGCGGCCCCGAGCCCTTCCTCCTCGTCGACGGCGAGCCGCCGGTCTTCGAGGTGATCGACGAGACGACGGTGCGGTTCTCGTGGAAGGGGCCGAACCCGCAGTTCCTACCGACGCTCGCCGCCGCCCGCGACCCGTTCATCTACCGGCCGGCGCACTATCTCAGGCAGTTCCACGAGCGCTACGGCGACAAGGAGAAGATCGCCGCGATGGTGGCGGCGAAGAAGATGCGCAACTGGGCGCAGCTCCACAACAAGATGGACGACATGTACGGCGGGCTGAACCCGGACATCCCGTCGCTGCAGCCGTGGGTGCCGACGGTGGCGGACGGCGACCGGCGCTTCCCGATGGTCCGCAACCCCTATTTCCACCGCATCGACACCGCCGGCCGGCAACTGCCCTATCTCGACCGCATCGTCATGGAGACGGCCGACACCCGGCTGGTGCCGACCAAGGCGCAGGCCGGCGAGACCGACCTGCAGGCCCGCGGCCTCTCCTTCTCCGACATCACCGTGCTGAAGCGCGGCGAGCGCAACGGCCGCTACCGGACGCTGCTGTGGCCGGTGGCGAAGGCGAACCAGGTGGCGCTCTACCCGAACCTGACGGTGAAGGACCCGGTCTGGCGGGCGCTCCTGCGCGACGTCCGCTTCCGCCGGGCGCTGTCGCTCGGCATCGACCGCGACATGATCAATCGCGTCCTCTATTTCGGCCTCGCCGAGCCGAGCAACAACTCGGTGCTGTCGCAGAGCGCCCTGTTCACCCAGGAATACCGGACCCGCTGGGCCCAGTACGACCCGGCCCTGGCGAACGCGCTGCTCGACCAGATCGGCCTGACCAAGCGGCGCGGCGACGGCATCCGCCTGATGCCCGACGGCCGCCCGCTCGAGATCATCGTCGAGACCGCCGGCGAGAGCATGGAGGAGATGGACACCCTCGCCCTCGTCGCCGAGACGTGGCGGGAGATCGGCGTCGGCCTCTATCCGAAGGCGTCCGACCGCGAGGTGCTGCAGAACCGGGCGCTCGCCGGCAGCCTCGTGATGAGCGCCTCGTCCGGCTTCGACAACGGCATCCCGACGAGCGAGATGAGCCCGGCCGAGCGGGTGCCGGCCGACAGTTCGTTCCCGCTCGGCATGGCCTGGGGCGCCTACATGGACAGCCACGGCACCAACGGCGAGCCGATCGACTACTCGCCGGTCGCCGGGCTGATGAACGCCTACAAGCTGTGGCTCCACGCCGGCACGGCGGCCGAACGCGCCGCCGCCTGGCGCGACATCCTGGCGATCCACGTCGACCAGGTGCTGTCGATCGGCCTCGTCGCCGAGGTGCGCCAGCCGATCGTCGTCAAGGACCGCCTCGTCAACGTGCCCGAGCGCGGCATGTGGGGGTGGGATCCCGGCGCCAATTTCGGCATCTACGGGATGGACACGTTCTTCTTCGACAACACCGTGACCGCCGAGCGGGGCTCCTGATGCTCGCCTACGTCGTCAAGCGCGTGCTCGGGATGATCCCGACGCTGCTGGTCATCTCGTTCCTCATCTTCCTGATCATCGAGCTTCCGGCCGGCGACTATCTCTCCAACCAGATCGACCAGCTGCGCGCCTCCGGCGAGGCGAGCTCGATCGCCAAGATCGAGTTCCTGCGGGCGCAGTTCTCGCTCGACCGGCCGTTCATCGAGCGCTACGGCATCTGGCTCGGCGTGTGGCCCGGCCCCGACGGCTTCGACGGCCTGCTGCAGGGCAACTGGGGCTGGTCGTTCGAGTACGAGCGGCCGGTCTCCGAGGTGGTCGGCCCGACCCTGCCGCTGACGATCCTGCTCAACTTCGCGACGATCCTGTTCGTCTACGTCGTCTCGTTCCCGATCGGCATCTACTCGGCGACGCGGCAGTACAGCTGGGGCGACTACGGCTTCACCCTGCTCGGCTATCTCGGGCTCGCGGTGCCGAACTTCCTGCTCGGCCTGATCCTACTCTACCTGATGAACCGCTGGTTCGGGCTGTCGGTCGGCGGGCTGATGGCGCCGGAATATGTCGGCGCGCCGATGAGCTGGGCCAAAGCGAAGTCGATCCTCGGCCACCTGATCGTGCCGACCATCGTCATCGGCACCGCCGGCACCGCCGGCATGATCCGCCGCCTCAGGGCCAACCTGCTCGACGAGCTGCACCGCCAGTACGTCGTCACCGGCCGGGCGAAGGGCCTCGGCGAGGGCCGGCTGCTCGTCAAGTATCCGCTGCGGATGGCGCTCAACCCGTTCATCTCCGACATCGGCAACCTGATCCCGTCGCTGGTCTCCGGCTCGGTCATCGTCTCGGTGGTGCTCAACCTGCCGACCGTCGGCCCGGTGCTGCTCGGCGCCCTGCAGTCGCAGGACCAGTTCCTCGCCGGCTTCATCCTGCTCTTCGTCGCCGTCCTGACGCTCGTCGGCATGCTCGTCTCCGACCTCCTGCTGGCGGTCCTCGACCCGCGCATCCGCCTCGGAGGCAAGGCCCCCGCATGACCGATACGAGCCCGAGCGATGCCGGCGGCGCGAGCCGCCGCTATGTCGACGCGACCCCGTTCGACCCGCGCGAGGCCGAGGCGCTGTCGGCCGAGCAGGAGCGCTACTACCAGGCCTCGCAGTGGCGCATCATCTGGCTGCGCTTCAAGCGTCACAAGGTGGCGCTGTGGTCGGGGATCGTGCTCATCCTGTTCTATCTCTGCGTGCCGTTCGCCGAGATCATCGCGCCCTATCCGGCGTCGCACCGCGACAACAGCCACCTCTACGCGCCGCCGCAGCAGATCCACCTGTTCCACCGCGGCGAGCTGCGGATGCCGTACGTCTACGGTACCCAGGCGCGGGTCGACCTCGACGAGCTGCGCTGGGTCTATTCCGTCAACCAGGCGGCCGTGCAGCCGATCCGCTTCCTCTGCCGCGGCGAGCCCTACAAGTTCTGGGGCCTGTTCGAGGCGGACTTCCACCTGTTCTGCCCCGCCGAGGGCGGCACGCTCTACCTCCTCGGCACCGACCGGCTCGGCCGCGACGTGCTCTCGGGGCTGATCTACGGTGCCCGCATCTCGCTCATCGT
>CALCDT010000114.1 GCA_937900425.1 uncultured Alphaproteobacteria bacterium | reverse complement strand
GCGATGGCCTTCGCCGGACCCTTGCGGGTGCGGGCGTTGGTGTGGGTGCGCTGGCCGCGCACCGGGAGGCCGCGACGATGACGCAGGCCGCGGTAGCAGCCGAGGTCCATCAGACGCTTGATGTTCATCGAGACTTCGCGACGCAGATCGCCCTCGACGAGATAGTCGCGGTCGATGATCTCGCGGATCTGCAGCACTTCCGCGTCGGTCAGTTCGTTGACGCGGCGGGCTTCGTCGATGCCGACCTTCTCGACGATCTCGGACGCGAACTTCGCGCCGATGCCGTGGATGTACTGCAGCGCGATGACGACGCGCTTGCCGGTCGGGATGTTGACGCCTGCGATACGGGCCACTTGTCTGTTCTCCTGTCGTCGCGGGAGATCGTCCGATCCGCCGCTCCCTCCCCGCTCCGGTGCACCGGCGGGAGGTTCAAACCACTGTCATGAGCGCCGCCGCCCGCGTCCATCCGGTCCACGGGCCGAGCCACATGCATCATTGGGAATTGGAGCCGCTTCATAAACGCAAGGTCGCCGTCCGTCAACCTCGCGCACCGTGAAATCGGCGCCGTTCGCTCAGTTGCCGACGGTCTGGGAAAGAATCCCCTCGATCGCCGCCGTGACCTCGTCCATCGAGGCCATGCCGTCGACGGTCTTCACCAGGCCCTTCTGCGAATAATAGGGCACCAGTTCCGCCGTCATGGCGTGAAAGTCCTTCATCCGCCGCAGGAACACCTCCGGGGTGTCGTCCTTGCGCACCGGCTGGCCGGCGGCCCGGGCATCGGCGGCCCGCTTCTCGATCCGGTCGACCAGCTTCGATTCGTCGACCTCGAAGGCGATCACGGCGTCGATCGCCAGCGACCGCTCGGCGAGCAGGCCGTCGAGGGCGTCGGCCTGGGCACGGGTGCGCGGGAAGCCGTCGAGCACGAAGCCCTTCGCCGCGTCCGGCTGATCGATTCGCTCGGCGATGATGCCGATCACGATCTCGTCGGAGACGAGTTGTCCCGCCTCCATCACCGCCTTGGCCTTGAGGCCGATCTCGGTCCCCGCGGCGACGGCGGCGCGCAGCATGTCTCCGGTCGAGAGCTGCACGATGCCGTGGGCCGCCACCAGCCGTTCCGCCTGGGTGCCCTTGCCCGCACCCGGCGGCCCGAGAAAAATCAGCCTCATCTCTTCTTCCCCCGCAACTTGGCCTTCCTGACCAGCCCCTCGTACTGATGGGCCAGCAGATGCCCCTGGACCTGGGACACGGTGTCCATCGTGACGCTGACCACGATGAGCAGCGACGTCCCTCCGAAATAGAACGGAACGCCGGTCGCGGAAATGAGAAATTCGGGCAACAGGCAGACGAGGACGAGATAGATCGCCCCGATCACCGTGATCCGCGTCAGTACGTAGTCGATGTACTGCGCCGTCCGCTCGCCCGGCCGGTAGCCGGGGATGAAGCCGCCGTGCTTCTTCAGATTGTCCGCCGTGTCCGTCGGATTGAACACGATGGCAGTGTAGAAGAAGGCGAAGAAGATGATGAGCGCGGCATAGAGCAGCATGTAGAGCGGCTGGCCGTGGCCGAGCAGGGTCGTCATGGTCTGCAGGAAGCCGCTGCCGGCGCCGCCCGAGAAGCCCGCGATGGTGGCCGGAACCAGCAGCAGCGAGGACGCGAAGATCGGCGGGATCACGCCGGCGGTGTTGAGCTTGAGCGGCAGGTGCGAGGATTCGCCCTGGAACATCCGGTTGCCGACCTGGCGCTTGGGATACTGGATCAGCAACCGGCGCTGGGCGCGCTCGACGAAGACGATGAAGGCGATGACGACCGCGGCGAGAATCAGCATGCCGATGATGATCGGCGTGGCCAGCGCCCCCTGGCGGCCGAGCTCCAGCGTGCCGGCGAGAGCGGTCGGCAGACCGGCGACGATGCCGGCGAAGATGATCAGCGAGATGCCGTTGCCGATGCCGCGCGAGGTGATCTGCTCGCCGAGCCACATCAGGAACATGGTGCCGCCGACGAGGGTGATCGTCGCGGAGACGCGGAAGGCGAAGCCCGGATCGAGCACGATCGAGCCCGAGTTCTCGAGACTGATCGCGATGCCGTAGGCCTGGACGACCGCCAGCAGCACGGTGCCGTAGCGGGTGTACTGGTTGATCTTCTTGCGCCCGGCCTCACCCTCCTTCTTGAGGGCCTCGAGGGTCGGCACGATCGAGGTCATCAGCTGGATGATGATCGAGGCCGAGATATACGGCATGATGCCGAGGGCGAAGATCGCCATGCGGCCGACGGCGCCGCCGGCGAACATGTTGAACAGGCCGAGAATGCCGCTCTGCTGCTGCTCGAAGGCCTGGCGGAGGGCGTCGAGGTCGATGCCGGGCAGCGGAATGTAGGTTCCGAGGCGGTAGATCACCAGCGCCCCGAGGGTGAACCAGATCCGCTTCTTCAGCTCGGTCGCCTTGGCGAAGGCGCCGAAATTCAGGTTGGCGGCGAGTTGTTCAGCTGCCGATGCCATGGATGACGCTCCGATCACGCATCAGACGCCGGGCAAGGGCGAAGTCGGCCCGGCGATCACGTTCCTCGCTTTGAGCACATTCCGGGCGCGGTTCCAAACCCCTGCCGAAAACTTTTCGTCATCGCCGCGACGGCGGCCCGACGATCGGCGCGGAACCGGCCCGTACCCCCTCCCCGCGCCGGCGGCGGCGTGGGGGAGCGGCATCGCGAGGGTGCGAAAAAGACGCAAGGCGGGCCTCGTTCGACGAGGCCCGCCTTGCTTGTGAAACCGATCAGGCTTCGGCGCTGGCGCCGAGGATCGTGACCTGGCCGCCGGCCTTCTCGACCGCCTCGACCGCCGAGCGCGACGCGCCGGCGACCTCGAAGGCGACCTTGGCCGTCAGCTCGCCGTCGGCGAGGAGGCGCACGCCGTCCTTGACCCGGCGCAGGACGCCGGCCGCCTTCAGCGCCTCGACCGTCACCACCGCGTCGGCGGCGAGCTTGCCGGCGTCGATCGCCTGCTGCACGCGGCCGAGGCTGACCGTGTTGAAGTCCTTGGCGAAGATGTTGGTGAACCCGCGCTTCGGCAGACGGCGATGCAGGGGCATCTGGCCGCCTTCGAAACCCTTGATCGACACGCCGGTGCGGGACTTCTGACCCTTGACGCCACGACCCGCGGTCTTGCCCTTGCCGGAGCCGATGCCCCGGCCGACGCGCATCCGGTTCTTGGTCGCGCCTTCGTTGTCTTTGATCTCGTTGAGCTTCATGACTCTCACCCGGCGCTTCAGACCTCGTCCACGATGCGGACGAGATGCTGTACGGATCTGATCATACCGCGGACGGCCGGAGTGTCCTCCAGCGTGCGGCGGCGATGCATCTTGTTGAGGCCGAGGCCGACCAGCGTCGCGCGCTGGTCGGACGGACGGCGGATCGGGCTGCCGATCTGCTCGACCGTGATCGTCTTGCCCTCAGTCTTCTCGGTGGCCATAGGTATTCACCTCGTCCAGAACTTCAAGGGACCGACCGTCTCACGCCTCGGCGGAGACGGCGTCCGGATCGACGTCGCGGCGACGCGACTGGATCGCCGACACCTTCAGGCCGCGGCGGGCCGCGACCGAGCGCGGGCTGTCCTCGCGGGCCAGGGCGTCGAAGGTCGCGCGGACCATGTTGTAGGGGTTCGACGAGCCGAGCGACTTCGAGACGATGTCGTGGATGCCGAGGGCTTCGAACACGGCGCGCATCGGGCCGCCGGCGATGATGCCGGTACCGGCCGGAGCGGCGCGCAGGACGACCCGCCCCGCACCCCAGCGACCGTTGGTGTCGTGGTGCAGGGTCCGACCCTCGCGCAGCGGGACGCGAACGAGGTTGCGCTTGGCCGCCTCGGTCGCCTTGCGGATCGCCTCGGGCACCTCACGGGCCTTGCCGTGACCGTAGCCCACCCGGCCCTTCTGGTCGCCGACGACGACGAGCGCCGCGAAGCCGAAGCGCCGGCCGCCCTTCACCACCTTCGCCACGCGGTTGATATGGACGAGACGATCGACGAACTCGCTGTCGCGCTCTTCGCGGTCTCGGGTATTCCGTTCACGTTCAGCCATGGTACCTGTCTCTTCTTAACCGTGAGCCGCCGGGCGGTCTGTCGGGCTCAGAACTCGAGCCCGCCCTCGCGGGCGGCCTCGGCGAGCGCCTTGACCCGGCCGTGATAGAGGAAGCTGCCGCGATCGAACACCACCTTGGTGATGCCCGCCGCCAGCGCGCGCTCGGCGATCAGCTTGCCGACCGCGGTGGCCGCGGCGGTGTCCGCGCCCGTCTTCAGCTCGCCGCGCACGTCCTTCTCGAGGGTCGACGCGGCCGCGACCGTGTGGCCCGCCTGGTCGTCGATCACCTGGACGTAGATGTGCTGCGAGGTGCGGTGCACGCTCAGCCGCGGACGGCCGTTGGCCGCCTTCATGATCGAACGGCGCACGCGCGCGCGACGACGTTCGTCTACAGTCTTCGCCTTCGCCATGACGGTGGCCCTTACTTCTTCTTGCCTTCTTTGCGGACGATGTACTCGCCCGCATACCTGACGCCCTTGCCCTTGTAGGGCTCCGGCGGGCGGAACTCGCGGATTTCCGCCGCGACCTGGCCGACGCGCTGGGCGTCGAGGCCGGAAACCGTGATCTCCGTCGGCTTGGTGCACACGATCTGCACGTCGGACGGGATCGGATAGAGGACGTCGTGGCTGTAGCCGAGCGCGAGCTGCAGGTTCTTGCCCTGCACCGCCGCGCGGTAACCGACGCCGGTGATCTCGAGCTTCTTCTCGAAGCCCACGGTCACGCCCTTGACAAGGTTCGCAACCATCGTGCGCGACATGCCCCAGGCCGAGCGGGCCGGCTTGGTCTCGTCGATCGGATCGATCTTGATGTCGCCGTCCTCGTCCTTGGAGGCCAGCACCAGATCGTTGAGCACGAAGGAAAGAGTGCCCTTCGGTCCCTTGACCGAGACCTCTTTCCCGTTGATTTCGGCAGCCACTCCCTTGGGGACGACAACCGCCTTCTTGCCAATGCGCGACATCTCTTCAACTCTCTAAAAGGCTGTCTCGATCAGAAGATCCGGCAGAGCACTTCGCCGCCGACGTTCTGCTCGCGGGCCTCGTGGTCGGCCATGACGCCCTTGGGCGTCGACAGGATCGACACGCCGAGGCCGTTGGCGACGCGCGGCAGGTTCTTCACCGAAGCGTAGACCCGGCGGCCCGGCTTCGAGACGCGCTCGATGGTGCGGATCACCGGCTGGCCGTCGAAATACTTGAGTTCGATCTCGAACTCGGACCGGCCGACGGCCTCGCGGGTCACTTCGGTGTAACCGCGGATGTAGCCCTCGGAGGTCAGCACCTCGAGAACGTTCTGACGCAGCTTGGACGCGGGGGTCGAGACCTTGCTCATCTTCCGCATCTGGGCATTGCGAATACGGGTGAGCATGTCACCCAAAGGATCGGTCATCGCCATGGGACCGTTCTCCTCACCAGCTCGACTTCACAAGGCCCGGGATGAGGCCGTTCGATCCGAGTTCACGGAGTGCGACGCGGCTCATCTTGAGCTTGCGGTAATAGGCGCGGGGGCGCCCGGTGACCTCGCAGCGATTGCGCACGCGGGTCGGCGAGGAGTTGCGCGGCAGCTCGGCGAGCTCGAGGCGCGCGGCGAAGCGCTCCTCCATCGGCAGCTCCAGATTGTCGGCGGTCGCCTTCAGCGCGGCGCGCTTGGCGGCGAATTTCTTCACCAGGCGCTCACGACGCTTGTTCTTCTCGATCGCGCTTTTCTTGGCCATCGTGTCGAATTCCTTCTTCGCGCGACTTACTGGCGGAACGGGAAGTTGAACGCCTTCAGCAGCGCCCGGGCTTCGTCGTCGGTCTTGGCCGTCGTGCAGACGATGATGTCCATGCCCCAGACCTGATCGACCTTGTCGTAGGAGATCTCGGGGAAGACGATGTGTTCCTTGACACCCATGGCGAAGTTGCCGCGGCCGTCGAAGCTCTTCGGGTTGAGGCCGCGGAAGTCGCGAACACGCGGCAGCGCGATCGTGACCAGGCGGTCGAGGAACTCGTACATCCGGGCCCGACGGAGCGTCACCTTGGCGCCGATGTTCATGCCCTCGCGGAGCTTGAACGTCGCGATCGAGGTCCGCGCCTTGGTGATGACCGGCTTCTGGCCGGCGATCATCGTCAGGTCGGCGATGGCCGAGTTGATCTTCTTGCTGTCGGCGACGGCTTCGCCGACGCCCATGTTGATCACGACCTTGTCGATGGCCGGAACCTCGAAGCGGTTCCCGTAGCCGAACTCGGCCACCATCTTTTCCCGGATCGTCTCTTCATAGACGCGCTTGAGCCGGGGCTCGTAATTCGCCTCAGCCATCGATGGTCTCTCCCGAACGCTTGGCGACGCGGACCTTGCGGGCCTTCTCGCCTTCGCCGACAATCTTGAACCCGACGCGGGTCGCCTTGCCGTCCTTGGGATCGGCGAGCGCGATGTTCGAGACGTGGATCGGCGCTTCCTTCGACAGGATGCCGCCCTCGCTCTGCGCGGTCTGCTTGGTGTGGCGACGGACGAGGTTGACACCCCGAACCACCGCGCGGTCTTCCGACGGGATCATGCGGACCACTTCGCCGGTCCGCCCCTTGTCCCTGCCGGTGAGAACGACGACCTTGTCGCCCTTCTTGATCTTGGCGGCCATCACAGCACCTCCGGAGCCAACGAGATGATCTTCATGTGGTTCTTCGCGCGCAGTTCGCGCGGAACCGGTCCGAAGATACGGGTCCCGACGGGTTCCTTCTGATTGTTGATCAGAACGGCGGCGTTCCGGTCGAACCGGATCACCGAACCGTCCGGACGACGGATGTCCTTGGCGGTGCGAACCACCACCGCCTTCATCACGTCGCCCTTCTTGACGCGGCCCCGCGGAATGGCCTCCTTGATCGAGACGACGATGATGTCGCCGACCGAGGCGTATTTGCGCTTGGAGCCGCCGAGCACCTTGATGCACATGACACGACGGGCGCCGGAGTTATCCGCCACGTCGAGGTTTGTTTGCATCTGAATCATGACTGGCCGCCTGTTTCTCTAGACCCGGCGCCCTTCCGGGCAGCCTGGGGATACGTCACGTCTTCCGTGGACCTCAGCCGGCGGCTTCCGCCGTCTCGACCACGATCCAGCTCTTCATCTTCGAGATCGGCCGGCATTCCTCGATGAACACCGTGTCGCCGACCTTGTACTTGTTGGCTTCGTCGTGCGCCTGATAGTTCTTGGTCCGGCGCACGGTCTTCTTGAACAGCGGGTGGGTGAAGCGACGCTCCACCTTCACGACCACCGTCTTGTCGGTCTTGTCGCTGACGACGACGCCCTGCAGGATTCGCTTCGGCATGTCCAGAATTCCCTTAAGCGTTGTCCGCCACGCGCTTCTCGCGCATGACCGTCTGGATGCGGGCGATGTCACGGCGCACCACCTGAACCCGCGAGGTGTTCTCGAGCTGGCCGGTCGCCTTCTGGAAGCGCAGGTTGAACTGCTCCTTCTTCA
>CALCDT010000113.1 GCA_937900425.1 uncultured Alphaproteobacteria bacterium | reverse complement strand
GCGCGGACGGGCGGCGTCCTCGGCGGCCTCGGCCCGGGCGTCGGCGGCGGAGCCTTCGATGCGGCCGGCGACGGCGAGCGTGCGCTTGGTCAGCCGCTCGATCGCCTTCAGCGCCGAACGCTCGGACGGATCGCAGAAGGAAATGGCGATGCCGTCGGCGCCAGCGCGCGCGGTGCGGCCGATGCGGTGGACGTAGCTCTCCGGCTCGACCGGCAGGTCGTAGTTGACGACGTGGCTGACCTCGGGAACGTCGATGCCGCGGGCGGCGAGATCGGTCGCCACCAGCACGCGGACGTCGCCGTCGCGGAAGCCCTGCAGCGCCTTCTGGCGGGCCGACTGGCTCTTGTTGCCGTGGATCGCCGCGGCGACCACGCCGCTCTTCTCGAGCTGCTCGGCGACACGGTTGGCGCCGTGCTTGGTGCGCGTGAAGACGATCACCCGCGACAGCTGCTCGTCGGCGAGCAGGTCGGCGAGCAGGCCGCGCTTGGCCGAGGTCGGCACGTGGTAGAGCCGCTGGTCGATCTTCTCGACCGTGACCACCTGCGGCGTCACGGCGACGCGGTCGGGGTCGTGCAGCACTTCCATGGCGAGGGATTCGATCTCCTGCGGCATGGTCGCCGAGAACAGCAGCGACTGGCGGCCCTCCTTCGGCGTCAGCTTGACGATGCGGCGCACGTCGCGGATGAAGCCCATGTCGAACATGCGGTCGGCCTCGTCGAGGACGAGGATTTCGACGCTGTCGAGTCGCACGAGGCGCTGCTCGACGAGGTCGAGCAGGCGGCCGGGGGTGGCGACGACGATGTCGAGGCCGTTGGCGATCGCCTTGACCTGGGGCGACTGACCGACACCGCCGAAGATGGTGGCGTGACGCAGCCTGGTGTGCTTGCCGTAGCGGGCGATGCTCTCGGCGATCTGGACGACGAGTTCACGGGTCGGGGCGAGGATCAGCGCCCGCATCGAGCGCGGCGCCGGGCGGCGGCCGCTGGTCGCCAGACGGTCGAGCAGCGGCAGGGAGAAGGCCGCGGTCTTGCCGGTGCCGGTCTGGGCGAGGCCGAGCAGGTCGCGGCCGGTGAGAACCTTGGGGATCGCCGCCGCCTGGATCGGGGTCGGGATCTCGTAGCCGGTCTCGGCGAGAGCACGGCGGAGCGGCTCGGACAGGCCGAGCGCGTCGAAAGTGGAAACGGTCACGTTAAGGGAGTTCCTTGGCGCGGCCGAGCGCCACCCTCCGCCGGGAGGTGGGCGGAACGGGCGGGGGCCGTCGCTTTGTCGACTGGCCACGCGCAACTGGACAGACGGAGATATTTCAGGAGTGTCCGCGGCGAGGGCGACCGATTGAAGGCGCCGTAGCGCGCACCACGGATGGCCACCATGTGCGCCTTTCCAAGGCCGCTGTCAACCCTTCGCAGGTGCAGCATCGATCCGGAGCGAAGAAATTTCCGTAACTTGGCCGAGATTTGCGATTCTCCGGCCGAGGGGCTAGAGGTTTCCCGTCATCCTTCGAGCCTCTCCGGCCGCGGCGATCCGCCGGCCGGCGCCGGCCGCGAACGCCGCGCCTCCCGCGGCGTTGTTCAAAGTCATCCCCTCGCCGGCCGGGTCCTTCCCCGTCCGGCCGGCCCCGGATACCCGCCGCGAGCGCGTCCGCCGCGCCCGGGCGCCAAGCGACGGAGACCGCGTGAGCTTTCCCCGCCTTCCCCGCAACGCCGCCCTGTTCCTCGATTTCGACGGAACCCTCGTCGACATCGCCCCGACGCCGGAAGCCATCGTCGTCGACCCCGCCCTGCCGGACCTCGTCGACCGGCTCGGCGAGCGCCTCGCCGGCGCCCTCGCCGTCGTCTCCGGCCGCGCGATCGCCGATCTCGACCGCCACCTCGCCCCCGCCCGCTTCCGCGCCGGCGGCCTCCACGGCCTCGAATGGCGCGAGCGCGTCGAGGGCCGCATCGTCCAGAGCCCGGCGCCGCTGTCGCTCCAGGCGTTCCGCGCCCGCCTGCTCGCCTCCGGACTCGCGGGCGACGGCGTCGCGGTCGAGGACAAGGGCGTCGCCATCGCGATCCACTACCGGGCGGCGCCCGGGCGCGGCCCGCAGGTGCTCGCCGCCGTCCGATCCTGGCTGGCCGGGGTCGACGACCTCGTCCTGATCGACGGCAAGATGGTGGCCGAGGTGAAACCTCGGGCCGCTTCCAAGGGCACAGTCGTCGACCGCTTCCTGTCGCTGCCCGACTTCGAAGGACGGATTCCGGTCTTCGTCGGCGACGACCGCACCGACGAGGACGGCATCGCCGCCGCCGCCCGCGCCGGCGGTTTCGGCGTCAAGGTCGGCGAGGGCGACACCGGCGCCAGCTACCGGGTCGCGGGCGTCGACGACGTCCACGCCTGGCTGCATTCGCTGCTCTGAACGATGACGCCCCGGCGCCGGACGCGACGCTCACCCGGCGGTGAACGATCGCGCGCCTCGGGCGTTGACGATCCGCCGCCGGACGATGGCCCGCCGGGATGGCACCGCCCTGGGCGGTCGCGCCGGATGCCGGGGCCGGATGCCGGCGCGCTTGATCCTCGGCGTCGGCCAAGTAAGGTCGCAGCAGGGGGTCGTCCGCGGCACCGCCGGAGCCGCCCCGCCGCAGCCACGCCCGTCGTCACGGTCCCGTCCGCCGGGACGGCCCGACCCCCGCCGCCGGAAAGAACAAGGGAGCGCCGATGTCCACCCTCGAACTCGCCCTCATCGGAAACTGCGCCATCGCCGGCCTCGTCGATACCAAGGGGCGGATTGTCTGGAGTTGCTGGCCGCGGCTCGACGGCGACCCGGTGTTCCACGCCCTGCTCGGTACGGCGACCGACAATCCTTACGACGGTGCCTTCACCATCGAGCTCGAGGGCCTCGCCCGCTCAGAGCAGGCCTACGACGAGAACACCGCGATCGTGCGCACGCGGCTCTTCACCAGCGACGGCGACGCCATCGAGATCACCGACTTCATGCCGCGCTTCGAATCGCGCGGCCGCTCGTTCCGGCCGACGGCGCTGGCGCGGCGGGTGCGCCCGATCGCCGGGCGCCCGCGCATCCGCGTGCGCTGCCGCCCGCGCTTCGACTGGGGCCGGCAGGCGCCGACCATCACCACCGGCTCCAACCACATCCGCTACGTCGGCGCCGACCTCGTGCTGCGCCTCAACACCAACGCTCCGGTCACCTACATCCGCGAGGAGACCTCCTTCCTCATCGACCGCTCGCTCTCCTTCTACCTCGGCCCCGACGAGACGCTTTCGGACGGCGCCGACACGCTCTGCCGCACTTTCGAGGAGAACACCGCCGACTACTGGCGCCGCTGGACCCGCCGCCTGTCGCTGCCCTTCGAATGGCAGGAGGCGGTGATCCGCGCCGCGATCACCCTGAAGCTCAACACCTTCGAGGAGACCGGCGCGATCATCGCCGCGGTGACGACCTCGGTTCCCGAGGCCGCCAACACCGAGCGCAACTGGGACTACCGCTACTGCTGGCTGCGCGACGCCTTCTTCGTGATCCGGGCGCTCAACTCGCTCTCCGAGATGGAGACGATGGAGCACTACCTGCGCTACCTGCAGAACGTGATCGCCGGATGGGACGGCGGCGCCCATTTCCAGCCGCTCTACGGCATCGCGCTGGAACGCCACCTCCACGAGAAGATCGTCGACCTGCCCGGCTACCGCGGCATGGGGCCGGTGCGGGTCGGCAATCAGGCCTGGGAACACCATCAGTACGACGTCTACGGCAACATCATCCTCGGCGCCGCCCAGGCCTTCGTCGACAAGCGCCTGCTCAGCCCGGCCGGCATCGACGCCTTCCACGTCATGGAGCGGATCGGCGAGGAGGCGTTCCGCTGCCACGACAAGCCCGACGCCGGCATGTGGGAACTACGCTACCGATCCCGCGTCCACACCTCGTCGAGCCTGATGTGCTGGGCCGCCCTCGACCGCCTCTCCAAGATCGCCTCCCACCTCGGCCTCGGCGAACGCAGCCTCTACTGGCGCAGCCGGGCCGACACCGTGCGCGGGGCGATCCTGACCCGCGGATGGAACGAAAGCACCGGCACCTTCGTTGAGAGCTTCGAGGGCCATGACCTCGACGCCGGGCTGCTGCTGATGGCCGAGGTCAATTTCATCGATCCGAAGGATCAGAAATTCGTTGCGACCGTCGATGCCATCGCGGCGAAGTTGCGCCGCGGCAACCACATGTTCCGCTACCACGCGGCCGACGATTTCGGCGAGCCGGAAAACGCCTTCAATATCTGCACCTTCTGGTACATCGACGCCCTCGCCCGCATGGGCCGGCGCGAGGAGGCGCGCGAAATCTACGAAACGATGCTGTCCTGCCGCAATCACGTCGGCCTCCTCTCCGAGGACGTCACGACGGCGACGGGCGAGCTCTGGGGCAACTTTCCCCAGACCTACTCCATGGTCGGCATCATCAACGGCGCGATGCGCCTCTCGGCCGGCTGGGACCGGGTTGTCTGACGACGTCCCCCGCCGGCCACGGCATCCGCGGGCCCGCAGGCGGGGGCCGCGTGAACGGGGGAAACAATGGGCAAGCTGATCATCGTCTCCAACCGGGTCGGGCCGCTGCGCGACACCGGCAAGGCCGGCGGCCTCGCGGTCGCCCTCGTCGACGTGCTGCGCGACCGGGGCGGCGTCTGGTTCGGCTGGAGCGGCGCCGTCTCGGAGGAAGGTACCTTCGGGGAGTTGAAGACCGAGAAGAGCCGCAGCGTCGAGATGACGACGCTCGACATGAACCGCGCCGATTACGAGGAGTTCTACGCCGGCTACGCCAACCGCACGCTCTGGCCGATCCTGCACTACCGGCTCGACCTCGCCGAATTCGACCGTCCGTTCGAACAGGGCTACCGCCGGGTCAACGAACGCTTCGCCACCCGCCTCAAGCCGCAGATCGCGCCCGACGACCTGATCTGGGTCCACGACTATCACTATTTTCCGATGGGCGGGCAGTTGCGGGCGATGGGCGTCGAGAACCGGATCGGCTTCTTCCTGCACATCCCCTTCCCGAGCCCGGACATCATCACCGCGCTGCCGCGCCACACCGCCCTCGTCCGCTCGATGCTCGCCTATGACGTCATCGGCTTCCAGAGCCGGCGCGACTGCGATCACTTCGTCGACTATCTGATCCAGGAGGCCGGAGGCGAGCGCGTCGGCGACGACCGGGTCCGCGCCTTCGGCCGCGAGGTGGTCGTTCGCGCCTTTCCGATCGGCATCGACGCGGAGGGTTTCGCCGCCTTCCCGGCGACCCCGGACGGCCGCCGCCAGACCCAGCGCATCCGCTCGATTCTCGGCGCCAGAGCCCAGATCGTCGGCGTCGATCGCATCGACTATTCCAAGGGCATCCCCCACCGCTTCCGCGCCTTCGAGCGGCTGCTCGAGGACTACCCCGAGAACCGCGGCCGGGTCAGCCTGCTCCAGATCGCCCCGCCGTCGCGCTCGGAGGTGATGGCCTACGCCGAAATCCAGCGCGAGCTCGAGCATCTCGCCGGCCAGATCAACGGCCGCTTCGCCGACATCGACTGGACGCCGGTGCGCTTCATCATGCGCGGCTTTCCCAGAAAGGCGCTGGCCGGCATCTACCGGGCGAGCCGGGTCGGCCTCGTCACTCCGCTGCGCGACGGCATGAACCTCGTCGCCAAGGAATACGTCGCCGCCCAGGATGCGGAAGATCCCGGCGTTCTCGTGCTCTCCCGCTTCGCCGGCGCGGCGGAGGAACTGAAGGAGAGCGTCATCGTCAATCCCTACGCCACCGAGGAAGTCGCCGGCTCGCTGCAGACCGCGCTGCAGATGCCGCTCGACGAACGCAAGCACCGCCACAAGGCGATGTTCGAGCGCATCGTCGACAACGACGCCCGCCGCTGGGCCAACAGCTTCCTCGACGCGCTGGCGGCGCCCTGACCGGAATTGAAGCACCCTCTATCGATGCATGGCTCGTCGCCTGAGCACGCCGAGCCATGTCCGATCGGCAGGCATGGGACGAATTTCCGCCGTTCCATCCGGCGCCGCTTTGCGCTACTCCTTGGCCCATGATGCAAGATACCGCCGCTCTCCTCTCCGTGCTCCGCAGCGCCCCCGTGGTGCCGGTGCTGATCGTCGACGACGTCGCCCACGCGGTGCCGCTGGCCAGAGCCCTCGTCGCCGGCGGCCTGCCGGCGCTGGAAGTCACCATGCGCACCCCGGTCGCGCTCGACGTGATCCGGGCGATGGCGAGCGTCGAGGGCGCCCTCGTCGGTGCCGGCACCGTGCTCGACCCGGCGATGGCCGACGCCGCCAAGGAATCCGGCGCGACCTACATGGTCAGCCCCGGCGCGACGCCGACCCTGCTCGCCCACGCCCTCGACATCGGCGTGCCGATGCTGCCCGGCGTCGCCACCGCCTCGGAGGCGATGATGGCCCGCGAGGCCGGCTACCGGATCATGAAGTTCTTCCCGGCCGGCCCCGCCGGCGGGCCGGCCTATCTCAAGGCCCTCGCCTCGCCGCTCGCCGACGTGCTGTTCTGCCCGACCGGCGGCGTCTCGCTCGACAACGCCCGCTCCTACCTGTCGCTGCCCAACGTCGTCTGCGTCGGCGGCTCCTGGGTCGCCCCGGCCGAGGCGATGAAGGCCGGAGACTGGGGCCGCATCGAGACGCTGGCCCGCGAGGCCGCCGCGCTTTCGGCCTGATCCTGGCCGGCACGATCTCGCCGGCCTGATCTCGCGGTCCCGATTCTCGCCAGCCGGTCGGGACCGGCCGCGACGGCGCGTCACCGGCGCCCGCGGCTCCGTCTTGCAGCCGCCGCGCCGTCTCCCCATCTGCCTCGAACACGAGGAAGAAGGAGACGACCGTGGACGCCAAGACCCTGCTCGACCAGATGCTCGGTGCCGGAAAGCAGCACATGGAGAAGTCCGGCTACGCCGGACAGGGCAAGGGTCTCGCCACCGGCGCCCTCGCCGGCAGCGTGATCGGTCTGCTGCTCGGCAACAAGAAGGCCCGCAAATTCGGCGGCAAGGCCGCGACCTACGGCGGCCTCGCCGTCGTCGCCGGCCTCGCCTGGAAGGCCTGGCAGCAGCATCAGGCGTCGTCGACCGGCACGGCGCCGCCGCCGGAAGCCGCCCGCGGTCAGCCGGCCCTGCCGCCGCCGCGCGAGAGCCCCTTCCATCCCGATCTCGCCCCCGAGGGTCCCGAAACCCTCGCCCGCAGCCTGCTGGTGGCGATGATCGCCGCCGCCAAGGCCGACGGCCACGTCGACGCCGAGGAGCAGCGGCGCATCTTCGCCCGGCTCGACGACTTCGCCCTCGACGCCGAGGACAAGGCCTTCGTCATGGACGAGCTGCGCGCCCCGCTCGACCTCGACCGCGTCGTCCGACTCGCCAAGACGCCGGAACAGGCCACCGAGATCTACGCCGCCTCCCTGCTCGCCATGGACCCCGACAGCCCCGCCGAACGCGCCTGGCTCGACCTCCTCGCCGCCCGCCTTTCCCTGCCGGCAGCGCTGGCGGGCGAACTGGAGGCGGCGGCGAAGGAAGCCGTCCTCTGAGGGATTCGGCCGGGGCGGCTGCGGATCGTGCCGGGCGGCTCCGGCCGTGGTCGCCAACGGACGTGGTTTCACGAGCCGGACGGCGCGCGTCAGGCAACGGAGGGCCGGGCGCAGCCGAAGGTCCGTCCGACCGTCCGTCACCCCTTGCGCGGCGGCGGCGAGGATTCGCGGATCTCCAGCTTCGGCGGGATCAGCAGGCGGGTGAAGGGCAGCGGCTTGTCGTTGACCTGGGCGATGATCGCCATGGCCGCCTGACGGCCGATCTCGTCGGAGCCGTTGCGCACCGTGGTCAGCGCCGGCGTCCAGGTCTCCGAACCCTCGACGTCGTCGAAGCCGGTGACGGCGATGTCGATGCCGGGCTTCAGCTTGTTGCGGTAGAGGCCGGACATGACGCCGATCGCCAGCAGGTCGTTGAAGCAGACGATCGCCGTCGGCCGCGGCTCCAGCAGCAGCAGCCGCTCCACCGCCGCCTTGCCCTCGGCCGAAGTCATGATCTCGGGAATGTCGGCGTCCGCGGCGACCGAGAGGCCGGCCTCGCGCATCGCCGTCATGAAGCCTTCGTGACGGTCGCGGCCGGAGGAGGTCTTCCGCCGGCCGCCGATCATGGCGATGTTGGTGTGGCCGAGGCTGATGAGGTGCCGCGTCAGGTCGTGGACACCCTTGAAGTCGTCGCCGCGCACGATCGGCGCGGTCGCCCCCTCGACGTCGCGGCAGATCAGCGTCACCGGCGTCCCCGACAGGGCGATCTTCTCGATGTCGTCGGCGGTGGTGCCGAGCGAGGGGCAGATCACGAGGCCGTCGGCGTTCTGCTGCTGCAGCACCTCGACGAACTTCTGCTGGCGCTCCAGATCGTCGCGATGATTGCAGATCAGGATCGTGACGCCCTCGCGCTCGAGTTCGTCCTCGACCGCGCGGAAGACCTCGGCGAAATAGGGGTTGATGACGTCGTTGACGACGACGCCGATGATGTTGGTGCGCGCCGTCCTGAGGCTGGCGGCCTGCCGGTTGTAGATGTAGCCGAGCTCGGTCGCACGCTCGCGCACCCGCTGGCGCGTTTCCGCCGACACCGCCGGGTTGTTGCGCAGGGCGAGCGAGACCGTGGCGGTCGAGACGTTGAGTTCGGCGGCGATCTGACTGAGTGTAACCCGGCGGCGTCTCACGCGATGTCTTTCCTCTATTCGTTCTCGACGCCGATTCGCGGCAGATGGACTTTACCACGAACCGCGCCGGCCGCGGCACACCTCCGCGGACCAGCGGGGTCATTCCCCGGCCGCGCCCGCGGTGCGGGCTTAAAAATTTCAATAGTCGCCAGTTCTAACAAGAATATTTCAAAGAGCAAGAATACGGCACCTCGCCCCGCGGCGCCGTGGCCGCTCGTGCCGGGCGTCCGCTCCCCCGGCCTCGGCCCTCAGCGGCGGGCGGCGGCGCGCTCGCGGGCCCGCACCCGTTCGCGGG
>CALCDT010000112.1 GCA_937900425.1 uncultured Alphaproteobacteria bacterium | reverse complement strand
TCGACGAGATCGACGCGGTCGGCCGCCATCGCGGCGCCGGCCTCGGCGGCGGCAACGACGAGCGCGAGCAGACCCTCAACCAGCTGCTGGTCGAAATGGACGGCTTCGAGGCCAACGAGGGCGTCATCATCATCGCCGCCACCAACCGGCCCGACGTGCTCGACCCGGCGCTGCTGCGCCCGGGCCGGTTCGACCGCCAGATCGTCGTGCCGAACCCCGACGTCAACGGCCGCGAGAAGATCCTGCGCGTCCACGTCCGCAAGGTTCCGCTCGCCCCCGACGTCGACCTCAAGGTGCTGGCCCGCGGCACCCCGGGCTTCTCGGGCGCCGACCTGATGAACCTCGTCAACGAGGCGGCGCTGCTTGCGGCCCGTCGCGGCCGGCGGCTCGTCACGCATCTCGAGTTCGAGGACGCCAAGGACAAGGTGATGATGGGCGCCGAGCGCAAGTCGCTGGCGATGTCGCCGGAGGAGAAGCGGATCACCGCCTATCACGAGGCCGGCCACGCCATCATCGCGCTCGTCATGAACAAGACGATCGATCCGATCCACAAGGCGACCATCATCCCCCGCGGCCGGGCGCTCGGCATGGTGATGACGCTGCCGGAGAGCGACCGCTTCAACTGGACCTACGAGAAGGCGCTGGCCCGTCTCGTCATGGCCTTCGGCGGCCGCGAGGCCGAGATCATGACCTTCGGCCCCGAAAAGGTGACGACCGGCGCCGCCGGCGACATCCAGCAGGCGACCGGCCTCGCCCGTTCGATGGTGATGGAATGGGGCATGAGCGAGAAGCTCGGCCGCGTCCGCTACCGCTCCAACGAGCAGGAGGTGTTCCTCGGCCACTCGGTCAGCCAGTCGACCAACATCTCGGGCGCGACCGCCAAGGTGATCGACGAGGAGGTGCTGCGGCTGATCGAGGAGGGCGAGAAGGAAGCGCGGCGGATCCTCACCGAGTATCACGACAAGTTCGTCGCCATCGCCGAGGCGCTGCTCGAGTTCGAGACGCTGACCGGCGACGAGCTGCGCGGCATCATGGACGGCAAGCCGCCGACCCGCGACGCCTTCGACGAGCCGCCGCCGAGCCGCGGCTCCGCCGTGCCGCACGTCGGCCCGAGCCGTCCGCGCGACGAGCCCGGCCCCGGTCTCGAGCCGCAGCCGGGCTGAGAGAAGCAAGCATCGATCGGGAAGGGCGCCCTCGCGGCGCCCTTTTCTTTGGGAGGTGTCGAAGGGGGCCGGTGCCCGCTCCGCCGCGCCGAGGGGCCACGGCGGCCAGCCTTGGCGCCGTGTTACAGACGCACATAAATTTTGAACCTTTGTCGGCGACGATCCGGATTATTGAAGAGCTTTCCCGGCGGGCGGCCGCGAGCGGCCCCGCGACGACCATCCGGCAGGACCCCATGACCCGCAGCTACTTCGGAACCGACGGCATCCGCGGCACCGCCAACGCCTGGCCGATCACGCCCGACATCGCCCTGAAGGTCGGCATGGCCGCGGGCCTCGCGTTCAAGCGCGGCAACCACCGCCACCGTGTGGTGATCGGCAAGGACACGAGGCTGTCGGGCTACATGATCGAGCCGGCACTGACCGCCGGCTTCACCGCGGTCGGCGTCGACGTCTTCCTGACCGGCCCGGTGCCGACGCCGGCGGTCGCGATGCTGACCCGATCGCTCAGGGCCGACCTCGGCGTGATGATCTCCGCCTCGCACAATCCCTTCGCCGACAACGGCATCAAGCTGTTCGGGCCGGACGGCTACAAGCTGTCGGACGAGATCGAGACGAAGATCGAGGCGATGATCGACTCCGACATGTCGCGCCATCTCGCGGCGCCGGCATCGCTCGGGCGGACCAAGCGCGTCGACGGCGAGCGTGCCCGCTACGTCGAGTTCGCCAAGCGCACCCTGCCGCGCCAGCTCTCGCTCGACGGCCTGCGCGTCGTCGTCGACTGCGCCAACGGCGCCGCCTACAAGGTCGCTCCGGAGGTGCTGTGGGAACTCGGCGCCGAGGTGGTGGCGATCGGCGTCGAGCCGGACGGCCTCAACATCAACCGCGAATGCGGCTCGACCAGCCTCGCGGCGGTCTGTGCCAAGGTCCACGAGGTCCGCGCCGACATCGGTATCGCCCTCGACGGCGACGCCGACCGGGTCATCCTCGTCGACGAGAAGGGCCGGGTGGTCGACGGCGACCAGCTGATGGCGGTGGTCGCCGACAGCTTCGCCGAGGATGGCCGGCTGTCGAAGCCCGGCATCGTCGCCACCATCATGTCCAACCTCGGCCTCGAACGCTTCCTCGAAGGCAGGGGCCTGTCGCTGCAGCGCACCAAGGTCGGCGACCGCTACGTGGTCGAGGCGATGCGGGCCGGCGGCTACAACGTCGGCGGCGAGCAGTCGGGCCACATCGTGCTCTCCGACTTCTCCACCACCGGCGACGGCCTCGTCGCCGCCCTCCAGGTGCTCGACCGCGTCCGCCGCCAGGGCAAGCCGGTCAGCGAGGTCTGCCACAAGTTCGATCCGATGCCGCAGATCCTCAAGAACGTGCGCACCAAGGGCGGCAAGCCGCTCGAAGTGGAAACCGTTCGTGCCGCGATCGAGGCCGCGACCTCGCGCCTCGGCGCCGGCGGGCGCATCGTCGTGCGGCCCTCGGGCACCGAGCCGCTGATCCGGGTGATGGGCGAGGGCGAGAACGCCGGGCTCGTCGGCGAAGTCGTCGACGACATCGTCACGGCGATCACCAGGGCCGCCGCCTGACGTCGGCACGCGCAATATTCGGGCGGCGCGGGATCGGCGGTCATGGCCGGCCCGCCCGCCCGCCCGTCTCGGGCCGCGCGAGGCGGTCTCTTCGTGCAAGCATGTCGCCGCGGTCGACGCCGCGCTGGGCCGGCCGGTCGCATCCGTCCGCGCCGTCGCCTGTCGGTGCGCGCGATCTGTCGACCGGTCCCGAAAGGCTCGACGAGCGGTCCGTCATGGTTAACATTTCCTGAAAGGTCCGGCTGCGCGTATACGGGCCGTTAACGTAAAAAATTAAGGTTAGAGAACGTAGTTAAGTGTCGATTCACCGTTGCCGCCTACTCTGGCCGAAGCAGAAATGCTCCCGATGCCTGGCCGATGCGCCACGGATGGACAGAGAAGGATTCTCCTATGCGCACGCTTGTCAAAGCTGCTTCCCTGGTCTTCGGCGCTCTGGCGATCTCGGCGCCTCTCGCCCAGGCCGCCGACATGCCGATCTACGAGCCGATCATCGAGACGCCGGACGTCATTCCGCTCGAAGCCGCTGGCGGCTGGTACCTGCGCGGTGACATCGGCTACAAGATCTACGACGATCCCAAGGTCAAGTTCGACCATGCCAGCCTCGGCTCCGTCTCCAAGGTCTCGCTCGACGACACCTGGATGATCGGCGTCGGTGCCGGCTACAAGATGAACGACTACTTCCGCGCCGACGTCACCCTGGACTACGAGTTCCAGTCCGACTTCAAGGGCACGGTCACCTGCGTCACCGGCTGCACCGGTGCCACCGCCCACGCCAAGACCGATCTCGAGGTCTTCACCACCCTCGTCAACGCCTACGTCGACCTCGGCACCTACTCGGGCATCACGCCCTACGTCGGCGGCGGCATCGGCGCGGCCTATCTCAAGACCGGCAAGATCACCTCCGATCTCGGCAAGGCCGGCAACGGCGACGACCAGTGGAATTTCGCCTGGGCGCTCACCGCCGGCGCCTCCTACGCCTTCACCGACCGCCTCGCCCTCGACGTCAACTATCGCTACCTCAACCTCGGCGAAGCCTCCCTCGGCAAGGTCACCACGCCCTGCCTCTGCGAGGCTTCGGCCAAGACCAGCACGATCGACGCCCACGAGATCCGCGTCGGCCTGCGCTACACGATGTTCTGAGGCGAAAGCCTCACGTCGAACCGGCTCCGCGCCGGGAAATGGGCGGCGGCTCCACAGGGGGCCGCCGCCCTTCTTTCGTCGGCCCGGCCGGTCGTGAGGCCGGCATCCACGAGGTCCCGGATTCGCCGGCTGTTCCTTCACCCCGCCGGGGAGGGCGCGCGCCCCGTCCGGCCCCGCGGTATCGTCCGTTACGAAACGGCCCCGCGCGGCGACTTCCGCATCATCGGTTCCCCGCCCTTGACGGAGCGGGGCCGGCGGGCGTATTGCCGACGGCGGGACACGCCTCCCCAACGAGGCGCGCCCATCTGCAAGGATGGATCGACATGATGACCGCTGCCAAGCCGGCTCTTAAGCCGGCCAATCCCCGTTTTTCGTCCGGCCCCTGCACCAAGCGGCCGGGATGGAGCCTCGAGGCTCTTCAGGACGCCGCCCTCGGCCGCTCCCATCGCGCCAAGCTCGGCAAGTCCAAGCTCCAGCAGGCGATCGACCTCACTCGCGAAGTCCTCGGCGTTCCCGCCGACTACCGCATCGGTATCGTTCCGGCGTCCGACACCGGCGCCGTCGAGATGGCGATGTGGTCGATGCTCGGGCCGCGCCCGGTCGACGTCGCCGCCTGGGAAGCCTTCGGCAACGTCTGGGTCGCCGACGCGGTCAAGCAACTGAAGCTGCCCGGCACCCGCGCCTTCACCGCGCCCTACGGCGTGCTGCCGCCGATCCACGAGATCGATTTCGACAACGACGTCGTCTTCACCTGGAACGGCACCGCCGCCGGCGTCCGCGTTCCGGCGACCGACTTCATTCCGGCCGACCGCAAGGGCCTCACCATCTGCGACGCCACCTCGGCGGCCTTCGCGATGGACCTGCCCTTCGACAAGCTCGACGTCGTCACCTTCTCCTGGCAGAAGGTGATGGGCGGCGAGGCGGCCCACGGAATGCTGATCCTCTCGCCGCGCGCGGTGGAGCGGCTCGAAACCTACACGCCCGACCGGCCGCTGCCGAAGATCTTCCAGTTGACGAAGAACGGCAAGCTGATCGAGGGCATCTTCAAGGGCGAGACCATCAACACGCCGTCGATGCTCTGCGTCGAGGACTATCTCGACGCGCTCGGCTGGGCGAAGTCGATCGGCGGCCTGCCGGCGCTGATCGCGCGCTGCGAAGCGAGTGCCAAGGTGCTCGCCGACTGGGTCGAGCGCACGCCCTACATCGACTTCCTCTGCGCCGTGCCGGAGCACCGCTCCACCACCAGCGTCTGCCTCAAGTTCGTCGACCCGCGGGTCGCCGCCCTCGACGACGCCGGCCAGCAGGCCTTCGTCAAGGCCTTCACCGGGCTGCTGGAGAAGGAAGGCGTCGCCTTCGACGCCGCCGCCTACCGCGACGCCCCGCCCGGCCTCAGGATCTGGTGCGGCTCGACGGTCGAGACCGCCGACGTCGCGGCGCTGACGCCCTGGCTCGACTGGGCCTTCGCCGTCTGCGTCGCCGATCTCGCCAAGGCGGCGTGAGGGGCGAGGGCCGCAGGAGCGCGATCCCTTCTCCCCGCCGGGGAGAAGGTGGCTGCGCAGCAGCCGGATGAGGGGCGGACTCTCCGTCCACTCCGAAGCTCCATCCGATACCGCGGCCCGGCCCGGCCCCTCATCCGGCCCTTCGGGCCACCTTCTCCCCCGAGGGGAGAAGGGTTCCGGTGCGGCCGGCTCCCAGTTCTCACGATGCGCGCCGAAACCGGCCGCGCTCGCACCCCCCGACTTCTCAGGAGGCTTCCATGCCCCGTGTTCTCATTTCCGACAAGCTGTCCCCCACCGCCGTGCAGATCTTCAAGGATCGCGGGGTGGAGGTCGACTACCAGCCCGATCTCGGCAAGGACAAGGACAAGCTCGCCGCGATCATCGGCGACTACGACGGCCTCGCCATCCGCTCGGCGACCAAGGTCACCGACAAGATCCTGGAGAAGGCGACGCGCCTCAAGGTGATCGGCCGGGCCGGCATCGGCGTCGACAACGTCGACGTGCCGGCGGCGACCGCCCGCGGCGTCATCGTCATGAACACGCCCTTCGGCAACTCGATCACGACCGCCGAGCACGCCGTCGCCATGATGTTCGCGCTCGCCCGCCAGATCCCCGAGGCCAACGCCTCGACCCACGAGGGCAAGTGGGAGAAGAACCGCTTCATGGGCGTGGAACTGACGTCGAAGACGCTCGGCATCATCGGCTGCGGCAACATCGGCTCGATCGTCGCCGAGCGCGGCGTCGGCCTCAAGATGCACGTGATCGCCTTCGATCCGTTCCTGTCGCCGGAGCGGGCGATCGACCTCGGCGTCGAGAAGGTCGAGCTCGACGAGCTGTTCCGCCGCGCCGACTTCATCACCCTGCACACGCCGCTGACCGAGAAGACCCGCAACATCATCGACATCTCGGCGCTCTTGAAGATGAAGAAGGGCGTGCGCATCATCAACTGCGCCCGCGGCGGGCTGATCGTCGAGGCCGACCTCAAGGCGGCGCTCGACAGCGGCCACGTCGCCGGCGCCGCGCTCGACGTCTTCGAGGTCGAGCCGGCGACGAGCCACCCGCTGTTCGGCCACCCGAACGTGGTGGCGACGCCCCATCTCGGCGCCTCGACCACGGAGGCGCAGGAGAACGTTGCCCTGCAGGTCGCCGAGCAGATGTCGGACTACCTGATGAAGGGCGCCGTCACCAACGCGCTCAACATGCCCTCGATCTCGGCCGAGGAGGCTCCCCGGCTCACCCCCTTCGTCAAGCTCGCCGAACAGCTCGGCTCCTTCGCCGGCCAGCTCACCGAGACCTCGCTCAAGGGCGTGCGCATCGAATACGAGGGCGACGTCGCCGGCATGAACACCCGGGCACTGACCTCGGCGGCGCTGACCGGCCTGCTGCGGCCGCTGCTGCAGACCGTCAACATGGTCTCGGCGCCGGCGATGGCCAAGGAGCGCGGCATCGCCGTGGAGGAGGTGCGCCGCGAGGCCGCCGGCAACCACGAGGCACTGATCCGGCTGACCGTGATCACCGAGCGGCAGGAGCGCGGCGTCGCCGGCACCGTCTTCGCCGACGGCAAGCCGCGCATCGTCGAGATCAAGGGCATCGGCCTCGAGGCCGAGTTCGCGCCGTCGATGGTCTACGTCACCAACGACGACAAGCCGGGCTTCATCGGCAAGTTCGCCAGCCTGCTCGGCGACGCCGGCATCAACATCGCCACCTTCAACCTCGGCCGCATCGCCCAGGGCGGCGACGCCATCTGCCTCGCGGCAGTCGACGGCACCGTGCCTGCGGAGGTTCTCGAAGCGGTGAACGCGCTGCCGATGGTGCGGCAGGCCAAGGCGCTGGCGTTCTGAGGCGAGGGCGGCGAACCGTTGCCGTTACGATCGGACGCCGGCCTCGCAGGAGGCCGGCGTTTTCGTTCGGGCTTTCCCCGGCGCGGATGGACATCGACATCTTCGGGCCGCTATTTTTCGTACACGAGAATTGATGCGGCGCCGTGCGCGGTGTAGGATATCGCCATGAAGCTCTTGTGGGACGAGCCCAAGCGCCTTGCGAATATCGACAAGCACGGTCTCGACTTCGCCGATCTCGATATCGACTTCTTTGCAACGGCCCTCGTCGTCCCCGCAAAGGGGCCACGCTACATGGCGATCGGGCACGGTCCAGCCGGGATGATCACGGTGGTTTTCGCGCCGCTCGGTACGGAAGCCCTGTCGATCATCAGCATGCGGTCGTCGTCGGCAACGGAACGGAGGTTCTTGTGAACACCCTCCCGAAGAAGGACTTCGAAGCCGGACGCGGCTATTCCCGCAGCGACTGGGACGAGGTTTCGGACAATCCGGAAATGAGCGAGCAGCAGTTGCGCAGTGCCCGTCCCTTCGCCGAGGTCTTTCCCGCGCTCGGCGAAAGCATCAAGCGTGCCCGGGGCCGGCCGAAGCTCGACGCGCCCAAGGAGGCAGTGACGCTGCGCCTCTCGCCGGAGACGGTCGAGAAATTCAAGGCGGGCGGCGAGGACTGGCGGGCGCGCATGGCCGAGGCGCTGGAGAAGGCGGCGGGCTGAACGGCGTCGCGGTCATTTCTGATCATCATTGAGGCCATTCAGGATCCGCCCGACGGGGTCGAGGCCGAGCCGGTCGATCCCACAAAGAATTGCTCTTGATCATATTCACCGGCTTCGGCTTCTGTGGTCAGAAGGCATGGCCGGTTGAAATTCTGAGTCTAGATCGTCATCACCGGGCTTGATGTTCAGCCTTGGGACATGACCGACAGGTGTTCGGAGACATGACCGACAT
>CALCDT010000111.1 GCA_937900425.1 uncultured Alphaproteobacteria bacterium | reverse complement strand
TCGTCGGCCGCCTGGTGCGGCGGAAGAACACGCCGCCCATGCCGACGAAAGGCTCCGCGTAGACCGCGTGAGGAATGCCGTCGATCAGCTCGACCAGCTGGCGCGAGAGCGCCCGCTTGCCGCCGACGTAGGGCGCTACCGGGCGTACCGGCTTCACCGGCTCAAGCGTCATGGCCGGCCTCCCGATCGCGCGAGATCGCGAGCGAAGTCAGCCTTGAGAGTTCGATACGCGAACGCCGCAGCCAAGCTGCATACCCCGTTACCGGCTCCCCTGACGCGCTCCACCCGATCGGCCATCCCATCGTGTGTTCGAAGAATCGCGGGTTGGAGATCAGGCCGTCGACGAAGGAGCCGGTTCCAAGATTGAAGCTCACCCGGACCGGGCGCGAAGAGCGGGGCTTCGTCCCCGGCCGCCAGCCCAGCGCCCGCATCGTCAGCCAGAGCTTCGTCCAGGCCCGCGCCGCGTTGCTCAGCGAGAATTGCCCCGAGCTGGTCTCTGCGGTGTAGAAGGGCGAGCGCGGCTGGATCGAGCCCGCCTCCACCGTCAGGTCCGGCATGTAGCCCGCATCCGAGGCCGTCGGCGTAGGCCAGGACGAAGAGGCGGCGACGCCGGTGTCCAGCGCCCACCTCTCGCGCCGTGAACAGGCCCGCTTTTGGGTGGTAGCCCAGGTGGCGAAGGCTGTCCGCGACTTCGGCAAATCCCAGATCGATGTGCCCCTCGACGTTCTCGGCGAATATCGCCACCGGCTGGACCTCGGCGACGATGCGCTCGACATCCGGCCACAGGTGCCGCGGATCGGCCTTGCCGCGGCGCTTGCCCGCGCGGGAGAACGGCTGGCACGGATAGCCGGCAGTGAGGATATGAACGCGTCCGCGCCAAGGCTCGCCGTCGAAGGATTTGAGATCGTCCCACACAGGCGCCGGCTCCAGGGCCTGGTCCTCCATCCTCGCCACGAGAGTGGCCGCAGCGTGGGCTTCCCGCTCGACGAAACACACAGTGCGGTATCCGGGCTCGGCGATCGAGAGCCCCAATTCGAGCCCGCCGTAGCCGGCGCAGAGCGAAAGGCCGCGCAGCTCGCGGTCGCCGCCATGTTCGGGATGAACAGCCACAAGGGTCTTCTCCTCAGGCAGCTCGATCGGCGCTCGGAGAAGGGCTCGAAGGCCTCAGCTGATTGATCTGGCGGCAGCGGCGGCACTTAATCTCGACGAGGCCGGCCAGCGCCCCTGGTTCTGCCTTAAACAGCAGCGCCGCACAAGCGCCGCAGCGGATCGACTCCTTCATCCTTCACACCTACGTTCGCTCCCGCCGTTGACGGCCGGGGGAGCCGGAAGGCTGGCGCGCCAGCCCGAAGGTGCGAGTTACCGCTCGCGGTTCGAGGCGTGCCAGCGCCTCGGCCGCCCCCGTTAGGGGGCAGCGTAGAACTGGATGCCGGAGAAGCTGCTGAAGAGCATGTTCGAGCCCGACACCTCCACGTCGCCGTCTGCCTGCACGTTGATTCGATAGGCGCCGCCCGCGCTGTAGCCGATGAAGATCAGGTCGGCCTCGGGCCGGAAGCCGGCCAGCAGCGTGAAGATCACGCCGTCGTTGGCCGCGACGCCGTTCTGCATCGCGCCTTCGATCGTCACGAGCCCGTCCCGCGTCTTGCGATAGCGCGGGTTTTGCCAGGCACCGCCGAGGCCGATCCAGTCGAGGTTGAGCGCAGGGATCTGCCATGCGCCGAGGTCGGCCGACCAGGCGGCGCCGACGAAGGACCACCAGCTACCGTCGTCCTCGTTGTAGACCCGCCAGCCTTCCTGCGGCTCGGGGAACACCCACTGGCCGCCCAGCCAGACGGCCAGCTCGCCGTCGTGCCCGGCCCATGCATCGGTGGCAGCCGGGCCGACGATCCACGCCTGCCCCTGCGTCGGCGCACCCGGTGGAGCGGCCGTGACGGCGTCGATCACGCGCGCCTGGACCAGCACGTCGAGCAGCGCGAGCGCCTCGTTGTGCGTGACCTCCTTCTGCGCTTGCGAGGTTTCGAGCAGCGGAAGGGCGAGGTTCGGGGTGTTGCTCACAAGGTGGTCTCCTTGGGAAGCCCGCGCCCGACGCGGGCGCTGAGCTGATAGATACGGACGGTGATCGCCGGCTGGGCCGCGCCGAAGTCGGCGGTCTGCTCGGCGGCGGTGTAGGTGGCGCTCGGCAGGCCGGCCGAGATCGTGCGAACGACATCGACGCCGTCGAGCACGTCGATCTCGTAGGCCTCGCTCTCCTCGCCCAGCGGCACGTCCGCGCCGTCCAGCCAAGGCGCTTCGAAACGCGTCCGCCGCTTCCAGGAGATCGACAGGTCGCCGCCGCCGTTGCGGCTGCCGGCCACATGCGCGACCGCGTAGGGCTTCGCCCAGCGGCCGTTGTTGGCGAAGTCGATCACCGCGGCGTCGACCAGCTGCGTCCCGACCGACACCGCCTTGTAGGGCCGCTCGATTCCCAGCTCGGCCGCGGCCTGCTCCGGCCGGTAGATGCCGATCGCGCCCGACAGCAGCACGAAGCGCTCGCCAGGCGCGTGGCCGGCGATCTTGTCCTCGGTGCCCTTGCGGCCGCGCAGCAGGCCGGTGAGCACGTAGGTGCCCGGCGCGACCAGCTCGGCGTCCCGGAATTGCAGCACCTCGTCGCCGATCGCGCAGGCGTTGGCCCCGTTGAGCACCGCAGCCTCGCTCACGCTTTCCAGCGTGTCGCCGGGCGCCAGCAGGGTCACCGTCACGCTGCTCGCATGGTCCCAGTAGTGCGGCGGCGCCTCGCCGAGCGCATCCCCGGTCTCGCCGACGATCGCGCCGGTCAGGATGTCGGCGAAGGTCTCGTAGTTCACCCCCGCATCGAGCGAGCGATAGAGCACCGCGCCGCGCCAGCCGGCCGAAGCGCCGCTCGCGGCCAGATAGAAGCCCCAGCCATCGTCCGCGTCCCGCAGGATCGGCAAGTCCATCAGGTGCGCCACCGTCGCCCCCGGCAGCTTGATCTCCTGCTCCGGCACCGGCGCCGGGGCGGCCGACGCGGTCTTCGAGAGCACGGTCGCGCCGTCCGTCTCGCACTCGACGACGACCAGGCCGAACAGCCGCGTCTCCTTGCGGCGGATGCGCAAGGTCCGGTCCTTCCCGTCGCGCGCGGCGACGACGATCTTCTGACCCGGCTCGCAGTGCAGGTATTCGACCGGCAGCTGCGTGGTCACCTTGTTCCGGCGCAGCCAGGCCATCGAGAGCAGCTTCTCCGCCGTAGCCTTGCCTTCGTCTCCGGTCAGCACCACCGGCACGTCGATCGACACGTCCGCGTCCGACGCGAGGGTCGACCGCCGCGCCCGCTGGCTGTTGACCTGGTAGTCGCGCGCCGGGTCCATGTGCTGCACGACGACCTGCCGGGGCAGCTCGGCGTCGGCCGAGCGCTTGAACTCGTAGGGCGCGGGCCGATCGGTGCCGTAGGGATGCGCGCCCAGGTCGTCGTCGGGAATGCGCGCGATCGGGTGCGAGTCGACCGGGAAGAACTGCAGCTCGCCCTCGATCTCGCTCATGTCGAAGAAGTACGCGGCGCGCAGCGGCTCCAGCAGCTGGCGGACGGTCGAAGGCCGGGCGATGGTGTAACCGCGCAGGTCCAGGTAATCGGCCCGCGCGCCGTCGAGGAACGGCACGCCGGCCGCGTCGCACAGCTCCTCGATCACGGTGGCCACGGTCGCCGACTGATGCGCCTCGACCTCGAAGGTGAAGTTGGGGATGCGGTTGCCGAAGTCGCCCAGCTGCAGGCCCTCGAAGACCACATAGGCGAGCCCCCGATGGGCCGGCGTGTTGGCGGCGCCCTCGGTCGCCTGGATGGCGGGGTCCGGGTTTTGCGTCTCGGTGCCGAGATAGATGCGCAGAGCGTCGGCGTGCTTCTGCACCCCGGCCGCGTCGCGGAACAGCTTCCCGTCCGCCCAGATGCGCTTAACGCCCGCGATCGGCCCTCGGCACAGCGCGAACGCGCAGTCGACGTGGTAGGTGTAGCTCGTCGTCTCGGTCTTCGGCCCGCCGCCCTTGCCGCCCTGCTTCGTCGTGCTCTTCGTCTCGATCAGCCCGGTCGACCAGATCATGTTGCCACTCAGCCGGTTCTCGGGGCCGAAGATGCGCGGGATCGGCTGGCCGTAAGTCGAGGCCTGGACGCTGAGGTCGGAGAGCCGCGGGCCTTCGCTCTTCATGGTCGGGCCGAAGATCGCCTGGTCGATCTGCGAGCCGATGAAGCTGCCGATCGCGGCGCCGATCGGGCCGCCCAGGTAGTTGCCGACCGCGGTGAGAACGATCGAGGCCATCAGACAACCCCCGGCAGCGCGAAGGCCGCGACCAGGCGCCGCTCCCAGTCCTCGCTCAGCACGTGCTCGACGACGCGGCGCGCGGGCGCGTAGGCATGGAGCAGGCCGATGTCGGTGTCGAAGCCGAGATGCTGCGGCTGGCCCTCGATCTCGAACAGAAGCACGTCGCCGGGCTGCGCGTCGGCGAGGGCCACCGGCCGCATCTGCTCCTCGCAGAGCCGGCGCAGCTCCTCGCTGTCCGGACGGCGCCCGTAGCCGCGACGATCGAGCGCGGCGATGCCCAGCTCGGCCGCCACGCCCAGGACCACGCCGGCACAATCGACACCGACGCCCTTGAGCCGGCCCTGGTGATGGAACGGCGTGCCCAGCCAGGTCCGCGCCTGCAGCACGATCGCGGTGCGCTTGATCGTCATGCCCGCGGCTCCGGGTAGGCCAGCATCGCGTCATTGCCCGGCACGTGCGGCTCGCCGCGGAAATTGACGATATTGTCGAACTTCAGGTGGCAGGTGGCGCATTGCTTGTCGCAGCCCGCGTGAATGGTGAACTCGTCGCCGACCGCGATCGGCAGGGTCGCCGGCTCCCACAGCTCGATCCGGCCGCCGTTCTGCTCGTAGGCGCGCACCTCGGTCTTCCGGCCGGCGTTGGCGCCGCTGGTCCACCACAGCTCGCCGTAATCGAACCACTCGTCCGCCTGGTCCAGGTCGTCGGCGAAGAACACGCGGTTGTCCGAGGTGGCGCCGAGCGAGCCGTCCGTCAGTGCGGTCACCTCGGCATTGACCGCGAACGCCGCCCGGTTGACGCCGCACTGCGGCGAGAAGAGATCGACCCGGCACTCGGGCGAGTAGCTGTCGATCACCGGCTGCTGGATGCGCTGGGCGAGCCCGCGCAGCTCGGCGGTGAAGGTCGGCCCGGCCTGGCTGACCGTGCCGGTCCACCCGCGCCGCACGATCGTCTTGGGGATGGTCAGGTCCGACCAGTCGATCACGAACATCTCGACCTCGGCGTCGTCGTAGACGCCGGCCAGGAGGTTGTCGGCCGAGATGCCGTCCGCGTCGATCGCGCCGAGCACTTCCACGTCGGCGACCGACATCTCCACGTCGGCCGAGAGCTGCGACGCGGAGAAGCCGTTGGCAGGCTCGTAGGTGACGCCGTCGACCACCAGGGCGCGATCGAACGTGGTGTAGCCCTCGATCACGCCGTCCGTTCGCTCGATCCTCCAGCAGGTCGCCAGGCGCGTGCCCGCGGGATAGACCTTCCACTGCTGCCGATCGAAGAGCCAGCCGTCGCGCATCACCTGCTCGCGGCTCCAGACGAAGACCTCGGCCGGCTCGCGGTCGAAGCCGGCCTTGATCGCCTTGTCGGTCTCGCGCCAGATCCACGCGGTGCCGGGCAGCAGGTTGAAGCCGGCGAAGTAGTGAATCGCGGCGAGCTCGTAGCCGAGCACCCTGGTCGCCAGCGCCCAGGTCTTCGGCAGGTCGTCGTACCGCTGCTCGATCACCCAGTCGTAGTCCTCGATCTGGAGCACGTCGAAAGCCGGCGCCGACCAGTCGGCCTGCGGGAAATTGAGCGTCCGCAGCATCGGCGCGTCGCTGCGGACGATCTGCGGCGTGAACACCAGCAGGTAGCTGGTCGCGGTCGCATGGACGGCCAGCACCTCGTCGCGCAGAAAGGCGGTCGCTTCGCCCAGCTTGCCGCGGCACCATTCGAGGTAGGGCAGGTGCGCCGGGTCCGGCTGGCCGAAGATCGTCTCCAGATGCGGCTCCGCCGCGAACAGCCCAGTCTCGGTGTTGTAGAGCGTCAGGGTGTCGAAGTCGTAGATGTAGGGCGCCTGGTTGCCGAAGCTGCCGTCCCACCACCACGGCTCGCCGATCTGGAAATGCACCTCCGCACCGGCCGGCAGCAGCGCCAGCGCCGCGAGGAACACGTCGCGCAGGTATTCGAGCCCCTCGGTGCTGGTCGGCCGGATCAGGCCCGAGGGCGGCTCCCAACCGGTACGCGCGAGGTTGCCGGCATAGTCGCGCTGGTTCCAGGTGGTCGGCATGTACATGCCGAGGATCTCGAAACTGACCGAGACGACGATCTTGAAGCCCTTGTCGTGCAGCCGGTCGAAGAAGTCGGTCAGGAACTGCACGGTCGGCGCGTTGAGCGCCGGCTCGGCCGGGTCGACGACATAGCGCGCCTCGCCCGCATCCCAGCTCAGCGAGTGGAACTTGCTGATGCCCATGTAGAGCACGTAGATTTCGCGATAGCCGAGCCGATGGACCTGCTCGACCAGGCGCTCGGGCGTGAACGGATAGGCATTGTCGAAGCCGTCCGTCATCCGCAGCGCGTGCGCCGGCAGCGGGTCGGTGCGGATCGGCAGCATCGCGTTGGCGCCGGTGACCGCGATGTTCGTCAGGTCCAACTGCGCCGCGGTTTCGCCGATCTGCGTCGTGCCGCCCTCGACGTAGCCGGCCGGCGCCAGGCTGAAGTAGATGCGCCGGATGTTGGTCACCGGGGCGATCACCAGCTCGCCGGTGCCGTGCGCCCGCGCCTCGACGGTGTCGAAGGGGATCACGCAATGGAAGGCGTCGGGCGTGCCGCCGGTCGCGTGCTCCCACAGGTTGACGTAGTAGATGCCCTCGATCGGGCCGCCGCCCGACGAGGTGGTCAGGTCGGACGCGTCCGGCGCGTCGAAGGTCTCGATCACCAGCGCCGCGCCGTTGAACAGGTCGGGCGTGCGGATGCCGCTGGAGGCCCAGTCGAAGGCCAGCGTCACCCCGCGATAGTCCTTCCGCCGCGGGTAGGCGAAAGTGCCCGCGTCCTTCGTGTCCTCGGTGTGCCAGATCAGGCCACCGAGGTCGCCGTCGAAGCGAAATACCGCCTTCACCCGCAGCGCGTTCGGCCCGGTCGTGACGACGGTGGCCATCATCGTGATCGGGAAGTCGACCGTCCACCAGGCCGGCTCGAATCGCCGGATCGTCGCGTCGGCGTCGGCGCGCTTCGGATAGGTGACGAAGCGGCTCACTCGCGGATCTCCACGATCGGCAGCTCGGGCGCGGTGTAGGCGTCGGGGAACATCCACACGGGCTCGAGCCGGTCGATGGCGAAGCGCACCGGCACGTCGAAGCGGAAGCCGGCCGACACCGCCACGTCCGCCTCGGGCGGAACGTCGAAGGTGACAAGGCCGGTGTCGAGGTCGACCGTCCACCCGGCCAGCTGCTCGATCCCGCCGAGCGCCACCTTCACGGTCCCGTCGACCGGCCGCGTGACCTTGCGCCACTGCGTCACGCCGCCCGAAGTGTAGGCCTTGCGGAGCTGGAAGAACTGCTCGGCGCCGTTGCCGACGCCCAGCACCTGGTCGTTGGCCGTGGGCGCCGCGGCGAGGTCACACGAGCGGTCGTCGGTCCAGTCGCGAAAGCGGAAGCCGCGCGCGCGGCCGGCGCGGCAGCGGAAGAACGCGAGCAGCAGCTCGTAGTCTTCGCGCATCCGCACGCCCGGCGCGACGTTGACGCGCAGCCGGCCGCCTTCCCAGTTCTGGTTGCGGCGCTCGAAGCCGCCGCCCGTCTCGGTCACCTCGGTCGAGAACTCGGGGCCGGCCACGCTCCTGCGCGAGATCTCCAGCGGGAAGAGAACGTCGTCGAACATCGCTCAGATACCCCGCTGCCCTTCGCCGACCATCCGCGAGAGCGCGGCGCCGGCCTGCGCCGCCGATCGGCGCACCTGCTCGGGGTTGCTCACCGGCCCGAGGAACTGAATCGTCACCCCTCCGCGGCCGAAGTCGCCTTCGCGCATGGCCGAGTTCGGCAGCACCATCGCCCCGCGGCTCGTGCCGATCACCGGCTCGGGGCCGCGCTCGCCGACCACGCCGAAGCTGCCG
>CALCDT010000110.1 GCA_937900425.1 uncultured Alphaproteobacteria bacterium | reverse complement strand
AGCGGCGCGATCTCCGAGACGTAGGGGATGTTGCCGGCGATGAAGATCACCGAGCCGTATTCGCCGATCGCCCGGGCGAGCGCGAGGGCGAAGCCGGTGAGCAGCGTCGGCAGCAGCGGCGGCAGCACCACCCGCAGCACGGTGAAGAGCCGGCCGGCGCCGAGGCTGGCCGAAGCCTCCTCCACCTCGCGGTCGGCGTCGGCCAGCACCGGCTGCACCGTGCGCACGATGAAGGGCAGGCTGACGAAGACGAGGGCGATGAAGATGCCGACCGGCGTGAAGGCGATCTTGACGCCGAGCGGGGCGAGCAGGGCGCCGATCCAGCCGTTCGGCGCGTAGAGCGCGGTCAGCGCGATGCCGGCGACCGCGGTCGGCAGGGCGAAGGGCAGGTCGATCATCGCGTCGAGCAACCGGCGACCGGGAAAGTCGTAGCGCACCAGCACCCAGGCGACGAGCAGCCCGAGCGGCAGGTCGAAGGCCGCCGCGGCGAGGGCGGTGAGGAAGGAGACCTTGAGCGCCGCCAGCGTGCGATCTTCCGTGGCGATGCGCCAGATCTCCGCGCCGTCGATCGAGAGGGTCGACGACAGCAGGGCGGCGAGCGGCAGCAGGACGATGACGGCGAGATAGGCGAGGCTGAAGCCGAGGCTGATCCGGAACCCGGGCAGGACGCTGGGCTGGACGAGGCGAAAGGCCATGAGAGACCCCCGTGTCGGAATAGGCGATTGCGCGAATGGCGCCCTTCGCAGGGCGTAGGGCGGATCGCGCCGCGGGCATCCCCGCCCGCGGCGCGGTCCGGCGCCTCAGCTGCGCGGCTTGTAGATCTGGTCGAAGACGCCGCCCTCGCCGAAATGCTCGGGCTGCGCCTTGGCCCAGCCGCCGAACAGCGGATCGTCGATCGAGATCAGCTTGATATCGGGGATGGCCGAGAGCAGCGCCTTGTCGGCGACCCGGTCCGGGAAGGCCGGCCGGTAGTGGTGCTTGGCCGCCAGCGTCTGGCCTTCCGGCGAGTAGAGATAATCGAGATAGGCCTCGGCCTCGCGCCGGGTGCCGGCCTTCTCGACGTTGGCGTCGACGACCGAGACCGGCGGTTCGGCGAGGATCGACGACGGCGGCACGACGATGTCGAAGGCGTCGGCGCCGAATTCCTCGCTGGCGAGGAAGGCCTCGTTCTCCCAGGCGAGCAGCACGTCGCCGATCTGGCGCTGGGCGAAGGTGGTGGTCGCGCCGCGCGCGCCGGTGTCGAGCACGGGAACGTGGGCGAAGAGTTCGCCCATGTAGGCGCGGATCTTCGGCTCGTCGCCGCCATAGGTCTCGTGCGCCCAGGCCCAGGCCGCCAGATAGTTCCAGCGGGCGCCGCCCGAGGTCTTCGGGTTCGGCGTGATCACCTCGACGCCGTCCTTGACGAGGTCGCCCCAGTCGGCGATCGCCTTCGGATTGCCCTTGCGCACGAGGAAGACGATGGTCGAGGTGTAGGGCGCCGAGTTGTTCGGCAGCCGCTCGCGCCAGTCCTCGGCGATCTTGCCGCTCTTCTGGACGATGGCGTCGATGTCGCTCTCGAGGGCGAGGGTGACGACGTCCGCCGGCAGCCCGTCGATCACCGAGCGGGCCTGCTTGCCCGATCCGCCGTGCGAGGTGCGGATCGTCACCGTCTCCCCGGTCTCCGCCTTCCAGTGCGCCGCGAAGGCGGCGTTGTAGTCCTCGTAGAGCTCGCGGGTCGGGTCGTAGCTGACGTTGGTCAGGATCACGTCGGCGAAGGCCGGCGACACGAGGCCGGCGAGGGTGGCGCCGAAGAGGCCGGTGCCGAGCAGGCCGGTGCGGGCGAAGGTTTTCCAGTCGGTGGGCTTCATCGAGGATCTCCCTGGCTCGGCCCCGGCCGCCGCGGACCTCGCGTCCGTCGGAGAGCGGCTGGAGCCGTCAAAGCGAGTTACCCGATAATGTCTACATGTTAGATAGAGAATATCAAGATGGAATCTGGATGGCGCGTCGTCGCGCCGGCGCCGCATTCTCGGGCGGTGCGGCCCTCGCCACTGCTGTCCGGTTCGGCCGGTTCGGCGCGCGTACCGAAATTCAGCCTCTCTCCCGTCTTCACCGGCCTCGAGCCGGTGACCCAATCGCCTCGCCGGGCGGAAGGGTGTCAGTGAAGGGAGGTGAGGAGGTTCGACTAACCGGTTCGCCCGGTCGTCGCCGAACGGCCATTGGGTCGCCGGGTCGAGGCCGGCGATGACGACCGAGAGGGGGTTTCGTCGGTGGCGCGGTCCGCCGGGCCGAGGTGCAACCCCGAGGCCGCACTACGCACACCAACCGACATAGTGATGGACTCACGCGCCGATCCAAAGGAGCCGAACGCGAACCGCAGAGCGCTGCTCGAGGTCGGGGTCAGAGCGTGTCTCCATTCGCGGATCGAAACACGCGCCCCGTCAGGTCGAGGTCGCTGTCTCTCCTGTTCGGATAGTATCGGCTCTTCTCGCAGAGCTCGAAGAAGAGAATGCCGTGCAGGCCGTGGATCGTCTTCTTGTCGGCCGGCCGCGTCCAAAGTGTCCGCAGCGCCGCAGCGGCGGCCACATCGTCGGCGATGTCCTCGATGAACTGGATGTCCTGGCCTTCGCCCGGAAAAAGAATTGCGAACTCTTCGTCTTCAGCCTGGAAAATGTCGTAGGCGCAGTTTTCGGCACCGTCGACGACGAGAATGTTTTTCACCGCCGCTCCTCCGTCGGATCGTCAGACGCCCCCCGCGCCTTACCGCCGCCCGAACAGCCGCTCGATGTCCGTGAGCTTCAGTTCAACGAAGGTCGGGCGGCCGTGGTTGCACTGGCCGGAGGCGGGGGTCGCTTCCATCTCGCGCAGCAGCGCGTCCATCTCCTCGACCCGGAGCCGGCGGCCGGCGCGCACCGAGCCGTGGCAGGCCATGGTGGCGGCGACGTGGTCGAGTTTTTCGGAAAGCCGGGTGGCACTGTCCCATTCGGCGAGGTCGGCGGCGATGTCGGCGAGGAGCCGGCCGGCCTCGACCTTGCCGAGCAGGGCCGGGGTCTCGCGCACCACGACGGCGCCCGGCCCGAAGCCCTCGACCACGAGGCCGAGGGCGGCGAGTTCGTCGGCCCGCTCCAGCAGCCGGGCGACGTCCTCCTCGGGCAGTTCGACGACGTCGGGGATCAGCGCCATCTGCGTCGCCACCCGGCCGGCGAACTGGGCCTTGAGCCGCTCGTAGACGAGGCGCTCGTGGGCGGCGTGCTGGTCGACGATGACGAAGCCGTCGCGGGTCTGGGCGATGATGTAGGTCTCGTGGATCTGCGCCCGCGGCGCGCCGAGCGGCCGGCTCAGCGCCTCCGCCGAGGGCTCGGCGAGATGGGCGCGGGCGTCGGCGGAAGGCGCGGCGAGGGCGGCGAGGCCGCCGCTCGCCTCCGCGACGGGGCGGCCCGCCTCGTTCAGGCCGGGCGCGAGGGGGGAGCCGGCGCCGGAGGAGGATCCAGCGCCGAAGGACGATCCGGGGGCGAGGCTCGCACCAGCGCCGAGGTTCGATCCCGGGGCGATTCCCCGATCGCCGCCGAAGCCCGGACCCGCGTCGTAGGCGGCCGCGCCGTCGCGAAAACCACCCTCGCGAAAACCACCCTCGCCGATGACGCCGTCGCCGAAGCCGCCGGACCCGTCGCCGTCCGGCCACGACCGCTCCGGCCCGCTGCGCCAGTCGAAGCCGCCCGCGGGGCCGCGGTCGCGGCCGTCGCGCCAGCCCGTGAAGCCCCCCCGGCCGAGGCCCGATCCG